>NZ_JBMRBK010000076.1:0-147946 GCF_057351765.1 Trinickia sp. | reverse complement strand
CGGGTTGCGCGACCAGATCATCATGGCCAGCGTCTCCAGCAGGATCGATACCCCGATTGCGGTAATGAGCGGCGCGAGGCGCGGCGCCCGGCGCAGGGGCCGATAGGCGGCGCGTTCGATCACGTAGCCGACGACCGCGCATACCGCGGCCGCAACAATGAGCCCGATGATCAACGTCGGGATGTTGCCGAGTCCGGGGAAGTGGTTGTGCAGCACCGAGATGGTCGATAACGCGACCATCGCGCCGACCATCAGTACGTCGCCGTGGGCGAAGTTGATGATGCCCAGAATGCCGTACACCATTGTGTAGCCCAGTGCGATGATGGCATAGACGCTGCCCAGCACCAGTCCATTGATGATCTGCTGGATCAGGATATCCATTTTGCTTGCCCGAAGATGAAATGTGCTCTGGTCCTGCAAGCGAATCGAAACCTGTCACCCGCGAGTCGCCAGAGGCGGCCCAATGGCGTAGATACAGGCGCCGATGTACCCGCCGGGTGAAATTCGCTTATGGGTCGCTCGCCAGACCTTTGCAACGCAGAACTGATGCAATGTCTGGTTGCTCAGCGGGGTATGAGAAAGCAGGCTCGATATTGCCTAGAGCCTGATTTGATTGCTATGTGCGGAATCGCGCGCCCCATAGAGGGGCAGGACTGAAGCCCCGCGCCGGCGCCGACTTCGATGCTGCTAGAGCTAGCATCACTCCGCGCAAAGTCAGAAGACTACTAGCCGCCGCTGCCGCTCACGGTCTTGATCGGTTGCCATTGCCCATCTTTGACTTGATACAGGGTCGACACCGGGCTCTTCTGGTCACCATTCTTATCAAACGATACGTTGCCAGTGATGCCGGTGTAATCCATGGATCGGATCGCAGGAGCGAACACGTCTGGTTTGGTCGACCCGGTCTTTTTCATGGCGTCAATGGCGAGAAGCGTCGCATCATACGCAAACGGAGAGTACGTCAGGTTCTCAGTTCCGAACTTCGTTTTGTACTTGCCCGCGAACTCCCTGCCGCGCGGAAGTGAGGCGAGCGGACGCCCATATTCCCACGCCATCGAGCCGTCGGCCGAGGATCCGGCAATCTTCGTGAAGACCGAGTCCGCTACCGCTCCCCCCCCGAGGAACTGGGCCCGCAAACCGAGTTGTTTCATCTGTTTGACGACCGCGCCAGCCTGCTCGTCGAGGCCACCGAAGTACAGCAGGTCAGCGTTTGACGACTTGATATGAGTCAATTGAGCCCGGAAGTCGACAGCCTTGTCATTCGTATACTGCTGATCGACGATGTTGCCGCCGGCCGCTTTGACTGCCTTGATGAACTCTTCTGCCTCGCCTTGCCCGAAAGCCGTCCGATCGTCCATGACGGCAATGCGCTTCGCATTTAGCACAGTAACTGCATATTTCCCGGCAATTCCAGCATTCTGCGCATCGGTCGGTATCATGCGAAAAACCGTCTTCAGACCGTGTAGCGTGATTTCCGGGTTGGTAGCCGACGCAAGCAGAATGGGAATTCCGGCGTTCGCGTACACGGGCGAGCTAGGCAGTGCAACGCCGGAATTCAGCGGCCCAACCACGAAAGCGACCCCGTCATCCACCAACTTCTGGGCAGTCTGCATCCCGACACGGGGGTCTCCCTGATCATCCATAGAGTCCAGCTCGAATCGCACGGCCGCTCCGCCGATCGTCGGGTGCTGTGCGTTGGCCTCGTCAATCGCCATACGTACGCCGTTCTCGGTGTCCTTTCCCAGGGCGGCGCCGCCGCCGGTCAGCGGCGCAGAAACGCCAATCTTGACTACCTGGTCAGCACTGGCAGTTGCGGGAACACTTGCGCAGAGGCCCGCCATCAGCGCCGTGGAAAGCAGCCCCATACATCTGTTTTTATTCAACATGGTTAAACTCCTGATCGCATCCAAAATTCACTTTCAAAAAATTCGCAAGACCGACGATCTGAAAATCAAATTGCTCCGTCGACGACAGAATCCAATTGATCCCATCACGAGTCTGCCGTCCAATTGCGTCCAATTTTGTAAGACTTCGGGAACCAGCAAATCCACGATTTCGTGTTACTTTCCTCTCGCCTCCTGAGCTCAAAATCGCACTATCGGCTCTGCGAAACGCGCGGAATGCAGACGGGCGGATATCCTTGACGACGCCACAACATCCGCTAGCTTCCGAGTCCGTTGCGAATCGCTATCGCTTCTGTCGCGTTGCTCTGCCTCCACTCAAATCAACACACTCGATGGCTGCTAAGTGCAATGAATACTATCGAGCCGAAATGCAGTTGGCGTAGAACAAAACAGACGACGTTGTGAAGCTTTCAGCCATGCCGGGTATTCACCTAGGCAGAGAAGCCCGACAAAGCGCCTCCCTTGTCGACCAGATGGTGTGGACACGCGCTTAAAATGTGTCCGCTGTCAAGCCCTTAGTGCAGCCGGATAGCCGCGCAAAAGGCCATATGGGGCAATGAGTTAGGCCCGATTCCAGCCGCCGCGCGCACTTGGCCCCATACTGGCCAAGTGCCACCTCATTTGACAAAGCCGTCCGATGGACCCCAAGCGCTTGGCGTAGAGAGCTAAGCAACGGCGCATCGTTGACGGATTGCGTTAACTTGTCTTGGACGAGCGCGATAAGTTTTGACCCCACGTAAGTACCCTGTCTCATCAAAGGCTGACCTCCAGGCTGCCACGCCTCCGGAGGGCAGCGGCGACTCTGCGGAACGAGTTCGATCAAGCGGCTGGCCTCGGCGGGATACGTTCGACAGGTTCTGGGGCGTCGTTCATAAATCTTGCACTGGTTGTCTGTCGAAAGGTTCGGGCAACCACTTCCCAGGGGGGCCGCCAACGTCACAATGACGCGGATCGGCAAGGCTCCGGACATCCCAGAAAATGACCGTTCGCGCTTGAACGTCGCGACAAAATTAGTGAGGGGTGGTTCATCTACCCACGGTATCGCCTCACAAAGCACCTCAACGGGATTTCCATCATGCAGCCAGGACAAAGCTTCTTCAATCGAAAGTGGAAGCCTGAATCCACGGCAGCAATCACCGCATTCGGCACATCGAAAATCAATATCCATTATTCTTAACTCTTCTAAATCGGCAGGCTCGGGTCAACGGAGACCATCTTTTTTAATTTCTATTCAAGAATAAGTCAGCTACGAGCAAGCCTGGATCGATAGCCGTCATAGCGACCGACTGATCCCAAAGGCGTCGTGCGAGCGTGGGGTCCTGTGCCTCTGCGGATCTAGACGCCTCGCCCGAAACACCTCTCACACCGCGAAAACCGATTGGCCCGTAATAGGCGCCAGGCTTCACGGGGGAGGTCGCGCCCTGCAGCGCGGGCCACGCACCCTTATCCGCGCTATTGAGCAGGACGCCAAAGAGACCTTAGGCGCTGGGTACACCAGCATCAGCGCGACACCGGCCGACATAAAGGCACTACGCGGATTGGCCGTGGCTCACTCGACCCTGGTCCAACGCTGGCTGCGGAAGAACGGCCCGATATACCCACGCACTTCGAGCGCCTTGCCGCCCTCGATAGGCTTGAGCCGCACGCCGTAAACCTTGCCGTTGTTCGGATCGAGGATGTCGCCGCCTCCCCAAGTGCCGTCACCGGATGCCTTCACATTGCGCATGATCGTCATGCCCAGCATCGGCTGGTTCTTTCGTTCGTCGGCGCATAGCGTGCACTTGTCGTTCTGGCGCGCCGGGTCGAGCAGTTTTTCAAGCTTCCCGCTCTGAACCCCGGCCGTTTCGCTGATGCGCACCAACGACAGCGGCTGCTTGGTGTCGTCGTCGTACATCTGCCATACGCCCACCGGGGTACTCTGCGCTAGTGCGGCGCCGCCCGTCAGAGTGAGGGCCAGCGTCAAGGCGATCATCGGATTACGTTTCTTCATTGGTTGCTCTTGGTTCTAGTTACCGCAGGGCGGCGGGATTCGTATAGGTTCTCACTTCGATTCCACCAGTGCCTCGCTGGCGTTCCACAGCCGCTCAGCGACAGCGTCGTCGAGCGCCACTGGGTTGGGCGAACGCAGGGGCCATCCGCCGGCGCGGGAAGCCTTGTCCTGGTAGCGGGCGATCTGGCTAAAGTAGGCACCCGATTGCTGCTCGACCTCCGGCGCCAGCAATGCGTGCAGCGTAGTCTGCGCGCCTTCCCATGGTTCGATCATGCCGACCAGACGCAGTACTGGCTGCAGCAGCAGGCGCTGCAGCCACATCGGCAGCGGGATCTTCACAAGGTTGGTGCGCACGAAGCCAGGGTTGACACTGGCGGTCGTCACACCGGTGCCGGCCAAGCGGCGGCCCAGCTCGCGCGCGTGCAGCAGGTTGGCCAGCTTGGATTGCGCGTACGCCTCCCACGTATCGAACGGGCGGCGCTCATAGTTCAGGTCATCGAAGTGGATCTCACCTTTACGGCCCATCGCGAACTCGTGGAAGAAGCTCGACAGGTTGACTACACGTGACGGCGCCCCAGCTTTGAGCCCTTCCATCAACAGGTTGGTAAGCAGGAAGTGCCCGAGGTGATTCACGCCAAATTGGGTTTCGAAACCGTCCTTGGTGCGACCGAACGGCGTCTTCATCACGCCGGCATTGTTGACTAGACCCTGCAGCTCGGGATGGTTGCGGTTCACCTCGGCCGCGAAAGCGCGCACCGACTTTAAGTCGCCCAGCTCGAGCTGGTACACGACCAGCTTGGCCGCCCCCGTTTCGCGGCGGATCTCGGCGGCCACGCGCGTCCCCTCGTTGACGCGCCGCACACCCATGATGACAGTGGCGCCCTGTTTCGCAAGTTGCTGGGCGGTGACCAGGCCGATGCCGGAATTGGCGCCAGTGACGACGTAGGTCTTGCCGGTCAAATTCTGGCTGAGAAGTTCTGAACGAACGATGAGTGGGGTAGACATGTTGTGCTCCGCTGAAGGATATGGTAAATAAGGAACCAGTGGTCTTCAATATAAAAGACCGGTGGTCTTCTGTCAAGCGGTAGTCCACCCGAAACAGTTGAGGCATTCATCACTTTTTTCGATTGATCTTTATGACAACACCAGATTCATTTCAACGAGCGCGTCGGCCAGAACAAAAAGAGGAGCGCCGCCGGCACCTGCTGGGCACGGCCAAGGCGGCCCTGCACGCGGGCATGGATGTGAGAGAGCTGGGCTTGAACGAACTGGCGCGGCAGGCGCAGATGACCAAATCGAACGTGTACCGATATTTTGAGAACCGCGAGGCACTGCTGCTGGCCTTACTGGAGGAGGAGTCGGCGCATTGGAGAGACGATCTGGGCGCCCGACTCGCCGCCGCCCCGCGGGTCTCGCCGGAACTGATCGCTCGCGACTTCGCCAGCGCAAGCGCGGCCTACCCGCTGATGTGCCACCTATTCAGCATCTTGCCTTCTATCATCGAGCGCAACGTCTCGACCGAGAGGCTAACGGCATTCAAGCGCAGCTCATTGAAATTAATATCGGATGTGGCCGAGCAACTTCATCGTTTGGCGCCAGCGCTGCCGCTCACCGCATATGTGACGTTCCTGCGGCTAGCGATGGCGCTGATGATCGGATTGTGGCCGCTCGCAAGCCCGACCCTGGCCCTGAGCAGCGTGCTGGAGCTGCCGGAACTGCAACCGTTGCGCTATGAATTCGAAACCGATCTCGCGGCGGGCCTGCTGCTGGTGCTTCGGGGCTTGGAGTCACCAGTCAACGCCGGGTGACGTCGTCGGCAGAAAACTTGGCCGCTACCATCATCCAGAGGACGCGTTGCGCCGAACCCCAATTTCCCAAGACACTCGATTGTCGCGTACTGTCGCGGCGAGCTGCTGCCCCATCCGCAGCTCAATCACCGGCTTCCACGGCACCGGGCTGAACCCCATTTCATCGTCAAGCATCGCGTAGCGCCCACTGGCAAGCACTACGCTACGCCGGTAGATGCCGGCTACGCGCCGCCCGTCGGACACCGGACGAGGCTCCAGCCCGGTTTCGGCGGCAATGTCCTGTGCGACCTTCGCCAGCTCATACCCTAATCCTAATGACAGCCCGACGGGCCGCAAACTGCGGCAACCGGCTCGGAAGGTTTGCCCCTCGCCCCCCGAGCAGAGGGTCGCCGCCCCGGAGGACAGCGCCCGATACCTATCTACTGATTCTGGACGGACCAAACGTCACGCAGCGGTCCAATCGAGTACCACCTTCCCGCTATTTCCGGACAACATCGTGTCGAATGCTTTCTGATAGTCGGCGACAGGAAAGTGATGCGTGAGGATTGGGGAAAGATCGAGACCGCTCTGAAGCATCGCCACCATCTTGTACCAGGTCTCGAACATCTCCCTTCCGTAAATGCCCTTCAGTTCGAGGCCCTTGAAGATCACCTGATTCCAATCAATCGCCGTCTTTGCCGGAGGAATACCGAGAAGCGCAACCTTACCACCATGATTCATTGCTTCCAGCATTGCGGTAAACGCGCTGGGCACGCCCGACATTTCAAGACCTACATCGAATCCCTCGGTCATCCCCTGATCGATCATGACGCTGTGAAGATCCTCCGTCGAAACGTTGACTGCGCGGGTTGCCCCCATCTGCGTCGCGAGGTCAAGGCGATAGTCGTTGACGTCCGTGACGACCACGTTTCGAGCCCCGACATGTCGCGCGATGGCCACCGCCATCACCCCGATTGGGCCCGCTCCGGTAATGAGAACGTCCTCGCCAACAAGGTTGAACGAGAGCGCAGTATGGGTAGCGTTACCGAATGGGTCACAGATGGCGGCCAGATCGTCCGAAATGTCTTCCGGAATCGTGAACGCATTGAAAGCGGGAATGCACAGGTATTCCGCGAACGCACCTTCGCGATTCACGCCAACTCCCGTGGTGTTTCGGCAGAGATGGCGACGCCCCGCCCTGCAGTTGCGGCAAAAGCCGCAGGTAATGTGGCCTTCGCCCGACACTCGGTCGCCGAGCGCAAAGCCTTTCACTTCCCGGCCCATCTCAACGATCTCACCAACATATTCATGCCCCACATGCATCGGCACAGGAATCGTCTTCTGGGCCCAGTCGTCCCATTTCCAAATGTGGATGTCGGTGCCGCAAATGGCAGTCTTGCGAATGCGGATCAACACGTCGTTCGGCCCCACCTGCGGTCGCTCGACCTCCGTCAGAGTGAGACCTGGCCCGCGCTCAAGCTTAGCTAATGCTTTCATTGCTGTGTTTCCTGTCGGTCAAGGTATCGCAGTTGCACGAAGCCAACGGCTTTACTGAATCACTCCAAGCGAACGGCCGACACGCGCGAACGCATCGACCGCGCGATCAATCTGTTCGAACGTATGGGCGGCGCTCATCTGTGTCCGGATCCGCGCCCTGCCCTTCGGCACGACCGGGTAGGAAAAGCCAATTACGTAGACACCTTCCTTCAGCAGTGCCTCCGACATATTCAACGCCAATTGAGCGTCACCCAGCATGACCGGGATGATCGGGTGCTCGCCCGGAACGAGGTCAAAGCCCAGCGCGCTCATCGACTTGCGGAAATGCGCACCATTTTCTCGAACGCATTGGCGCAGCGCGACTCCTTCATTGCCGGCGAGTAGTTCGAGGACCCTCAGGGACGCCGAGGCAATGCTTGGTGTGAGCGTGTTCGAAAAAAGATAAGGACGGCTTCGTTGCCGGAGCATGTCAACGATCTCCTTGCTCGCAGCAACGTATCCGCCCGATGCGCCGCCCAGTGCTTTGCCGAGGGTCCCGGTGATGATGTCAACGCGCCCGAGAACGCCACAGTGTTCGTGGGTTCCTCGGCCGTTCGTACCGACAAATCCGACCGCGTGCGAGTCGTCCACCATAACGAGCGCGCCATATCGATCGGCGAGGTCACAGATACCCTGAAGGTCAGCAATAATTCCGTCCATCGAAAACACGCCATCCGTCGCGATCAGCTTGAATCGAGCGCCGGCAGCGTCCGCTTCTTTCAGACGAGTTTCGAGATCGGCAAGATCATTGTTTTTGTAGCGGAACCGCTTGGCCTTGCAGAGACGTACGCCGTCGATGATGCTGGCGTGGTTGAGTTCGTCGCTGATGATCGCGTCTTCCTCACCGAGCAACGTCTCGAAAAGGCCGCCATTCGCATCGAAGCAACTGCCGTACAGGATTGCATCTTCTGTGCCCAGGAATTCGGCCAGCTTTTCCTCAAGCGCCTTGTGAACGCTTTGCGTACCGCAGATGAAACGAACGGATGCCATGCCGAAGCCATCTGCATCCAGGCCAGCCTTCGCTGCTTCGATCAGTCGCGCGTCGTTGGCCAGTCCCAGATAGTTATTGGCGCAGAAGTTTAGCACTTCCTGACCGCTTTCCAGTTTGATGCCGGACGCCTGAGGACTCCAGATGACGCGCTCAGTCTTATAAAAACCTGCAACACGCATCTCTTCAAGCGTCGCGCGCAGATGTGAACGGAACTGATTCTTCATGCATTCTCCCAGATATGCCGGGGTTAGGAAGTAACTGTCGAACTCTGGCTTCTCTGCCTGTAGCCCTTCGGTGCTACTTATAAAAACGTTGATATACCAAAGCATTCGATATATCCAATAATTTAATCAGCAATTAGCGACGTTGACCGCGAGCCCCCCCTGAGAGGTTTCCTTGTATTTGGACAGCATGTCGAGACCGGTTTGCCGCATAGTCTCGATTGCCTCGTCCAGCGACACCCTGTGCGTGCCGTCGCCTCTTAGCGCCAATGACGCTGCGACAATTGCCTTGTTGGCGCCGAACGCGTTACGTTCTATACATGGAATTTGCACCAACCCTCCGACCGGATCGCACGTCATGCCCAGATGATGTTCGAGAGCGATCTCCGCAGCGTTTTCGATCTGATAGGGCGAAGCGCCAAGCACTGCGGCTAGACCAGCAGCTGCCATTGCTGCCGCCGAACCGACTTCACCTTGGCATCCAACCTCAGCACCCGATATCGACGCATTCATCTTGACCAACCCGCCGATGGCAGCAGACGTAAGCAGGAAGTCACGCGCACCTTCCTCCGAATAGTTATTGCAAAAATCGCGGTAGTACCGAAGGACAGCCGGCACGATCCCGGCCGCGCCGTTGGTTGGTGCAGTGACGACGCGGCCGCCCGAGGCGTTTTCCTCGTTCACTGCGATAGCGTATGCAGAAACCGAATCCATAATCTCGTGCGGATACTTGCATTTCTCCACATGGCTAATCTGGATCTTTTCGTAAAGTGCCTTGGCCCTACGCTGCACATTCAAATTACCTGGCAAACGGCCCTCAGTACGCAGGCCGCGATCAATACAGTCAAACATTGCATTGCGGACCATGTCCAGACCGGCCCTAACCTCATCGTGGCTTCGAAGACCCTCTTCATTTACACGCTGAATTTCGGAAATGCGCATTCCGGTGCGATTGCACAGCTCGAGCAATTGAACACCATTTCTGAAGACATGCTTCGCGGGCTCCTGCGGAGGCGCTGACGCGCTTTCCCCCTCGATTGTGACGAATCCACCTCCGATGGAATACGCAATTCTTTCCAGCAGGAGATCCCCTGCCGCGGAGAATGCCCTGAACCGCATCCCGTTGGTATGCCCGCTAAGCAGCGTCTCGTAATCAAATTTCAAATCCTGCACAGGATCAAAGCCGACGGGGCGCTCGCCGCGCACGATGAAACTTTTGAACTCTTTAAGCTGCCTGACGAGTTCAACAACCTTGTCTGGATCGACGCCGACCGGTGTTTCGCCGAGCAGTCCCAGACAGATGGCAGAATCCGTTCCGTGCCCGAAGCCGGTCCAGGCGAGTGACCCGAACAGCTCAACGGATATCCGCGAAGTGTCCGGACTGAGTTCATCGCGGAAGCTCTTCGCTGCGACCATCGGCCCAACCGTATGCGACGATGACGGGCCGATGCCAATCTTGAACAGATCGAATGTGCTAATCATGTCGATGTGAATGACAGGTTAGGGTGGGTTGTAGACTGCGGCCGAATTTTGCCGGCGACGCCCGAAGCGTTCCTGCTACCGGTCATCCCCTGGCTGGCGCGACCGCTCAAACGCTTCACGCGAGTTGGTCAGTCGAACACAAAGGCGGTTCGTATCTTTGCGTATCTTCGGCTTGTGCAACGTGATGGAGACCGCTTCCATCTCTGCGTAGGAGACGAACGACCACGCGGCAATCTCAGCGGCCAACGACTCAAGTAGACGAATGTGTGGGCGACCTGCGAGATAGTTGATGAGCCGCGTGCAATATGCGTCGTAGTCAATATAGCGATCGCTCGAAGGGAATCCTGATGAGTAGGTAAATACCCCGTCAAAAACGACCGGCTGCGGCGCGCTCTCTTCATGGGGATGCAGTCCTACTCGCACAAAGATGCGCAATCCTTCCACAATGATCTGGCAAGCAACTCCACGGGCCTCGTTCGACGTAAGAGTTACGTTCGCGGGTAGATCATCCATGTTCATCCTCGAGCCCACTGTTATCGGAAAACGATGGTCCGCGTTCCGCTCAGGAACACGCGACGCTCGATATGAAGCCGCACCGCCTTCGCCAGAGCTAGAGATTCCAGATCACGACCGGCCGCCGCAAGGTCCTCTGCGCGAAACTGGTGATCCACGCGCTCGATCGCCTGCTCGATGATAGGACCTTCGTCGAGATCGGAGGTCACATAGTGCGCAGTTGCACCGATGAACTTGACGCCACGATCGTAGGCCTGACGATACGGCTTAGCACCCTTGAAGCTGGGCAGCAGTGAATGGTGGATATTGATCGCCCTTCCAGCCAATTTCCTGCACAGATCGTCGGACAGTACTTGCATGTATCGTGCGAGGATAACCAGTTCGCTTCTTGTTTCTTCGACAAGCCCAAGCAATTCGGCTTCCTGTGCCGGCTTTCTCTCAGGGGTCACCGGTAGAACGTGATACGGGATGCCATGATGTTCCACCTGAGCGCGAAGCGTCTCATGGTTCGATACAACGGCGCTGATATCCATACCGAGATCGCCCGTGCGCACGCGATAAAGAAGGTCTTCGAGACAATGGTCCGCCTTGCTGACCATAACCAGTACGCGGGGTCTATAAGCTCGCGCTTGAATGTGCCACTGCATGCCAAACCGCGCCGCCGTCCGCGGGAAGTCCTTGCGAAGGATGGCCAGCGTTTCAGGGGCATTTTCACAAGCTCTGAATACGACGCGCGAATAGTAGTGATTCGCCTCTTCGTCGTCGTACTGGGCGAGCTCGGTGATGTCACAATTGTGTTCTGCAAGAAAGGTTCCGACTGCGCCCACGATGCCACGTGCGCCCCGACTGGTTACCGTCAGCACATAGTAGTCTGCGTCAATCGTGCGATGAACGTCAGGTTCAACCGTGGCCCCTTCAACTTCTCTTATTACGTCAGCGAGCGACATTCCTGCTCCTACATATGCATTCAAGGAACGCACGGACTTGTGCATTCCCGATAAATCAACCTTCTCAGTCAGTCCCTGTCCTCGTAAATGGGAAAACGGGCACACAAATCGCGAACTTGGTCGCGAACCGAGTTCGCAACGGTTGCGGCTTCGATATCGCCGGCCGACGTGGACCTAAGTACCTGAACGATGAGATCTGCGACAGTCTCGAACTCCTTAACACCAAAACCACGGGTCGTTCCTGCCGCAGTGCCCAGGCGGATTCCGGACGTGATTGCCGGACGTGCCGGGTCAAAGGGAATCCCGTTTTTGTTGCAGGTCAGACCAGCTTTCTCCAGCGCGATTTCTGCATCCTTGCCGGTTACTCCAAGCGGACGCAGATCGACTAGAACGATGTGGCTGTCCGTACCACCGGAGACAATCGTTGCGCCGTGATGCGACAGTCGAGCGGCAAGCGCACGTGCATTGACCAGAACCGACTCGGCATAGCTGCGGAACGACGGCTCGAGTGCTTCGCCGAAGGCCACAGCCTTTCCAGCAATCACGTGCATCAGCGGCCCGCCTTGAAGACCGGGAAAGACCGCGGAATTAATCCTCTTGGCCAAAGCTTCGTCATTCGTGAGAATGAGGCCCCCGCGCGGACCGCGAAGGGTCTTATGAGTCGTGGACGTAACGACGTGTGCGTGTTGCATCGGCGATGGATACACCCCTGCAACGATAAGACCTGCATAATGCGCCGCGTCCACGAGCAGGTAGGCACCCACGTCGTCGGCAATAGCGCGGAAGCGGGCAAAGTCGATCTGACGCGGATAGCTTGACCCGCCAGCGATAATCATCTTCGGGCGATGCTCCTTTGCCAGACGCGCCACTTCATCGTAGTCGATATGCGCCGTGTCCTGACGAACGCCGTAACCGATCGCGTTCAGCCATTTACCAGACAGCGTCGGCGGCGCCCCGTGCGTGAGATGCCCACCCGCCGACAAAGCCATGCCGAGAATCGTATCGCCCGGTTGAAGGAGGGCAAACATAACAGCGCTGTTTGCTTGCGCGCCCGAATGTGCTTGCACGTTCGCAAACTCGCAGCCGAACAGCTTCTTCGCGCGATCGATCGCAAGTTGCTCGACCACATCGACGTGCTCGCAACCACCGTAGTAGCGACGTCCGGGATAGCCTTCGGCGTATTTGTTCGTGAGCACGGAACCCTGAGCGGCCAGGACCGCCTGGGAAACAATGTTCTCCGATGCGATAAGTTCGATCTGATGTTGCTGACGATCGAGTTCGTCGCCGATTGCGCTGAACACCTCCCGATCAACGAAGTCTTCCGGCGTGAACTGAATCGGAGAAAACTCGACAATAGATTTCATGATAAGTTGTCCTAATTAGTATCAATCGTTGTTTGTAGACTGGCGTGGAGACGCATAGCAGGTACGACCCAAATACACCGACCCGAGGCGAAACCGCTGGCCCGCAGTCCTTCTCCACCAGCCCACGCCCTGCCCGTCAGATCTTCTTAGTCCGCGAGCTATCAGCGATAAGACTCACGACGCCTTGTATGACGAAATTCTGCTTTCCCGCGTCGCGGCATGTTGGAGCCAATCGGAAAAGTAGGAAGCCCGGCTACGCTCGACGCCTAGCAACCATCCGTCGTCGTTGCTTCTCAAGAGTACGACTGGGATACCAGCAAGCAGCGTTCGCTTGCAACACCCCTCGGGTAGCCCTTTTGTATCGAGAGAGACGAAGCCGCCCGCCGTCAGAACGTCCAGCGATTTCGGCCCATTCAGTTCGAACCACGAGAGATAGTCGGAAAACACGGCGGCGTTCACCCGCTTGTCGGGAAATGAGCCATTCACGCGTTCGATCAACTGGAACTCATCATCGGGCCTGCAGAGAACGAGCCACGACCGCGGCGTCAGCCACAGGCCATTGGTGCCTCGATTGCTGGCCGTCGTCATCCCCGGTCCTGCCGGTAGACTGAACTCAAGAATCTCTGCCAGACGGGTCGTAACGCCCGCGACGTCGACTGCGCAGTTGATGATGACGGAGCCGATGTCCGAACGCTCTGACAGCGTCGCGCATTGCGCGCCGAAGCTAGCGATAGGCGCAGCTGTGCCGAACGAAACGCCGAGTGCAGAGATGGATTTGAGCGTCATGCTTGCAACCTGTCATTGCTGGGATCATAGAAGGTCGGGTTACAGATCTTGCAGGTAATGACCTTGCCGTCGCTGTACACCTGGACCGTATCGCCATCGCGGCTATGGCCTTTTTCGATCAGTGCCAAACCGATCGACCGCCCGACTGATGGGCTGTAGCACGCGGACGTGACATAGCCGATCGTCGGGCACGGAACCATGCTGTGCCCGTCACCCAGCACCCGTCCGCCCACGCTCAGACTGCCGGTCAACGCGGTGAGGCCGACCAGTTGCTCCTTCTCCTCGCTCACTGCAAAGGAGAGTTTCAGGGAACGCCGGCCGATGAAATCGCCCTTTCGCTTGGAGATCAGCGAACCCATTCCAATATCGAGCGGCGTGGTACGTCCGTTCGTTTCGGAACCGAGGTGGATATACCCCTTTTCCAACCGCAAGCGAAGCCATGCTTCCATACCGACCGGTCGGACCTTTAAGGCATCGCCCTTCTCGATGATCGCTCGCATCAGTGCGGACGCAAACCGAGACTGCACCGAAATCTCGTACTGCAGTTCACCCGTGTAACTGATCCGCGCGACGCGTGCGGGAACACCACAGATCTGACCTTCCCGGAAATCCATGTGTGGAAAAGCCTCATGCGAGATGTCAAAGCTCGGATCCAGTCGCGCCAGCAGATCCCGCGCTTTCGGACCAGCAATCGCAATGGATGCCCAGTTGGACGTCACGGCCGAGATCGCCACCCGCATATGCGGCCATTCCGTCTGGCGCCAACGTTCGAACCATGCTGCCACTGCTTCAGCGTTGCCCGACGATGGTCCTGCCAGAAAGTGATTTTCGCCGATACATGTCACGACACCGTCGTCGAAGATGACACCATCTTCACGCAGCATCACCGAATAACGGATGCGGCCCGGCTTGAGCGTCGCCATATTCGAAACGTAGAATTTGGCGAGAAACTCGGCTGCATCAGGACCGGTCACCTCGATCTTGCCCAGCGACGAGCCGTCGAACATGCCCACGTGATTGCGTACAGCTGACATCTCCGCCGCGACAGCGTTTTCACGATCGCTGCCGTTCGACTGATACCAGTCGGGACGCTCCCATCCGAAATCCTCCATCACGCCACCGATCTCACGATGTACATCGTCTCCCGGCAGGTAACGCCGTGGCTGATGGCGGTCGCCCAACCGACCGTTTGCGATAGTACCCATGCGTACTGCCGTATAAGGCGGTCGGAACGTGGTGGTCCCAACGGCCTCCATCTCGCGACCAGTCGCCTTCGCCATGACTGCGAGGCCGTTGATGTTGGAGGTTCGGCCCTGATCGGTACCCATCCCAAGCGTCGTATACCGCTTCAGATGCTCAACGGACACATAATTTTCCCGCGCCGCGAGTTCGACATCGGAAACCTTGACATCGTTTTGCAGATCCACCCACATCTTGCCTGGCGAGCCGCAGGACGGCTTCCAGATCGGATCGACCGATCCATAGCTCCGCGCGACCGCCGAGGGTCCCGCAACACTTACGGTCCGGTCGTGCCCCTTCGCAATCTCAACGGCCGCGCTCCACGCGTCGGCCATGGACTCGATCAGGTCTGCCGTTCCTGCCGCTCCGCCTACTATCTTCCACCCCAACGGAGCGCTAGAGCAAATAAACGTGCTGCTGTTCGCGTCATAGGTCGGCTTCGCGCCTCTATGCGCCGCTAGATGGATAAGGGGCGTCCATCCTCCGGACACCGCGAGTCCATCACACTGGATTTTCTTGCGGCTGCCATCGCGGCCGCGAACCGTAACGCTCACAAGTCGACGGTAGCCACCTGACTTCTCGATTTCGCTCTCAAAGAAGCAAGGAATGTTGAGCGCCTGAGCTTCCTTCGCATGCACCGCTTTGTGCCTGCTACGGGTGTCGATGATCGCTGCCACCCGCGCACCTGCGCGATGAGCATCAATGGCAGTCAGGTAGGCGCCGTCGTTGTTTGTGTAGACGGCAAGCTTCTTCGCTGGACAGACCCCGAACTCGCCAATCAGTCGGCGTACGGCCGAAGCCAGCATGATTCCGGGCCGATCATTGCCTTCGAAAAGCATCGGGCGATCAATCATACCCGTCGCCAAGATCACGTTGTTCGCCCGGACCTTCCAGTGACGCTCGGCTCGGACACCCTTTCCGTCAACGAAGGCCTGTACCAGCGTGAAGAAGTTCCCCTCATACGCACCGGTCACCGTCGTCCCTGAGAGGACGGTAAATCCGGAACGGGCCCGCATATCCTCTATTACGGACGCGGTCCATGCGCGCGCTGATTTGCCGGCAATTTGCGCCATCTCCCAAAGGCCCGATCCGCCGAGGGTTGCCTGGTCATCGACGACAAATACATCCAGACCGCTTTCCAGGAGCGCGCTGGCCGCGGTCAGCCCGACAGGGCCAGCACCGATGACGAGGACGTCACATGACGCGTGTCTGTACTGGACATCATGGCGGTCAACCGATTCGTCAGGACGACCAAATCCGGTCGCGCGGCGCACAAATGGTTCAAAGTGCTTCCAGTCCGGCCATTTGAACGTCTTGTAGTAGAAGCCGGCGGCGAGAACCTTCGAAGCAAGCTGCGCGACAGCACCAATGTCGAAGTTCGGCGACGGCCAACCACTCACCGTCTCGGCTTGCATCCCTTCGGCAAGACGAATCTGACCTGCGCGCAATGCTGGATAGTAAGCGTAGCCGTCGCGAACAGCGAGCATCGAGTTCGGATCTTCCAGCCCAACGCCATAGAACCCGCGAGGACGGTGATATTTAAAACTGCGCGCGATTACGTTGACGCCATTTGCCAACAGGGCAGACGCCAGCGTATCGCCCGGATGGCCATACATGGTCGCCCCATTGAACGTGAAGCTGATACGCTTCGTGCGATCAATGAGGCCGCCATCTGCCAGGCGGTGGCTTTGCGATACTGTACTCATCGTGCAACCTCTTCCGGGACTGCAGCGTTTTCAAAGCGAGTCACGTTTCCAATCTGATGGGTCACCGTGTCACGCTCTGCCTTGAACCACTGGCCACAACCCGCTGCGCAGCACCATTGCTCAACAATTTCGCCCTTAGGGTTGTCGCGCATGAACAGATAGTCCGTCCATTGGTCGTTCGTTACCGCTTCCGGATCCAGAGGGCGAGTAACATCCGCCTCGCCACCATATGTAAGCTCTTCTTCTGAGCGAAGCTCATTGCAATGAGGACATCGAATTACGATCATGATTTCTACCGTCAGTGTGCGATACCAGCAGCAGCGCCCTCGTCGATGAGGCGGTTGCTGCGGAAGCGATCCAGACCAAACTTTTCTGCAAGAGGATGCGTTCGGCCAGTACTAAGCGAATGTGCGAGGAGAGTCCCACCCGCCGGAATCGCCTTGAAGCCGCCAGTGCCCCAGCCGCAATTGATAAACATGTTGTCGATCGGCGTTGCACCGATGATCGGGGAGCTGTCCGGGACGATGTCAACGATGCCAGCCCAATGTCTCATCAGGCGTAACTGCCCGTAAATCGGGAACATTTCCACCGCCGCTGTGACTACTTTCTCGATTGTCGGAAAGTTTCCACGCTGTGCGTACGAATGGTATAGATCAAGCACGCCACCCATTACCAGTTCGCCTTTTTGCGTCTGGTTGATGTAAACACCCGTACCGGGCGAGATCACGACGTGGTCGAGCAACGGCTTGATCGGCTCGGACACCATCGCCTGCAGGGGGCGGCTAGTAACAGGCAGTCGAAATCCGGCAAGCGAAGCAATCACGCTCGAATGGCCTGCGACTGCTACACCCACGCGATCGCATGCGATAAGTCCTTGGGTGGTGACAATTTCAGTGACCTTGTTGCCGGCCTTGACGAACTCCTTGACCTCGCAGTTCTGAATGATGTCAACACCGAGCCTGCTCGCCCCGCGCGCATAACCCCAAGCTACGGCATCGTGGCGAATCGTCCCACCACGCCGCTGAATGAACGCGCCCATAACGGGATACCGCGCGCTGCCGTCAACGTTCAGGTGAGGCATCATTTCCTTAACGGTCGCGCGATCGATGATCTCGCCATCGATGCCATTGCAGCGTAACCAGTTAGCCTTATGCTGGGCAGATTCCATCTGATGGTGGTTGTGGATCAACGTGAGCCATCCACGCTGCGAGAGCATGATATTGAAGTTGAAGTCCTTCGACAGTCCCTCGTACAGTCGGAGCGCGAGGTCATAGATAGCCGCGCTCTCGGGAAACATATAATCGGAGCGGACGTTCGTCGTATTGCGACCGGTGTTTCCGCCGCCGATCCAACCTTTTTCCAGAACAGCTACATTCGTTATGCCATGCTCTTTGGCGAGGTAATAGGCCGTGGCGAGGCCATGGCCACCGCCGCCAATGATCACGACGTCATAGTGCCGCTTCGGGGCGGGCGAGCGCCAGGCTGCCGGCCATTTCTTATTGCCCGAAAGGGCGCCGGCGACGAGGCTCGATAGAGAGTAGTTGGTCCAACCCATTTGGAGTTTCCCATCAGATCCGAGACGCACCTGGCGCACAATACGCGATCTGAAAATCAGTTAAACAACGGGAAAGCACTGCGCTCACCTGAACGCCTCAACGAGGGCGCAAGCTCCCTGCCGCCCTATTGTTAAGGCGGTGACGGTACTTCCACTTTGGTATGTCTGCTATGTCTGACTACACTCCGAATGAGACTGAATTCGTTCGATGCGATGCTCGAGTTGAACTCGCGATACTCCGCGGCACTTCAGCAAATTCGCCTTGAGCTGCACGGTTTTGTCTTCACCAATTCCGACGAGTACGAGCCGGTGCCGGAAGCAGTCGCCTTCTCGCAAAACCTGGTATTTTCTCAGCGAGTCACCGTTACCATCCAAAGATGCGGCGACAGCGGCCAGGACTGCGACGTCGAACTCGGTCACGATGTAAAGCGTATGAACAATACGCGACCCGGGATACAGGGCTTCGATTGAATCGACGCTGAATCCACAGCTTTGAATTTGCGCGTTCATGACGGCGTCCAGCACGACGTTTCCCGATAAATCAAACAACCCTTCGGTTGGTTTCGAAATTCTTCTTTGCACGCTCGACGGCCTCCCAGTCGAGCTCGAAACCGAGACCGGGCCCATCTAGCACAGGCAGCCCTCCGTTCCGAGGTGTGAGATCCGGCTTGGTCACGATGTCCCACTCGAGAAATCGGGTCATGTGCTGGTTCGCGTCGTCCAAGTTCGGTATGGTTGCGGCAATCTGATTCGATGCAGCAGTCGTGATACCAGTCTCGTACAGGCCATGGATACAGATATTCACGCCGGCCGCCTCCGCGATGTGAGCAACCTTCGATAGCCGGGTGAGGCCGCCCGTCTCATGCAGACCGACCACAATCAGATCGGCCGCCTGTTGTCGGCAGACGTCGAAAGTCTCGAACGGGGTAAAAACAGACTGATCGGCCGAAATCGGTATCGGGCTCGTGCGGCGCATCTGCGCGAGAGCAGACACACTTTCGCAATGAGTCGGCTGCTCAATCACCTCGACGTCCAGCGGGAGTAGCTGTCGGGTCATCCTGCCGAACTGGATTGGGGTCCAATGTTCGTTCGGATCGACACGCATGCGCAGGTCCGGCCCGATCGCCTCGCGAACGGCTCGCGCGGTCTCGAGATCCAGATTGTCGCTGCGCCCGACTTTGAAGTAGATAACTTCGAAACCTTTTTCGGCTAAATTTGAAGCGTCTGCAGCAACTTCCGCAGCCGTCTCTCCTTGGGCAAACCCGAAGTAGCGGATCTCATCTCGAACAGCACCACCGAACAGAGCATGCACTGGTTGACCGACGGCTTTCCCCATCACGTCCCACAGGGCCATTTCAAGACCACTGAACACCTGCCCGGAAAAGCGCGGGGAGCTGCAGGTACCAAGCCCCTGGAAAAGCCGTTGGTACCCTTCCGCCATCAATCGTGTGTTCTCGAAGGGGCTACGACCGATACAGTTTCTTGCAGCTTCCTGGAGATATGCGGCGATTGACGCAGCTGAAGGGGAGCCAATCGACTCGCCATAACCAACGAGGCCATTGTCCGTGTGAACTTCGACGAGCACGACTTCAGCACCGTGAATCACCCCTTGGGCCCAATAGTAGGGACGGGTGTACGGGACGAGCAACGGTGTCGTCTTGACGTCAGTAATTCTCACAGCAGCCTCCAAATCAGTGCGCGAGTGATTCCCACAGCGTAGTCCATCAGACAAAGCCAAATACCAACGTCGCCCGCGTATTGCCCGCCAGCCATCTCATCGTCAATGCCGCTAGATCCGCTGTGGCTGTGACTCGCGCCCCACTACCGATGTTCATCGGCTTCACCAACCGGCCCCGCTCGCTCCCGCGCACATTTAACTGGCCGCGCAGCGGCTGCGCAGGAGCGCGCCGAAAACCTAGGACAAACCTACTGTTGTCGACGCCGCAGGTGTCGCTTGAACGGTGAATCCGTTGGTATGTATCCTATCTAGCCGCATTTAGGCTAGTATTGAACGAATCGGACCAACCTTTGAACGCTCTGGACTGATCCGCGTTTTCACCTAGGCAATTCAACCCGCGATATGACACTATTTCTATGGACGAGTGCGCGTCTCCCGTCGAAAACTGTCGACCTGATTCCCGAAACTCGCGGTGAACCCTCCGAGAGTCGCCATTTATTACACTGATGAAAGCTCATGAACGCCGCTGATTTTGAGGCACTGGCGCCCCATCCCCCACTACTGCACGGAATCGAGCCGACAATCCGGGTTGGGTTTATTCTTTCACCGCAATTCACCCTGCTGCCGTTCGCGGCATTCATCGACAGCCTTCGGCATGCTGCAGATGAAAGCGACTACAGTCGGCAGATTTACTGCACTTGGAAAATATTGGCTGAGCGCCTCGACGAACCGATCCGGGCAAGCTGCGGCTCTTTGATTCTCCCTGAACAGGAGCTCAAGGAATTTGGTGACCTGAATTTCATCGTCGTCGTGGGCGGCCTGCTGCCTGCGTGCTTGAACCTTAGTGAGGCCCATCGAAGCTTCATCCGCCACGCGTACGACTCGGGAATCACTGTCGTCGGACTTTGTACGGGCAGCTTTATCCTCGCTGACCTTGGACTTCTTGATGGCCGTAGATGCGCGGTTCACCATGAACACCAGGCAGCGTTCCGTAAATTGTTTCCAAAGGTCGAGGTTGTTTCGGATGAGATGTATATCAGCGACCGAGGTGTCCTGACATGCCTCGGTGGCACCTCTGCACTAGATCTCGCATTCCATCTCATTGACTCGCATTGCGGCAAGGCGCGAGCAGTGAAAGGCCTGACCTCCCTCCTTATCGAGAGGCAGCGCTCGGCGTCCCGTTTCCCACATCGCGCGTACGGACACCTCGCCGTATGCGGAAGCAGAAAGGTCGAAACCGCAATAGAGATTATGGAGCGGCACATAGCGACGCCCTATCCAATCGGCGTATTGGCCGACAAGGTAGGTTGCAGTGAGCGTGAATTGTGCCGGTTATTTGCCAAATACGGGAATGAAAGCCCCGCAGAAACCTGGCGCAATATCCGTCTTGCACAAGGGCACTGGCTTCTGCTGAATTCGGATCGAGGGATTGCTCAGATCGCAAGCGAATGCGGCTTTTCAGATGCAGCTCACTTTAGCCGCTGGTTCAAAGCCACGTATAAGGAAACACCCGACGCGTTCAGACGCCGAAGACGCATAATGACGAACGCCTAGCTGCGACGGCGGACGGAAAAGAGGCCATTGAAAGGTGCCGCGTCTGTATGACCGAGGCGTCAAAGAATCTCGTAAACATTCGACTGCCGAATCGCCGGTGGATTGTCTTGTTGCGCGGCACTCGGGCCGCGTTCGTCGTAGCAATGTACTGGCGCTTGTGCCAAGCGCGGATGCCGTGCTGCGCCATAAGTTTATAGATCGGCGCCTTGGCTACCCGGTCTGCTTTAGGCGCGACCGAATACGACTCATTCGACCACGCGGTCTACGACTTCACACACGGAGGAGCGCTGACTGATTGGACTCAATGGCGAATCGCGTGTTTGCCTCAGATCCCTCCGACCACAACATACGTCGGCTCACATCCAATCGAACTTAAGAAACGCCCCCAACCATCGCGTGCCAGGGCAATGGTCGACGTGTTCACAAGCGGATGAAAGAGCAGCCGCGACACATCGCACAGACTCTCGTCGATCACGAGCTCCACCGATCCTTCCTTGTCGTTGATTAGCGCGAGCGGCGACAATGCACGGGGCACGACGCCCAAACGGTCGAGCAGTAGATCGGCTGAGCACAGAGAAAGCCGTCCACACCCCAGCCCGCGCCCCAACGATGCGGCATCGACCTAGCGATCCGCTTGCGCGACGACCAACAGCAATCGCCGCTTCTTCTTGTCCTGCATCAGGAGGTTCTTGCAGCGTACACCCTCGACGCTGAGCCCAAGTCGAGCGGATTCCAACATCGACGTCACGACGGCATGATGTGTTTCCTCGTAAGCAATCGCGTGCTCATCCAGATGAGCCAGCACTTCTTGCCTGCCTGCAAGCCAACGTTCCTTTCTATAGGACATGGCTAAGAAACTCCCGCGTGCGCGGATCCCGCGGGGTATCGAAAAATTCCTTCGGTGATCCGGACTCCACGATCAGCCCTTTGTCCGTGAAAAACACCTGATGCGCAACCTCACGCGCAAAGCGCATCTCGTGCGTCACCAAGATGCTGGTCATGCCTTCCGACACGAGATCTCTGATGGTAGTCAACACCTCCTTCACTGTCTCCGGGTCGAGTGCCGCAGTGACTTCGTCGAATAGCATGACACCGGGACGCATCGCCAAAGAGCGCGCAATGGCCACGCGCTGCTGCTGCCCTCCCGACAATTGCCCCGGGAAAGATTTCTCCTTGCCCGACAATCGAACCTTGGCAAGCAGTTCAACTGCACGCACCTCGACCTCCTCTTTGGGCTGACGCAAAACGTTGATCGGCGCAAGCATCACGTTTTCCAGCACCGTCATATGGGGGAAAAGATTGTATTGCTGAAACACCATTGAGACATCCTTGCGCAATGCGATGCGATCCTTGTCGCTGCGCAGCGTATGCACCGCATGACCCGCCGCATAGACCTCCCCCTCGTCGATGTCGACGAGACCATTGATACAGCGCAAGAGCGTCGATTTGCCAGATCCAGACGGACCGATCAATGCCGCCGCCGTCCCTTTCTCCACTTGTAAGGAGACACCGCGCAATACTTGGTGCGCCCCAAAAGCCTTCTTTACATCGCGCACGGATACGATCGCCTCCGCCGCTCGTGGTAAAGGCGGACGTGCGCTCGATGGCGCCAGTTCAACTCGCTGAGTGGCCGTCATATGTCCCTCCACATTCTTCCTGTATTGGTTAGCGCGCATCGGCTTATCGATAGCGACGTTCGAGCTGCTTCGTGAGCATCGCGATCGGGGCGCAGTACGCAAAGAAAAGTACGAGAATGAGGCCGTAGACGGGCATCATCAGCGCGGGATTGGCGAGCGCGGACAGCACCGAACTTGCGATGCTGACGCTATCGTCGACGCCTACGATTGAGACCAGTGGCGTCGACATCATCAAGATTGCGTATGTGTTCATCCAAGGCGCCGCCATGCGCTTGACGGCTTGCGGCAAGATGCACAGTTTGAGCGTCTGCCTGCGCGTGAGACCGAGTGCGGCCGCCGCCTCCCACTGCGCGGTAGGCAAAGACTGTATGCCACCGCGAACCACTTCGGACACGTTGCCCATTACCGGGAAGGAAAGCCCGACGATGCCCTTAACCCAAGCGGGGAATGGCACCGACAAACCCAGGACGTTGATCTGATATGGCATCAGATAAATGCAGAAGAACAAGATGACGAGCCACGGCGCGTTGCGGAAGAATTGCGTAATCCACCCGCTTGCCACCCGCACGCCTTTGTGGTGCGATATCTGCCCAATGCCCACTGCCGTGCCCAGGACGGTTCCGATCGCCATCGCGACAAAGCTGATCAGCACGTCGAATGCGAAACCTTTGAGAAGCACGGGAAGCCATGGGATCAATGTCGTCCAGTGGGCACCGTCAGCGCCGGCAGCGGTAGTCTGTGCGCTAGCCACGGCCGGGTAAGCCAGAACGAGCAAACCGGCAGCGGCAAGCAACGACGGCGAAATTGAATGACGCTTGCTCATTGTTTCCCCCAGCCAGGTACAGCGATCGACTTTTCCAACCTATTCATCAGCATCACGAACACGCCGATGACGCCCAAGTAGAAGACCAGCAAGACGATCATCATCTCGAGTGTGTTCAGGTCTTGAGCCCAGATCTGCGAGGACACATACAGCAGTTCCGGTACGGCGATCGCGTAGGCGTTGGTCGTCGTCTTGATTAGGTTGATCAAGTTATTGCTCAGCGCCGGCAAACTGATGCGTAGCGCGAGCGGCATCACGACTTTTCGAAACGTTTGCAGATGGCTCATTCCGAGTGAGGATGCGGCCTCCAACATCGAATGCGGCACCGCCTCGATTCCGGAGCGAAAGATTTCGACGTTGAATGCTCCCGCAAACAGGATCAGCGAGACAACAGCCCACCCGATATTCCCGAGCAGCGGCGTGGGAGCGCCGGCCAGATGAGTCAGAAAGGGACTCAGTGCGAAGTAAAAGAAGTACAGCTGCACGAGCGGCGGCGTGTTCCGGAATATCCACACGTAGGCGTCCGCGCACAGGCGCAGCCCTCGTGAATGCGAGCGCTGGAAAAACGCACCGACCGCGCCCAACACGACGCTCCCCGCGATCGATGCGGCCGAAAGCACGAACGTCATCGCGATGCCGCGCACGAACGTGTGCCATTCGAACGCGTCGTAGAACACCGAGAAGTTGACGCCGTAGTGCGCGTTCAACCACTGAAAGAATCCAGCGGCATTGATCATCTATTTGCTCCTCTCAAAGGCATCGCCCGATGGCTTGCACCATCTCCATCGCAGCGCTGCCTCTGGTCTCCAACTCTACCTATTTTACGAAACGTCAAAACGTAGGACGCGTCGATTCCTCGATATGACGGCGAGCCTCGACCGCGCTGAGTACGCCGCTCTCCTCGAGGATCTTGATCAGCGGCTGCCCTTCATGCACGGACTGCCGTGCCAATTCGCTGACCTTCGCGTATCCGAGCGTAGGCACGAGCGCCGTGGCCACGGCCATCGATTCGAACACATGCCGCTCGTTGACTTCGACGTTCGCCTTAATGCCTTGCACGCACTTTTCGCGGAATAGACGAACACCATTCGTCAGCAACCCCAACGATTCGAATACGCGATCGGCCACGACGGGCTCGAAGTGATTGATCTCCAATTGGCCGCATTGGACGGCTTGGGCGACGCAGTTATCGTTACCGACGACCGCGAACCCCAACTGCACGATCGACATCGGCACCACGGGATTGACCTTGCCGGGCATGATCGACGAACCTGCCTGCACCGCCGGCAACGTAAGCTCCGCGAGTCCACCGACAGGACCCGACGAGAGCAGAATCAAGTCGGAGGCGATCTTGCCGAGGGACGTGCCGCACACGCGCAGCTCAGCAGAGACGCGCGAGAACACATCGAGGTTTTGCATTGCATCGAAGGCATCGTCCGGCGCACAGTAGGCAATGCCTGTCAGAGAAACCAGGTGCGCGAATACCGCTCGCCGGTAGCCGGCCGGTGCGCCGAACCCCGTACCGATCGCAGTACCGCCGAGCGGCAATGCGAGCAGCTTTTCGCGAGCAGCCAGCAACTCATTGGCGAGTCGCTTCGTCAGCGAGGCATAGCCGCCGAAGACTTGACCCAATCGCATCGGCTGCGCATCCTGCAGACACGTTCGGCCCAGATGCAGTACGTCGCCGCACTCGATGGACTTGGATTCAAACGCCTCAGCGAGTTCCGACAACTCGGCAGCGAGCGGCACGATCAGTTCGTAGACCGCCATTTTCATCGCGGCCGGATAGACGTCGTTCGTCGATTGCGAGCGATTGACGTGATTGTTCGGATGCACGAAGTCGTAGCGACCCGGCACGCCGCCGAGCAACTGCTGCGCGCGATTGGCAATCACTTCATTGAAATTCATGTTGGTCGACGTGCCGCCCGACCCTTCGAGCAGATCCACCACGAACGAGCTGGAGTGCTGGCCATCGACGATCTCGCGGCATGCCCCGACGATCGCTTGACACTGCTCCTCCGTCAAGACACCCAGATCGCGATTCGCCAGCGCGGCGGCCCATTTGCATCGTGCGAACGCCTTGACGAACTCGGGCACATCCGCGATCGTCCGCTTCGACACGCGCAAATTCTCCACGCCGCGCACGGAATTCACGCCATACAGCTCATGGTTTGGAATGCTGACATCGCCCCAATAATCGCTTTCCGTTCGTGTCAAAGCCTCTGTGCTACCGCTCATGTTCAGTCTCCGTTTCGATGTCGATGAGTTTGGGAAGGTCGGCATGGATTTGTGCAAGCCGTTGCAATAGCGACGTCGACACGATCGAATGAGCGATCGCATAGACGTCGTCGAATAGATGGCTGTATTCGTCGCGGCGTGCGACGAGATAAAGCGAGCGGCCCGAGGTCGATGCACTCAGGAAATGCAACTTCACTTTTCTTGCGTACTCCCCGGCTTGCAACAGGCACATGGGTGTCGTAATCGCCCAGCCGATGTCGCCCGCGACCATCGACGTCAGCGTGTCGGCCGTATCGACTTCAAGGCGGCGAGCAATCCGGACATCGATACGACGCAGGTAGCGCTCGATTTGTGCCCCGATGTGCGACTGCCGATTGAAGCGGACGATCGGCAATGCCTCCCCAAGCGCCCGCAAGTCCGCAGGTGTACGTACGGCGCCCGTTTGCTCTTTGGGTGTGATCACCACGAATGGTTCGGAGAGCAGCCGCCGACGCTCGATGCCGTCAAGGTCCGCCAATGGATCCGTCGAGATGACGAGATCGAGGTCGCGCCCGACGAGCCCCTCACTGTGATAAGGCGAGAGACCCGTGCGGACGGAAAGCGTGGTGGACTCATTCAACATCGCCTTGATGAACGCAGGCCCGCATGTCCCAGCAAAGGAATCGACGAGCCCGACGCGCACGTCGGGTTTGATGCCTTTGCTCGCTTCGATGACATGCGCCTTCAAACGATTCAAATCCTCCAGGAGCACCATGCCGCGATTGCGCAGCGTCAAGCCTGCAGCCGTAAGGGTCAGCGGGCGCCGCTCGCGATTGAACAGCACCACCCCGAACTGATCCTCGAGTTGTCGGATGCTTTGCGACACCGCAGACTGAGTCAGGCCGAGCCGCCTCGCGGCATTCGACATGTTTCGTTCCTCAGCGGTCGTCACGAAGATCTGAAGGGTTTGCATATCCAAGTTCTTGAAGGCGGGCACGGTGATCCCTCTCATGGGTGAACTTTAAGCGTGGCTCAGTAGACGATCAAATGATAGACGTCCACTATCAGTAACGCTAATACTATCTCTGAGTTTTGCTAATAGCGTGCCCCGATTATTTGAAAACCGACATTTGGCTGCGTAGGCTGGGATTGCTCGGACACGCATCTGGCGATCCGAGCGAGAGGTCATACATAACCGGAATCAGCCTGAATCCTGGAGGAGTCCATCGTGAAATCGCTGTTTGGAATTGCCCTGTCGCTCTGCGTGGCGGCTTTCGGCATGCAGGCGCATGCGGGTACAGATGCGTTGAGTCAGATCAAGAGCGCGGGCGTCATCAAGATCGGCGTGAACACGGACTACAAGCCGTTCGGCATGCGCGATCAGAGTGGCCAAATCGTCGGGATCGAACCTGATTTGGCGCGTGATATCGGCAAGCGGCTGGGGGTAAAAGTCGAAATGGTCCCGGTGCAGCCGGCGAACCGGATTCAGTTTCTGCAGCAAGGACGCATCGACGTCATTTTGGCGAGCCTGACATACAACCAGGAGCGGGCGAACGTGGTCGACTTCATCCAGCCTTTCTACTACGCTGGCGGTACCGGCTTCATCGCGCGTAAAGGCTCGGACGTCAAGAATTGGACCGATCTTCGCGGGAAAACGGTGTGTGGCGTGCAAGGCACCTACTACAACCGCGCCGTCAGCGAAAAGTACGGCGTGAATATCGCCGCGTTCGCCGACCTCACCCAAGCAATCAATGCGTTGATGAACAACTCTTGCGTCGGTTTCGTCGAAGACAGCACGGTGACTGGACAGTTGCTGAACGACGGCAAGCTGAAGGATTTCGCTGCGCCGCTGCCCCCGGACGACGTGCAGCCGTGGGGCCTGGCGGTGGCGAAGGACAACGCGGAGACGCCGCTCGCCAAGTTCTTGTCGGGCACGGTCGCCTCGTGGCACAAGAGCGGCGAGCTGATCAACTTGGAGAAGAAGTGGGGACTGCCGGCTTCCGAGTGGCTTCAGGTCCAGCATAAGAAGGCGATGTAAGGGATATCGCGATTGATCACGCACGGCTCGTCATGTGATGCGACGGATTGAATTACATTCCGTTGTTCGTCGAAACACAGTCGCTCTGTTGATGTCCATGCAGAATTGACCCATCTGAGCCAGTAGCTGGCGGGTCAGAATTCGGTGGAAATCAACAGGCGCTGCTCCCCCGCTCCCAAAATGTCGGGCGATCTTAACCATCGCCGGGTTCCTCGCGAACCTTGCGCGCACCATTAGTCGCAGTAGCCCAGCATTTTCCCGACGCCTCGAATGCGATAACATCGACCGCCGCCCGCAGCGTGCATTGTGATATTTCTCCGATCGGGTAAAGGAGGATGATGCGTCGGGGTTGCATTCCGAATAGCTTTAGTAGCCACCGAGCGTGACAGGGCCGAATGCGGAATTGCCGCCCGCGCGCGATATTGATGGAGCGTGCGGACGAGTACGCGGCGTTGACGGTGCTATTGAAGATCGAATGTTAAAAGCCGGGGGATTACCGAACTGGCATCGCTGTCAGCCGCGTGCGCATTGCATGTCGTCCGACACTCAGAACCGCACGCGCAACCCAGCGCTCGCCAGAAACTGAGCATTGGTCGCCGAGGGACCTCCGCTGCCCCCAATGAATGCACCGTCGAAAATCGTTCCCGAGGCGCCGCTCACGTGCTGGTATTCCGCCATCAGATAGACGTCGGTGCGCTTTGAGAGCGAGTATGCCGTCATCAGATTGAACTGATTCCATCGCGGCTTCGCGTGGGTCGACGTGTTCGAATATCTTCCATCGGTAAGCGTATAGGATGCTGCTACCACCCACGATGGCGTAACCAGATACCGAACGTTCGCTTCATAGTTGTTGAACGTCAAATCGGTCGGCATCCCGGCGGGCGTAAGCGAGGCTGTGCTCCCACGATATGCGGCAGTCGTATCGCGATACCGTGAAGCACTCCATACGAGCCCCAGTGTGACCGGTCCGATCGCATAGCTCCCTCCCATGCCCCAGACCTGGCGGGTGCCCGCGCGAAACGTCGCATCGCCCGAGGTCGAGGAACCGTCGAGTGCGCCCGCAACCCCGTCTCCGGGGCGATCGATCCTCATGTACCCGGCACTTACCGTGAACGGTCCGTGACTGTAGCTAGCCCCGCCGCTAAATGCCCGATTGTCCGAGAAGCCACCTGCCTTGTTGGAGAACGCATACAGTCCCCCGAACTTTAGGCCGCTGTAATCGATGCTGGTGAACTTCACAGCGTTGTCGAGCCGGGATACGTTTCCGAAGCTATCGTTATCCATCGGATGCATGAACTCCAGCCCGCCGAGAAAGCTTTGCGCGAGACTCCGTGGCGCGAGAAAATCGACCACGGAGTCGTACTGCCGCCCGAGCGTCAGGGTTCCCAAAGGACTGGACATGCCCACCCACGCCTGCCGCCCGAACAGCCGCCCACCTTGCTGAAGGCCGCCGTTCGTCCCGGAGAATCCGTTTTCGAGCTTGAATATCGCCTGAAGCCCACCGCCGAGATCTTCGGCGCCGGTCACCCCCCACCGGTCGCCGACGATGTTCGACGAGGATGCGAACACGTTGCTCTTGCCCGCGCCGCTTGCGACGCGATTATTGCTAACATAAGAAACGCCATTGTCGATCAAACCGTATAGCGTAATCGAACTCTGTGCATGCGCCACTACTCCGATTGCGCTGCAACTCACAGTCATAAGAAGCTTTTTCATATGTTGTCTCCTGTCATTTGTTGAAATATGCGTGTTGTCACGCTCGTATTTGGTATGCGTCCGAGATGAACGCGCGACTGTGGCGCGACTACCCGGAGATGCGCAAGAGCATCAACGTGAGGACCATACATGAAGGTTGTGCACCGATCTAACCGTAGGTATGGCCCGAACAAAGGCGATCCGAGCGACTACGATTTCGACAACGCACAATCCGATGTTTTGCACGTCGCCGTGTTTGAAACGGAAACTGCGAGCAATCCACCCGCAATTGCGATATTTTTCCAAAAATGAAAAACCATATCCTCGCGCAGTTTCGGGTCCTCGAATAACCAGAAAGGATGCCCTACGAATGCCATGAAGACGATGTAGATCATCAAGAAGGGCACCAGTATCCGCAATCGAATCCCGAGGACCAGCAATAGGCCGCCGACGAGATCGCTCGCTATCGATGGCGCCGCAAGAATGTTGGGGATCGGTATGCCTCGTGAAGCGAGGTAGTCGACGAAGATGCTATACGCGAACAGGTTATGAATACCTCCGAAAATAAATGGAATGGATAAAAGGACACGTGCCGCGGGCAGCGAAGGCACATCCGAACGACAAGCTGGCTTCTTACGCAATGTCTCTCTCCCGGGAGCTCGAACTGTTATGCGGCCGTCTTGGAGCGGGCCACATCCACGGCAATCCCCAAATTATTTGTGGGCATTTTTCGAATCGGAAGGTTTTGCGTACAGGGTGCCGCTCGGACCGTATCCAGTGATCGCAACGAGGGCGGGTTCACCTCGCGTTTCACCGAAATGATTGACGTGAGCCGGTTCGGTATAGATGCCTCCAGCCGAAAGCGCTTTGAGCTTGCTTTCTTCGTAGGTATCGCCAAACCCTATATAGAAGGTACCGGACAAAACTGTCACAAAGCGCGAGTCGGGATGAGAAAGCGGCATGATGCGTTTATGCGGAGCCAGACGCAGCAAAACGGTATAGAGCCCAGGTCTGCTCGAATCGCCATAAAGCATTTCCGCGCTTTGGCCTTTCACCTGGGACACACCCACAGTTTTCGACGCACTCTGTGTGACGGCTAGTTGCTCGGGCGTCGCCACCATGACTTGCATTGGTGTTCCCGCGGGTTGGGCCGCAACGATAGTCCCGTAAATCGAAATCGCCACAGCAAAAATTAGATGCGAAAAAGTCAACTTCATCGATCACTCCTAGGTTGAGAGAAAGCGTCTGGACGTGTGCGTAAAGGCTGCCGTCGCACAAGCGGGGCGTGGCCTTTAAGCCGCTTTGATCATGTCCTCGATGACCTTCTTCGCATCGCCGAAGACCATCATCGTCTTGTCCATGTAGAACAGTTCGTTGTCGAGCCCCGCATACCCCGCCGCCATCGACCGCTTGTTGACGATGACGGTACGCGCCTTGTATGCCTCGATGATCGGCATGCCGGCAATCGGCGATTTCGGGTCGTTCTTCGCCGCCGGATTGACCACGTCGTTCGCCCCGAGCACGAGCACGACGTCGGTCTGACCGAACTCTCCGTTGATGTCTTCCATCTCATGGACGATTTCGTACGGCACTTCGGCTTCGGCCAGCAGCACGTTCATGTGCCCCGGCATCCGCCCCGCCACGGGGTGAATCGCATAGCGCACGTCCACGCCTTTTTCGATGAGCTTATCGGTCAGTTCCTTCAATGCATGCTGCGCGCGCGCCACGGCCAAGCCATAGCCGGGGACGATCACGACCGATTCCGCATTGCCGAGCATGAACGAAGCGTCGTCGGCCGAGCCCGACTTCACGGGCCGCTGCTCCGCGGCTCCGCCCGCCGCTGCCGCGCCGGGTTCCGCACCGAACCCGCCCAACAGCACGTTGAAGAACGAGCGATTCATCGCGTGGCACATGATGTACGACAGAATCGCACCGGAAGAGCCAACCAACGAGCCGGCAATGATCAGCATCGCGTTGTTCAGCGAAAAGCCGATGCCGGCCGCCGCCCAGCCCGAATACGAGTTCAGCATCGAAACGACGACGGGCATGTCGGCCCCGCCGATCGGAATGATGATCAGCACCCCGAGCGCGAACGCGATGACCGTCATGATGATGAACGGCAGCCACGATTGCGTCAGGAAAAAGATGATCCCGAAGCCAATCATGCCCAGCGCCAGCATCAGATTGATCAGGTGTTGCCCCGGATAAACGACCGGTGCGCCCTGAAACAGCCGGAACTTGTATTTGCCGGACAGCTTGCCGAAAGCAATCACCGAGCCGCTGAACGTGATGGCGCCAACGAACGTGCCGATGAAGAGCTCGATGCGATTGCCGTAGGGCAGGAAACCTGCATCGGGTGCGTCCAAAGGCACGAGGCCGAATGCCGGGGGCTCGCTGACCACCGCATAAGCGATCGCCACGGCCGCGAGACCGATCAGCGAGTGCATGGCCGCGACGAGCTCGGGCATCTTCGTCATTTCGACGCGCGCGGCGACGTAAGCCCCCACCGCTCCGCCCACGACCAGGGCGCCGAACAGCAGCCCCAAGCCCAGCGCCAGGTTCGACCCGAGCAGCGCCGCTTGCTTGACGATCAGCGCGACCGTGGTGAGGATCGCGGTCGCCATGCCCACCATGCCGAACACATTGCCCGCGCGCGCACTCTTCGGATTGGACAGCCCCTTGAGCGCCTGAATGAAGCAGACCGAGGCGACGAGATAAAGCAGCGTAACGACGTTCATGCTCATTTACGCACCCTCCTTCGCGGCCTTCTTCGGCTCTTTCTTCTTGAACATCTCCAGCATGCGCCGCGTCACGAGAAAGCCGCCGAATACGTTGACCGCGGCCAGCAGCACGGCCAGTGTGCCGAAGAGCTTGCCCGGGCCGCCGACCGTCAGGCCAGTGGCGAGCATCGCCCCGACGATGACGATGGCCGAAATGGCATTGGTCACGGCCATCAGCGGCGTATGCAGCGCCGGCGTGACGTTCCACACGACGTGGTAGCCGACGTAGACGGCCAGCACGAAGATGATCAGATTGATGACGGTGTGATTGATGATTTCCATCGCCTCGTTCCTATTCCTTATGCCGCCTTGCGGGCAACGGCTCCGTCGCGGGCCAGCAGCGTGGCCGCGACGATGTCGTCGTTCATGTCGATGGTCAAGGCGCCTTCCTTCGTGAGGATCAGCTTCAGGAAGTCGAACAGATTGCGCGCGTAGAGCGAGGAGGCGTCGGCCGCCACCATCGCCGGCAGGTTCGTATGCCCCACGATCGTCACGCCGTGCTTGGTCACGACCTTGTCCGGCTCCGTGAGCGGACAGTTGCCCCCGCGCTCGCCGGGCAGCCCGGCGAGCTCTGCACCACGCCCCGCGGCCAGATCGACGATGACCGAGCCCGGGCGCATCGCCTGGACCGTTTCCGCCGACAACAGCATCGGCGCGTCGCGCCCGGGGATCAGCGCCGTCGTGATGACGATATCGGCCACCTTAGCGCGCTCGTGCACGGCGGCCGATTGACGGGCAAGCCATGAAGGCGGCATCGGCCGTGCGTAGCCGCCCACACCTTCGGCCGCCTCGCGCTCTTCCTGGGTCTCGTACGGCACGTCGACGAACTTCGCGCCGAGCGATTCGATCTGCTCCTTCACGGCCGGACGCACATCGGAGGCTTCGATCACGGCACCCAAGCGCTTGGCGGTGGCAATGGCCTGCAAGCCGGCCACGCCCGCGCCGAGGATCAGCACGCGGGCCGCCTTCACCGTGCCGGCGGCCGTCATCAGCATCGGCAGGAAGCGCGGATAGAGATCGGCGGCAATCAGCACGGCTTTGTAGCCGGCGATGTTCGCCTGCGAGGACAGCACGTCCAGGCTTTGCGCGCGCGTCGTGCGCGGTGCGGCTTCGAGCGCGAAAGCGGTGACGCCCGCATCGGCGAGGCGCGCCGCGTTCTGCGCGTTGAACGGCTCGAGCATGCCCACGAGGACGGCGCTGCGCTTGATCAGCGCGAGCTCGGCCTCGCTCGGCGATTGCACCTTCAGGACGAGATCGGCGGAAAACGCCGCGTCGGCTTCGGCAAGCTCGGCCCCGACGGCGGCATACGCATCGTCCGTGAAACTCGCGGCCGCGCCGGCGCCGCGTTCGATCGTAACGCGATGCCCCGCTTGAACGTACTTCTTCACCGTCTCGGGGGTCGCGGCGACGCGGGCTTCATGCAGCCGCACCTCCTTTGGTATGCCAATAAACAACGAAGTCTCCTATCGTCGATTTAATTAGTAATCCTAATTTATAGGGGTAACAACGCTTTCTTCGATGCCTTCCGGCGTCGCATCTGGGCGTCGACGCCCTCCGTTCCCCCTTGCTCGATATGCCGCGCGCCTTCCTGCGACTACTCGCTTAGCGGCACGAAGGCATAGCTCCCATCGCCGTTGTCGCGCACATGGCCAAGCCCGGGAAACGGCAGATGCGCACCGCCCACCATGTATCGTTTTCGTGCCGCATCGGCGAAGGTGCGCCAATGCTCTTGCTCGGCCTCGACACGATCGACGTCGTAACCGATCGTGACGCTCGGATCGGCAAACTGCACTGCAGCGACATGAACGATATCGCCCCACAGGAGCAGTTTCTCGTCCTCGCTCTCAACCGCGTACATCGTATGACCCGGCGTATGTCCATAGGCAGCCAGCGCGCGTACTCCGTGGGTGAGCTTTGCGCTGCTCTCGAAGGTCTCGAGCTTGCCCGCCGTCATGTAAGGCGACAAGCAGGTCCTGGCCGCCTCGAAGAACCGCTTCGCGGCGGAAGGCGCGGCACGCATGGTTTGCTCGCTCATCCAATAGTTCGCCTCGCGTCTGTCCACCCGAACGACCGCGTTCGGAAAAGCCCGGCGCCCTCCCGTCAGAAGACCGCCGATATGATCCGTATGCATATGTGTCAGATAGATCTCGTCCACCTGCTCGGCCTTGTAACCGCAAGCGTCAAGGTTGCCGAGCAACCTCCCCGTATGAGGGCTCAGCAGTGTGCCTGCTCCCGCATCCACCAGCACCAGCTTGTCGCCCGTATTCACTAGGAAAGCATTGTGGGAGGTAGCCACCTGCTCGCCAAGAAAGCTCTCATGAAGCGCTTGCTCGATAACCGATGGATCCCCTTGCAGCAGTTTCATCGCCGCAAGCGGGCTTTTGCCGTCGGAAAGCGCGATAACCTCGAATCGACCGACCATCAGGCGATAGAACGCCGGGGCCTCGGTTTTCGGCATGGGAACGGCGGCAAACAGCGGGGCGGCGACGCCGCATCCTACACAGAGGCATGAAGCCGCAAGCAGCATGCGGCGAGCAGCGTTGATCGCTCCATCGTCGGTCATTGTGGCGTCCTTATCGTTTCCATTGCGTCATGGAAGCCGTTCGCACGGGCCCTTAGCGTTCACCCGCTCGGCGACTTGCGCTCTCGATTACCGCCATGAAGTCACATTGAATCAACGAGGGGCCGTCGACCAGTAAAAGCTGAGCGTGCCGGGCCGGGCGCGATTCAGGGTCCGGAAACATGCGTACCCATTCCTCGTTCACCGGCCCTCTGTTATCGCGGTCCTTCAGGTAGATCGTCATCTTGACAATGTCCCGCGTGCTGCCTCCGGCCGCCTCCACGACCGCCTGCATGTTTGCGAATACGTGAGCGCACTGGGACTCCAGGTCTTCGGGAAGGGTCCGGGTTGCCGGATCGATCCCATGGATCGCGCTGGAGACAACCAGATTGCCGATCCGACAAGCGTTAGGCACTGGAAACTTGTGAGCAATACCCTCGACAACGATGCTCTGACGGCACACCGTCGTTTCACTCGCCCGCGGCATTACATCGTCTCGATCGCTCATGGTCGATTGTGTCATTGGCTTCTCCTATCCTTTTCATTTGCGGCTCCGATCGTTCGGAGGCGCATCGTTCGCAGCAATACGAAATCAAAGCCTGCTCGGCGCGGCTTGGTCCGTCGCGATGCCGGGCCGGTCGCCTTCTCGCGTAACAGGCCCCAGACCCGGCACGAGCTCAATGCCCCTCGTCTCGGGCAGCAGCAGCGTCGCGATGATCGCTACGGTGTAGCCAAAGAGCGCGACCGCCCCGATCGCTTCGCCCAAGGAAATCTTCTGCGCAAGAATCCCGATGCAGGACACTGCGACGGCGCCGGCCGCCTTGCCGAAGTTGTAAGCAAAGCTCTGGCCGCTGCCGCGCAATGCCGTCGGAAACAATTCAGTGAAGAAAGGACCGAGTGCGGCGTAGTTGCCGATCGTGAAGAACCCGAACGGCACCCCCATCGCGATCAGTGCCCAGCCAGACAGAGGAAGGAACATATAAGCGATGGTCACGAGCCACGAGCAGACCAGGAACAACTGAAATGTGCGGCGCCGGCCGAGCGTGTCGGCCAGGTAAGCGCTAACCAGGAAGCCGAAGAACGACCCTGCGGTGACCATCAATACGTAATAGCCGGAAGCGCTCGGTGAAAGGTGACGCACCGTCTTCATGAAGGTCGGCAGCCAGTTGACGATCGCGCCGCCTACGCCGATTACGCCGAACCCCAACAACGATGCGAGGATCGTCACCCTCATCATGCCGGGGCGGAAGATATCGACGATTCGCGGCGCCGGGCCTCCTGCCTGTATCTCGGCGCGGGTCCGCCGATACAGTTCCGGCTCCTCGAGCGTCCGACGCAGATACAGCACGAGGAAACCAGGCAACACACCGATCATCAACAACGTCCGCCACGCGTATTGCACCGGCACATGGGCCAGCACGACACCCGCCAATATCGCCGCGGCGCACCAGCCGATGCCAAAGCCGCTTTGGACGCTGCCGACTGCCTTGCCGCGATGCTCCGGTCGGATAATTTCACCCATCAACACGGCGCCGGACGCCCATTCCCCTCCGAACCCAAGTCCTTGCAAAACCCGCACGACGATGAGCTGTTGAAAATCCTGAGTAAAACCAGCGATGAACGTGAAAACCGCAAACCATAAAATGGTGAATCGCATGACGCGAACTCGGCCGTAACGGTCGGCCAAGTACCCGCACGCCCAGCCGCCGATGGCGGCCGATAGGAGGGTGGCGGTGGCGAGATAACCCGCTTGCGCTGTCGTCATCCCCCACGCGGCGATCAGGACGGGAAGTACGAAGCTGAAGAGTTGGGCATCCATCGCGTCCACCGCCCAACCCGCGAAGCATCCCCAGAACGTATTTCGTTCCCTTTTCGTTAACTCACGATACCAGCTGAACACGTTGTCTCCTCCAATATTTATCGTTTCGGCTCAACCAGTCAGACGACGAGCGGTGTCAACCCTCCGTCCATCGTCAGCGATGCGCCGGTCACATAAGATGCCCGCGCGCTGGCGAGATACAGCGCCGCATCCGCGATTTCCTCCGGCACGGCGTAGCGCCCCAGCGGTATCCGCTGCTGGTTCTTGCGCAGCAACTCTTCCGGCGGCTCTCCGGTCGCTCGCGATTCAGCCGCCAGCGACATCTGCACTCGATCGGTCATGGTGGCGCCCGGATTGATGACATTGACGCGTATGCCGGCGTGTCCCCAGGCGGCCGCCAAACCAGCCGACGCAAGCATCAGCGCGGCATTCGCGGCGCCGCCCGGTATATGGATCGGCGACGCGATCTTGCCCCCGGTGCCGATGATGTTGACGATCGAACCTGCGCGCCGCGAGACCATGCGGGGGAGTATGAAGTCCATGACGTTCATGTACGTGAAGAACTTCGCATCCATCGCAACGCGCCATTTGTCCGGCGTTAATTCGCTTGGCGGCACGCGTACGGCTCCGCCTGCAGAATTGATCAGCACGGCAACGGGGCCGACCTGCTCTTCTGCCGCTATGACTGCCCGCTCCGCTTGCGCCCCATCGGAGAGGTCGGCCTCGATGGCCGTGACATCGACGCCGTCCGCTGCCAGCGTCGCACGCGCCGCGCATAGATTGTCCGAACTGCGCGACACGATTGCCACACGAGCGCCCTCCCTGCCGAACGCTCGCGCGCAGGCTAGACCGATTCCCTTGCTGCCGCCGGTGATTAGCACCACCTTTCCGTCGAGTTCGAGATTCATTTGCGGTGCTCCTGTTTCAGCACGTCCGTGTTGTGTACGTTGATCGGCTTCCCATCCGCAAAAGCCAAGATCTGATCAAATGCATTGCCGTAGGCGAACTCATAGTTATCGCGCTCGACGTAGCCGAGATGAGGCGTGCATAACGCGTTGGGTTGCAGCAGCAAAGGATCGTCGGGATTGGTCAGCGGCTCGTGCTCGAAGACGTCGATCGCCGCTTTTCCTGGCCGCCCTTCTCGCAGCGCGGCAACCAGCGCGCCCGGCTCGATCAGCTCGGCCCTGCTGGTGTTGACCAGCACGGCCGTCGGCTTCATTAAAGTGAGATCGGCCGGGCCGATCAGCCCGGCTGTCTCCGCATTCAGGCGCAAGTGCAAGCTCAGCACATCGGATTTTGCGAAAAGCGCCTCTTTACTCGGCGCGTTCGGAAAGCCTTCCGCTTGCGCGCGATCCAACGAGCCTCGTCGGCCCCAAACGAGCAATTCCATGCCGAAGGCCGCGCCGATTCGCGCCACCATCGCCCCGAGTCGGCCGAAACCATAGATTCCGAGCGTCCGCCCCCGCAAGCCGAGCCCGATCGTGGTCTGCCACGAACCCGAGCGAAGCGCCTCGCTTTCGAACGGAATGTTGCGCATCGCCGCCAAGATCAAACCCCAAGTAAGCTCGACGGTGGGATAAGACGGGCGCTGCGTCAGAGCCGACGAGACGATCACTCCGTGCCGTGTGCATGCATCCAGGTCGATGTGCGGCACGTGCCCATTCTGGCTGATGAGCTTGAGTCGGGGCAGCCGGCTTACCAGGGCTTCGTCCACCTTGGTCCGCTCGCGTAGCAGGACCAACACATCCGCATCGGCAAGCCGTTTTGCTAATACATCGACATCCGCAACGGAGTCGTTCCAAACATCGATGTCGTGACCGTGCAACCTTTTGAAGCAATCGAGCGTACGGACAACGTCCTGATAATCGTCGAGAACGGCAATACGGAGCCTGGGAGAAGTGGGAATCATGATGCTCACTCCCTGTTCGGCAAGTCGGCAACTGCCGTACCGGCATCGATCGCACCGCACTTCGCATGTTCGAAGTTGGCTTTTACCAGCGCCCGCTCCAGGACTTCCCCCGCCCGCGCGAGGGGAATGAAGCAGACACCGGTTTCGTCAGCCACGACGATGTCGCCGGGGGACACGCGAACGCCGGCAATTTGAATGTCGCCGTTTATCTCCACGGTCTCAATGCGCCATTTACCGGTGACGGGAGTGATTTCGGTAGCCCAGAGCGGGTAGTCCACACGCCTGGAATGACCGACATCGCGAATACCGCCGGAAACGATCGCGCCGGCTTCGCCTTGCCGCTTGCCGGTCTGCGCCGAGATGCCCCCCATGTTGGACACGCCCGACACGCCTTCGATGACGACGACATCGCCGGGAAAAGCCAAATTGTGAGCCTCGAACTCGGCCATACGGTTGACGCGCTCGCGGGCGGTTTCATAGACGTGTTCGCGCTGCACGATGTTTCGTACCGTCAGCGCGGGCCCGACGATGCTTGCGGTCGGCAGCGTCGGCTTTAGAACAGACGCGCCAACGACACCCGTGATTCCGAGTTCGTCCATTACGTCGGCGATCACGCTGCTCGCATCGGCGATACGTTTGAGCTGCTCGATCAGACCCGCGGGCGGGCGCGGCGTGCGCATCAGACGGATGCGATCCGGACTGATCTTGCCGGTTAGCTTGGGCGGTCCGTCTTCAACGTGAACTTCATCATTCATGAGATAAATCCCTGTAACATTTGTGCAGTTGTCCGCCTAGCGGCTTTCCTCTTGCCCGCCGCCGTCTTTGCGATAATTACCCAGACAGTCTGGATCGTCCAATTCAGATTTTGGGGGTACCGTTATCACCCTGGTGAATGAGATGCGACTCGACCTGAATTTGCTCGTCGTCATTGAGGCGATCATGCTGGAGCGGAACGTGACGCGCGCCGCGGCCAGTCTGTCAATGAGCCAGCCGGCAGTTAGCAATGCACTTCGGCGCGCGCGAAGACTCACCCAAGACCAACTCTTCCTGAAGGTAGCGGATGGTGTTCAGCCAACGTCGCGGATGCTGGCCATCTGGCCCGACCTGCATCGTTCGCTCGCAGTCATCCGCGCCTCGATCGCGCCGGAACGCTTCGACCCGCGAACGGATTCGACCGGCTTCCGAATCGCGGTGACCGACAGTCTGGCGGCGGAAGTTGTCCGAGACATCGCCTTGAAGCTGCGTGACATGTCGCCCCACGCACGGGTAGCGTTTTCCCCCCACACCAATGCAAGTTCCCTCGAGGCGATCGAACGCGGCACGCTCGACTGCGCCGTCGGCATGTTCCCGTCGCTTCCGCGGGATATCCATGTCCAAGGACTTCGAACAGATCGCTACGTGTGCGTGATGCAATCGGGGCACACCTTAGCCGCGGAAATAGACTTGGATCAGTTCGTCGCAGCCTCACATGTATTGGTGACGCCATCGGGAATGGATCTCGGAGTCGTTGATGGTTGGCTAAGTCTTCGTGGCCGTACAAGAACGATCACGGTCGTCGTGAATCATTTTGCCGACGCGCTGCGGATCGTCGCAGAAAGCGACCTCCTGACCTGCGTGCCCAGCGGTTTCCTAGGCAGCGGCGACGCTCGCGCTCTGGTCGAGAAACAGGGACTGGTGATCCGGGAGCTCCCCTTTGAAACGGAGAAGCTCATCTACAAGCTCATCTGGCACGAACGGCTTCACATCCATCCCGCGCACCAGTGGTTTCGGTCCCTTGTCGTTGGTACTTGTGCCATACCTGAAGGGACAACGATGGCTGATACTGCCTTGCAGGGACCAGATGAGGCACGGTACTCACGAACGCCGCCTCACCTGTGAGTCCATACCGGATCCGACGTGAAAGAAGTCCATTTTGAGCCAGCCTCAATCGAGTACATCGATAAGTGAAATATATTGCCGGCCCGAAAACCTCGATCCCGGATCATCCGCTGCGATCAGCCTCGGGCATACCCTTCCTTTCACTCGGACCCCTTGCGCTTTTCATTAGATATCTAATATAGTGTCTTCATGAGTGAACGACTTACGACCTTTCGCCTGGAGAACACACATGTTGACCCACGAACAAAACCAGTTGCTGTGCCGGGTAGAGGGCGATGCCCCGATGGGCCAGTTGATGCGGCATCACTGGACGCCCGTTTCTCTGATCGAAGAAGTCAGCGAACCGGACGGCCCGCCCGTCCACGCTCGCGTATTCGGCGAGGACCTCGTCGTGTTCCGAGATACAGAGGGACGCGTCGGCGTAATGGACGAGTACTGCCCTCATCGCCGCGCCTCACTCGTGTATGGACGCAACGAGGATTGCGGCTTGCGCTGCCTTTACCACGGTTGGAAGTTCGATGTTCACGGCACCGTGATCGAAATGGTGTCCGAGCCCGTATCGAGTTGCATGACCGAGAAGGTCAAGCACAAGGCCTATCCCACCCACGAATGGGGCGGCATGGTGTGGGCCTACATGGGTCCCCAGAACACGGTGCCCGAATTCGTGCCACCGGCGTGGGCTCCTACAGCGGACACGCGCGTGAGCATTGCGAAGGCATTGCTGCCCTGCAACTGGGCGCAAGTCCTCGAGGGCGCAATCGACTCGGCCCATAGCTCGAGCCTGCACTCGTCCGACTTCGTTCCGGCTCGTGTCGGGGGAGCCGAAGCGACGTCGAAGAACTGGCTGCGCCCCTCGACCGACAAAGCACCTCGGCTCCAGGTCGAACGAACTTCGTACGGCTTCCGCTATGCGGCGATTCGCCGCCCAATCTTCAACGCCAACACGCATGATTACATTCGCTCGACCGTTTTCGTTGCGCCCTCAACGGTCTTGATTCCGCCTAACAATCTTTATAACGTCGCGAACATCAATGTCCCGATGGACGATGTGAATACCGCGTTCTATTTCATCGCGTGGGGTGATCCGAAAACGACGCCCGAAACGGAAACTTGGCGCAAGTTCCTCTGCCAGCAAGTGGGTGTGGATCTCGACACGAGCTATCGGCCCCTGCGCAACCATGAAAATCGCTTTTGGCAGGACCGAGAAGCAATGAAAGCCGGCAATTTCACCGGCATCAAAGGCTTTCCGAATCAGGACATTGCCATGTGGGTCACGATGGGGCCTATCGCCAACCGCTCCGACGAGCGGCTCGGGGCAAGCGATCTGGCCATCGTCGAGTTCCGCAAACGCATGCTCGAAGCGGTCGAGGCATTTAGCGAAGGTGCAGCGGCGATCGGCACCGGTGAGCACGCGCCCGCTCGCAGCGTCTGCTCCTACCAGGCGGTGATTCCGAAAGACACCGACTGGCGTGCCTACGAGGCGAGGTACGTGTGGGGCGAGGATGCGGAGACGCCCGCGCTCGAAACGAACTATCAGGTCCAGCAATGACCGCCGCTCCGACCGGCATGGAGCGAGAACCGTTGCGTATCGGCGTCGTGGGGCTTGGGCGCGCGTTTTCTTTGATGCTCTCGACGTTCCTTCGCGATCCGCGCGTTCGGCTCGTGGGCGCCTGCGATCCACGAGAAGAAGCCCGTCGGCAATTTGCAGACGATTTTCACGCGCCGGCTTATGCCGATGTGCCTGAACTGGCGGCGAGCCCGGACGTCGAGATCCTCTACGTAGCAAGCCCTCACCAGTTTCATGCGCTGCACACCGAGATTGCCGCGGCACACGGCAAGCATGTGCTCGTCGAAAAGCCGATGGCACTGTCGGTCGCCGAATGCGATCGCATGATCGAGGCCTGTCGCGCGGCGAATGTGCGGCTGATCGTTGGGCATTGCCATAGCTTCGATACCCCGTACCTACGCACGCGAGACCTGATCCGATCGGGACGATTCGGCGCAGTGAAGATGATTCATGCCGTGAACTACACCGACTACCTCTACCGCCCGCGTCGTCCGGAGGAGTTGCTGACGTCGGAGGGCGGCGGCGCGGTATTCAGCCAGGCCGCCCATCAGGTGGATATCGTGCGGCTACTGGCCGGCTCGTGCGCGGTGAATCTGCGCGCGACGGTAGGCCGCTGGGATCCGTCTCGGCATACCGAGGGGGCCTACTCCGCTTTGCTCTGGTTCGAGAATGGGGCTTATGCGTCCCTTTCGTACAACGGCTACGGTCACTTCAGTACCGACGAATGGACCGGTGGAGTCGGGGAAATGGGTGAGCCCGTCTCGATGGATTCCTATGGGCGCGCGCGCAAACGGCTCGACACATTTCCAACACCGGAAGCAGAAGCCCAACTGAAAGCAGCCGGCACTTATGGCGGCTCAGCGTACAAGGCAACGTCCGCGACAGACGCGCCGCCCCCTTTTCATCAGCACTTCGGTCCGGTGCTTGTAACTTGCGAAGGCGCGGACCTACGCCCTTTACCGGACTCGATCGTCGTGTATGGCGACAGGCAATACGAAATCGTGGAATTGGAGCAACCGATCGTGCCGCGCGCGGAGGTCATCGATGAACTTTATGATGCCGTGCGCTGCGAGAAGCCGCCGATTCATGACGGAAACTGGGCCAAAGGCACCCTCGAAATTTGTGTGGCCATGCTCGAGTCGAGTCAGTTAGGACGAGAGGTCTTGCTGTAACGAGGGGGGCGCTTGCAAGTTGGCAAGCGCCCGCTTTGTTTCTGATCCGCTCGGCGATCTATGCCACGTTAATGCTAGCGCCCTCTTCCACGAGCGCGTCCACGCGCAGCGAAAAGTCGACGGCGCGCACGTGCTTCGTGAGCGAACCAACAGAAATGCGGTTCACGCCGGTTTCCGCAATGACTCTCAACGCCTCCGGCGAAACACCGCCTGAAACTTCCAACTCGGCGCGGCCATCGTTGAGTGTCACCGCTTCGCGCATTTGCTGCAGCGAAAAGTTATCGAGCAGGATCGAATTCGCCCCCGCCGCAAGGGCCTGCGCCAGTTCATCGAGCGTCTCCACTTCGACTTGAATCGGCACGTCGGCGTTCAAAGCTTCGGCCGCCCGAAGGGTGGGCACGATGCCCCCGCCCGCCGCTATGTGGTTTTCTTTGATCAGAATGCCGTCGTATAGCCCGCACCGGTGATTTTCACCGCCGCCTATCCGTACGGCGTATTTCTGCGCTAGCCTCAGTCCCGGCAGCGTCTTACGGGTGTCTAGAATACGCGAGGCCGTGCCTTCGACGATATCGGCCATCGCGCGCGTGGTCGTCGCCACACCGGACAGCAACTGCAGAAAATTGAGCGCCGTGCGCTCGGCAGTCAGCATCCCGCGTGCTGGGCCAACGATTCGGCAGACCGTTTGACCCGCGTCCATGTGCGCGCCTTCTTGCACCAACCAGTCGACGCGCAAGCGCTCATCGATTTGAACCAGGGTTTCGTCGAACCAAGGCCTACCGCACAGCACGGCCGATTCACGCACGATAAGTGTCGCGCCGGTGCCAACTTCGGGATTGACCAGTTGGGATGTCCAGTCACCGCCGCCGATATCTTCGGCGAGCGCTTCACGAACATTGCGCGCGAGGGCCGCGCGTGTCATTGCATCCATGTGGAGACCGCGAGTGAGTGAGCAGGAAGAAGGTCGTGCTCACCTGCGCGGATGAATGCTGCGGCGAGTGAGTCACTCGCCAATATTATTAGAGATTTAATAAAATTACCACGCCCGCGTTAGAAGACCACATCGCCACGCGGTCTTCACGCGGATCAGCCGCCTTCGTACTCCTCTCCGCGCATGGCGATGAGGTTACCCACCTCTCTCGTCGACGGAATACGCCGCGCAGGGTCGTCCGACTCGGACTCATCCTTCGCCATGTTCTCGATGATCGCGAGTAGCACCTTGCGAGCCGTATTGATTTCCGTCGCCTTCAACCCGCGCACGCTCACTTCGTTGACTTCTTCCGCGAGCGGCACGAGCTTGCGCTTCAATGCTCGACCGGCCGGCGTCAGAAACACATGGGTATTTTTTCGATTTCCCGGCGCATAGCGACGCTCCACATAGCCGAGCTTTTCCATGGCGGAGACGGCCGTGAAGGTGGTCGGCGTGGTCGTTCCCGTCTCGTCGCTCAACTCCTTCTGCGTCAGCCCGTCTTTTTCCCAGAGCACGCGAAGGAACGCCCAGTGCCCGAACGACACTTCGTGCTGAGCCAACCGCATCTGCAGTCCGCGCACCATCGCACGGGCCGCATCCTTGACCAAGTGAGCCAGACGATCGTCTGGCACCGCTTCGCGCCAGTGCCGGAGAATCGGATCGGAGGTGGGCCCTTCTGCCTCGCCTTTTGAACGCTTCGCAGCCATACCGTTATCTTTGTCAGGTGAGAATCACCGCCAATGATATCGCTTCCCCCCGCCGCCTCGCCACTACCGCACCGATAGCACTCGCCATCAAGCGAGCTGCTCAGATCTTGAAGCGCTCGACGCTGGCCGGATGGAAGAGTTCGGACGGCTGAAGGCGCCGGCTCGATAACCCTTCGGCGTAATGCTGGGCCAGAAAGCGATCGATCACTACCTCGTTGTCGGCAAACCCATACGACCAGAAGTCAGTTCCCATCAATCTCCGAGCATTGCGCAATTGATCCTCGACGAAAGGCAGCGTCACCTTCGTCGCGGACGTGTCGGATAACCTCGCGAGCGCAATCGTCTTCGACTGCTCGAATGCCTTCACGATTGCGCCGGGCAGCCAGGGGTGACGCTCCGCCAGGCTCTTTCTGATCCCGAGGGTATGCATGATCGGAAACAGCTTCGTTTTTGCGTACCACTCTGCCGCACTGCGTTGGGGATCATCGAACAGGTATTTGACTTGAGGATGTCCCCGCTCGAAGCATGACGGTGCGCGCGGACCGATCACCCCGTCGATTTCTCCCGTGGCAAGGAGATTCGATATGGTTTGCCCGGCCGGTGCGTTGTCGAGGACGACACCGTCCGGCAAGTCGAGTGGGATTTTTTCGACCCGCGTCGGATCTTCGTAGCCACCGCGCACCCACCGGATATCCGACGCTTTCACGGCGTATTCCTGCTCCAGCATCAAACGCACCCATACATTGGCCGTCAATTGATACTCGGGCACCCCGATGCACTTGCCTTTCAGATGCTCAGGTCGATCGATACTGCGATCGGCCCGCACGTAGACCGAGCTATGGCGGAATGCACGCGACGGGAACACAGGCACCGCGATATAGGGCGAGGTACCGTTGGCCGTCTTCACCGAGTAGCTGCTCAACGAGAGTTCGCAGATATCGTAATCGGCGTGTCGAAAGGCCCGGAAAAAGATCTCTTCCGGATCTTGAAGCATGAACACAGGATCGACGCCGTCGATCTGAACGTCACCGTCGATCAACGGGCGCATCCGATCATAGTTTCCCACTGCGATTGAAAGCTGAAGCTTACTCATCCACATTCCTTTTCGATTGTCCAAATAAATGGGTCGGCGGGCCTGCCGCAGGTTCAGCGCGAGGCGCGCTCGCGCGGCACGCCGATCAACACGGCAAGCCCGCCGATGAACACGAGCGCGGCGACCAGCAAAATGCCGACGGCGAAACTCCCCGTCACGCTCTTGACCCATCCCAAGACGATCGGCGCACAGAAGGCACCGACCTGCCCCAGACTGCTGATGACGCCGATCCCGCCCGCTGCCGCGTCACCCTTCAAATAAGTGGGGGGGATCGACCAGATGATGGCGGCCGCCGCGAAATAGCTGATGGAGATGAGGCTCAGGCACACGATGGCTGCAACCCAGTTGTGCGTCAGCAGCGTCAACGCCACGGCGCCCAATGCTCCTGCGGTCGTGGACAGTGCGAAGTGCCAGCGGCGTTCGAGCCGGACATCCGAACTGCGTGCAATAACGAGCATGGCGACAGCACCCACGATGTAGGGCAACGCCGACAGAAAACCGATCTGCAGAATATTCGCCACCCCCGCCTGCTTGATGATCGTCGGCGTCCAGTAGTTCAGCAGCGTTCCGCAGATGGGCACCGTGGCCCAACCCGCCGCCAGCACATACACGCGAGGATCGCGCAGCGCGGTCATCAGGCGGCCGGGCGCATTAGCCGGCTTGCTCCCGCGTTCCTCCTCCAGCGCATTCCGAATGAGTTGACGCTGCTCTAGGCTGAGCCACGTGGCCTGCTCCGGTTTATCGGTCAAATAGAAAAACGCCACAACACCGGCTACGACCGCGGGTATGCCCTCCAAAAAGAAGAGCCACTGCCAATTCTTATAGCCCCACACGTCGGTGAAGTTTTGGAGAATGAAGCCTGAAAGCGGCCCGCCGATGATGCCGGCGGCGGCAATCGCCAGAAGAAAACGGGAGGTGATACGCGCACGACGCGCGGCCGGATACCAGAACGAAAGATAAAGAATGATGCCCGGCCAGAACCCCGCCTCGGCGGCACCGAGCAACGTGCGCGCCAGATAGAATTGCCAAGGCGTCGTCATGAACGCCATGGCCGTCGAAATGCCACCCCACAGCACCATGATCCGGCACACCGTCCTGCGCGCGCCAATGCGTTTGAGCAGCAACGTGCTAGGCACTTCGAGCAGGATGTAGCCGATGAAAAACAGACTCACCCCCAACCCGTAGGCGGCGTCGCTGAGCCCGAGATCATGCTTGAGTTGCAGCTGTGCGAAGCTTACGTTGACCCGGTCCAGATAGTTCAGAACCCAACAGAAAAATAGAAACGTCATCAGTTTGAGCGTGACCTTTCGATACGTGCCCTCAACGAGTGCCGCGTCGGCCACTTGAGGAAGCGCGTCCGCGTCGTAGCTCATCGTTGAACCTGCCATGTCAATGTCTCCGTTAATCGTCCATGTCGACGCATCGATCTGCTCACCCGCATCGAACCTCAGGCACCATCTGTCAACCGATAATTAGATTTCTAATTATTAAGGTAGGCGATCTGATCACCTCTGGCAAGCGCGGGTTTGTACCGATGCACCCTGTCCCGGACGTCATGCCCAGCCATGTATAATTAGATATCTAGTTATATGGCCTGCCAATTCGCGCGGGCAGATCGCAAAGGGAGGCAGGCATGAACCTGGACCAAGACAGTTTTTTGAGCCTTCGAATCACCACGAAGGACAAGATCGCACGAGACATTTGGCGTTTCGAGTTGAGCACCGCGGACGGCTCCCCGCTGCCTCCCTTCGAGGCGGGCTCGAATCTGACGGTTCGAATCCCGAACGGCATGCGTCGCGCCTACTCCCTTTGTAACGATCCGAACGAGAATCACCGTTATGTCATTGCCGTCAAGCGTGACGCCGGTGGCCGGGGCGGATCCGTCAGTCTTGTCGAGGAAACCGCCGAAGGCGGCACGCTCGATGTGTCGTTGCCAAAAAACGAATTCCCGCTGGACGCCCGCGCGAAGGAGTTCATTCTTGTGGCCGGCGGTATCGGCATCACACCGATGCTGTCGATGGCGCGACAACTTAGGGCCGAAGGCACGCGAAAATTCCGGCTGTACTACCTCGCACGCGACCCGGAAGGCACGGCGTTCTTCGATGAACTTCGAAGCGAAGAGTGGCACCCGTACGTCAAGATCCACCATGATTTCGGTGATCCGAGCCGGTCGTTCGATTTCTGGTCGCTGTTCGAACGTCCGAAGCAAGCGCATGTGTACTGTTGCGGTCCCCATGCACTGATGGATACGGTCAAGGACATGACTGGCCACTGGCCGTCCGGCACGGTGCACTTCGAAAGCTTCGGGGTGGGAAACATCGCGGCGAAAGAGAACAAGCCCTTTACCGTCCGGCTTCGGCGAAGCGGAACCGCGCTTGATGTGCCCGCTGACAAATCCATCCTCGACGTGTTGCGCAGTGCGAACGTGCGCGTCCCGAGCTCATGCGAAAGCGGAACGTGCGGATCGTGCAAGACAGGGCTGTGTTCGGGAGAGGCTGATCATCGTGACCTGGTACTGGAAGAAGGTGAGCGTGGAACGCAAATTATGGTCTGCGTTTCCCGAGCGAAATCCCACGAATTGGTGCTGGACCTCTAAGTGCTCAATGATTCGATCGGGCCGGAAGGCACAGCCCTTAGGGGCACTCGCCTTCTGCAAAGTTGTCGTTGCTAGTCCGCCGGCGGCAACCGCTAGCCGATCGCGCGCGCACGAGGACGAATAACCGTACCGGAAAGCCGCTGCTCCATAACGTGAGCCACCCAACCCACACTTCTGCCAACAGCCCAAAGTGCCGAGGCACTCCGCGGCGGCAAATCAAGCGCCTTCGCCACTGCAACGATTCCCAGCTCCAACGACGGTCCAAGGCCAGTCTGGGAGCGCACCTCGTCCACGCTCGCCCGGAACGCATCGGCCCATGCCTTTTTCCCCAGTTGCATCGCGAGATCCAGCAGGAACTCGCCGCGTGCGTCGCCCGCCGGATAGATCGGATGCCCGAAACCCGGAATTTTACGTTGCGGGAGCTTATCGCTCGTCAGAGACGAGCGCAGATTATCCAGCTTGGGAACCGCGCCAATCAGCGACTCGAGCCGGTCGCAACTGCCGCCGAGCAAATGGCCGGAGTGCGCGCCGATAGCGGCGATGAGGCAAGCTTGCAGACCAGCCCCCGTCGAAGCCACCACTCGCGCGGTATACGTGGCCGTTGATAATTCATGGTCCGCGCAGCAAATCAGCACTGCGTTGAGCGCAGCGACCGCGCGCGCATTCGTCTCGGCTCCAAGTGCCCGGAGGGCAAGGTGTGCGAGTGCCTCGCCGTCGTCTCTGTGAATGAGACGGGGCCTCGAGCGCAACCATCCGAGGCAGCCTGCATACACCGAAATGATCCGACGTGCGAGACGGGGCGTGCTGCCAGAACGAAGCTCCTCCGCGGCGGGTTCGCCAAGGACGAGCGATGCCGCTGCCATGACGCGAAGAATCGGTACGCGCCTCTCTCCCTGTTGTAGCGCAGCAATAGTGGCCTCCAAATTGTCCGGCGGCGGGTCATTGACCCACACTACCGGCTCATCGGTGAGCACGCCGGTCCAAAGCAACTCGGCGACATTCTCGATGTACCCTGGGTGCACGGCTAACTCACAGACATCGATACCGCGATACTTGGGGCCCTTCGACGTAATTTCAGTAATGGCGCTCGCGATGACGGGAGCGCCCGCTCCCGCGGCCGAACTCGCACCAGACTCCGAAGCGCGTTGCGCCTCCCCGCTCAGCCGCGTCTTGCGTGCCAGGAGTCGCTCAACGTCTTCCCGCACATACATGGACCGTCGCGACTCCGGCAAGGAAACGCGGCGGAGCACGCCCCGACTCGCGTACGCGTAGAGCGTCTGCTTCTTTATCCCGAGCAATTGCATGACTTCCGCGCTAGTGAGGTGGGCCTGCATCGCACTCTCTATAAATCAACGTTGATAAAGTATAGCTCACGCCATGCCGGCCAGTCCTAGACTCAGCATCTTACTGGGATATTAGCTGCAGGAATTTGCGCCGCATAGTTGACAATCAATCTATGGTATACACCATTGATCAATCAATCTGGAGATGCAATGATGCTCGTACCAACCAGATGAGAACGTCAATGAAGATTTGTCGATTCAATGAAGGACACCTGGGCATTGTCGAGGGCGATTTGGTCTACGACGTGTCGGCCGCACTGAACGTGCTTCCGCAGCCCCGCTATCCCCTTCCGGCCGAGGATCTCCTCGTTGCCAATTTGCAGGCGGTATGTGAGGCGGCGCGAACACTCATCGCGACGGCAGAATCAATGCCGCTCGAGAGCGTCAGACTGCTTTCGCCGGTTGCCAATCCGTCGAAGATCGTGGGTGCGCCGATCAACTATGCGTCGCATATCGACGAAAGCGTCCGAGATAAGGGAATCGCGTTCGACCGCAAGATCACGACGATCCACGATTGGGGCCTCTTTCTCAAAGCGTCAACCTCGCTCGTCGGCTTCGGTGAAAAGATCGTCCTGCGCAGGCCCGATCGGCGTAACGACCACGAGTGCGAGCTTGCGGTCATCATCGGCAAACGATGCAGCAAGGTATCGCGCGACGACGCGCACGACTATATCGCCGGCTACGCAATCGGGCTCGATATGACCGTCCGCGGGCCGGAGTTCCAGTGTTGGCGGAAATCAGTCGACACTTACAGCGTACTCGGCCCATGGTTGGTTACGGCCGACGAAATCGACAACCCCAACGATCTTGCGCTGACGCTTCGCGTGAACGGCGAAATCCGGCAAGACGCCAATACGCGAGATCTCGTCGTGGATGTGGCGGGGCTCGTGGAAATGGCTTCCGCAATGTACACGCTTGTGCCGGGTGACGTGATCATGACCGGCACGCCGGCAGGCGTCGGCCCGGTACTGCCGGGTGACAGAATCACTGCATTTGTAGCCGGCATCGGACCGGCCACCATCGAAGTGGCGGATCACTATGAATGAGTACACAGATTTGGTCGATGCGCTGGCGCAGTCCAATTTGCTGCCGCTTTGGGATCGCTACATGACACTTCTGACTCGGGAGCCCAACCCCAGCGACTGGCCCATCAACTGGTCATGGGAAGCACTTCAGCCGCTCATCGCGCGCGCCACCGAGGAAGTCTGCATGGCCGATGCAGAGCGCCGCGTGTTGCTGCTGGCCCATCCCGCGTTTTCACCGCATCCATACACGACATCGAATCTCACTGGCGCACTGCAGGTACTGCAACCGGGTGAGCATGCAGAGCCTCATCGGCATACCGTGGCCGCGCTGCGATTTGTGATGGAGGGAGATGGTGCAACGACTTGGGTCGATGGCCAGCCATGTGAAATGGCCGAAGGCGATCTGATTTTGACTCCATCTTGGTCTTGGCATGAACACGCCAATGAAGGAGATCGACGGGTGATTTGGTTCGATGGCCTGGACTTGCCCCTAGCGCACCATCTGCGCTCGGTCTTCCTCGAATTCCGGCAGCGCAGCGGGGCTCTCGAACGGGCGACAAAAGAACGAACCGGCGATCAGAGACAGCCGACCTCCCTGACGTCGGTCGACGTTCCAGCGTCGACGCCATTTCACTATCCCCGCGCATCCATCGCTGCCGCGCTCGACGAACTTTCGCGGCGGGCGGATGGATCCCGTGAGGTCCGCTATACCAACGGGGCCAACGGCGGGCCGGTGCTGCCCACGCTCGACTGCTACGCGTTGCGGCTGCAATCGCAGGTCACCACCCGCGCATACCGAAGCACAAGCAGCGCGATCGCGGTCGTGGCTCAAGGTTGCGGCACATCTTGTGTCGGCGACAAAACGATCAATTGGAAAAAGAACGACATTTTTACGATTCCACACTGGCATTGGGTCACCCATCGAGCAGAAACCGACGATGCGCAACTGTTCCTGATGACCGATCGGGGATTGCTCGACGCGATGGAATACCTGCGCATCGAATACGAGTAGTTGAGATACGCGCAGGGCACGAAGCCAGCTTTCGTGGACAGACCACGTTCGTCGTTCTTTCTTGGCCGGCTGCCTCCCAACACGCGGAAACGAAAAATTTCTTTCGATCCATGAATCATGGATTCATGAAATAAGAGAGCGCACCTTATGAAACCAGGCGAAGCAATGGACGTCCAGACGTTCATCGATCAGTCCCAGATTGGTTCACGACAATTTCGGTTAATCGCCCTGTGCGTCGCCATCATGCTCATCGAAGGCTACGATACGACTGTCGTCGGCTATATCGCTCCCGCTTTGCACCTCGACTGGCATCTGCGCCCGCAAGATTTGGCGCCGCTGTTCGGCATAGGTCTCGTTGGACTGAGCATTGGATCGCTCGCGCTCGGACCGGTCGCCGACCGGATTGGGCGCAAGACACTGCTCATCACCTCCGTCTCGCTGTTCGGTGTGACGTCACTGATGTCCGCCCTCGCCCCTACGCTGAATGTTCTGCTCATCCTGCGCTTTCTGACGGGGCTCGGCCTCGGTGGCGCAATGCCCAATGCCTTTACGCTCGCCGCCGAATACAGTCCCAGCCGACTCCGCGCAAGCTTGGTCGCGCCGATAGGCTGCGGCATGGCTGCGGGCGGCGCATTGGGGGGCCTTCTAGCCGGCAAAGTGCTGGGCGGTGAACACTGGCAGCTCATGTTCATGGTCGGTGGCGTCATCCCATTGTTGCTTGTCCCGATCTTGCTCATCTGGCTGCCGGAGTCCGTGCGCTACAAGATAGTCCGAGGCGCGCCGGAGCAGGACATTCGAACGACACTCCGCGCCATGTTTCCGAGCGCCCGGATCGATGGGATTCGGTTCGCCTATTCCGAAAAACCGCTATCCGGCCTTCCTTTCCAATACCTTTTTCGCCGCGGTCTCGCCCGAGAAACGCTACTGCTGTGGCTGATGTCATTCAGCACGCTGCTCGTTGTCTACTTCCTTGGAAACTGGCTCCCCTTGCTCGTGCAACGAGCCGGGGCCGCCCCCGGGGCAGGAGCGACGATGATGGCGTACTACCTCCTAGGCAGCACAATCGGAGCGATCGGCCTTGGCATCATGATGGATCGGTACAAGCCGCAAGCCGTTATCTGCCTCACCATGCTTGCCGCTGCCGTGTCATTGCTCCTGCTCGGCGGGGCCCTTCATACGACGTCCGCGGTGTTTATGGTGCTGTTCGTCATCGGCATGGGCACCGGGGGAACCATGACCGGCACGAACATCATGGCCACGGCCATCTACCCCACGGCCTCACGCGCTACAGGCGTAGGCTGGGCGCTCGCGTTCGGAAGGTTGGGCTCGATTGTAGGTGCAACGGTCGTCGCAAGCTTGCTCGCTCTCGGGTGGTCATTATCAAACCTTTTCACGGCGGCAGCGGCGACCCTGTTCTGCGCGGCGATATGCGCACGTTGCCTGCGAGGCGAGCACCCTGGCCCGCGCGATGAACGCCGATTGCACCCACCGTCGGAGAAAGCGTCCTCGGCGGACTGCGCCCGATAAGTCGGCAGGTCAATTCCTTCTTACGCATCTCGATAACGCCGCTCGTTCTAACGGGAGCTATGGTTCTGCCTCACGCCATCACGTGATCATGGATTACGCGGTCGGCATCGACATCCGCAACCGATCGCACGTCAAAGGCATTTAAAAAAATAACTTCGTAGTTCTAATTATTATATTTGGAGACAAAAATGAAACGCTTTACTCTCCGGGCGCTTGTCACCGCAACTGCCATTGCGGCAACGGGAGCAGCCCATGCCCAGAGCACCGTGACGCTATACGGGATAGTCGACACGGGTATCGAGTACTACAACAACCCGGCGTCCCATGGAGCATTCGTCGGCATGCCGACACTGACGGGCGAGCTGCCGTCGCGCTGGGGATTACGCGCGACCGAAAAGCTGGGAGGGGGATATAACGCCTTCTTCGTTCTCGAAAGCGGATTTGCGGTAAGCAACGGCGCCTTGAACTACGGTGGACGCCTATTTGGCCGTCAGGCCAACCTGGGAATCAGCAGCCCCTATGGCTCACTGACCGTCGGGCGCCAGATGAATATGACGATGTTCGCGCTATCCAACGCCGACGTTATCGGTCCGTCGATTCACAGCATGGCATCGTTCGATGGCTATTTACCGAACTCGCGCAGCGACAATGCGATCGGCTATATGGGTGTGTTTCACGGATTCAAGCTGGGCGCCACATATAGCTTCGGCCGCGATGCGGCAGGGCCCGCGGGTCCTTCGGCCACCAATTGTCCCGGTCTGGTGGCCGGCAACCGATTGGCTTGCCGGCAATACACGCTGCTCGCGGGATATGACAGCCCGCAGTTTGGATTTGCGCTGTCATACGACGCTATGCGCGGCGGCATCGGGGCAATGGCACCGCTCACGTCACCTTCCAACATTGATACGCATTTCGTCGCCGACGGTTACGTGAACTTTGGGAAGGGAAAGTTGGGAGCAGGATGGATTCGCCGCAACCTCGACACGAGCCAGCATATGCAATCCGACATTTTCTTCGTCGGCGGAAATTACGCCCTATCGCCCGCGCTTTCCGTTGACGCACAAGGCCTGCGATACATCCAGAAATCACAGTCTTCCTCGACACTTCTGATCGCGAGGCTCGATTACCTCCTTTCAAAACGAACCACGGTGTACTCCTCGGTCGCGTTTATGTTGAACAGTCCGCTAGCCAACGCGCCCGTGGCCGCAGGCGGAACGGTCGCCATGGGCAAGAACCAGGTCGGAGTCATGGCTGGAGTCCAGCAACGCTTTTGAGCCGCCGGCCAACACGCTCGATGCGGGCGCTGCCGTCGGTGAAATTGCCGCTGCTTCGTCGGGTCTGGTATCCAAATCAACGAGATGGTCCGCTATTCGCTCGATCCATAACGATCTAGCGCCTGCTTGATGGCGTTGAAAAGCTCCGCTCCCAGCTCCTTCTTCATCTCCTGCTCCGCATGCTTGACGGCAATGCCAAAGGCTTCGAGCCACGCGAAGCCGGCCGGCGTGAACCGCGTGATCCTCGCACGGCCATCATCCGGATCCGGAATCCGTTCCAATAAGCCAACGTCCTCGAGCTGGCCGATCAACTCCCCCACGAACTGCTTCGTGATGCCAGCTCTTTTGGCAATTTCGGTAGCGCGAGTGCCCCGCACGTCCAGGTTGCGCGTAACGGCCATGTGGCTCAGGCTCAGACCGTCATACCCGGCTTCACCCATCAGTTGCAGAACCCGCCTTTCGAATCGCTGAACGGCGATGTTTAACAGGCGGCCGATGTTACCCTGGCGCCACGCATATCGCTGCCCGTTCCTCTTGTCATTCATTTTCACTGGCGTTGTTCTGAAATAGAGGTCCCATATTAACCGTTCAGCGTTGAATGGATGTTTGCCGCTTACCGGCAATGTCGGCAAGCGGCAACGCTCAAAGCAATCTGTGCTCCCTCTGCTAGCAGCCCAATATTCGGCGAAACACTTCAGTCGCAGCGGCACAGGAGTTTCCGCGCCATGCCACGATCTGATCCGGCCGGATCAGCGCGAAATCAGCCTGGTAGAGGTCGCCCGCTACGGGCAAGTCCAACGTAACTACCTTGAGTTCTATGCCGCGCCGTAGAGCCTCCTCGAGCATGGGCGCATGGTCTCCCGCCCCGGCGCGCAAGCACAACAATGCCCATTCGAAGCCGAACGCGTCGTACAGTGAAGTCCCATCCTCGAGCCACAGGTGCGGCGGTCGTCCCCCCGGGCAGGCCGTGGCGACGTATTCGTTCGGCCTGTCGGGGGGCGGCTGAGTCCCATCCGCAACGATAGCAGGAGAACCGTCATACCGCGTGCCGAATGTGACGCCTGGAATATTGAATTCCGCACGGCCATGCGCATTAAAATAGGCCCCGGCCTCTTCTCTGGCCATGGCGCCTGCCTTGCTGTCCTCCTCCAATTCCGGAGCCGGACGGAAAAGACCGAGTGAATCGGCGAACATTTTTGCGTAGTTCGTGTTTCGTCGAGCAATCGGCTGGCGCTCTGCCTCATAGCTTTCCAGCAGCGTCGGTGCAGCCTGCCCCTTGATTACCGCGGAAAGCTTCCAGGCGAGGTTGACGGCGTCCTCGACCGCCGTGTTGTATCCCAATCCGCCTGTCGGCGTGAATAGATGAACGGCATCGCCGCCGAGAAACACGCGCCCGGATTGGAAATGGTCGCTAACCAACGAATGGCCTGCCGTCCACGAACCCTTTGACAGGACTTCCACCTCGACCGGCAAGCCGGCCGCCGCGCGAAACATGCCACGAGCATCCTCTTCGGTCACCTCTGTCTCGACTTCGTTCGGCTTCAATTGCGTGTGGAACGCGAATTCGCCTTTTCCGTCCACGGCAGCCATGAACGCTCTTCGCTCCGTATTGACGCAAACGTTCATCCACGCGGGCGGATTCGGGCTGGCGCTGTACAACTCGGAACAGCGAGCGTAAATCGCATACATGCGCCCACCCATAAAATCGCGAATGACCCCCGTCTCCCCCGTGTACTGGAAGCCAAGTGCCTCGCGCGTGTGACTGCGCGGTCCGTCCGCGCCCACCATGTAGTCCGCTTGGAGCGTCTGACTGAAACCATCGTCGAGCCGCTCCACATCGATCTCCACATGCGTATCGAACTGACGGAATGCCCGCATGCGCCAGCCATAGTTCACCGAGACATTGGGCAAGCGCTCCGCCTGCTTGCGCAAAACACCTTCCACAAACTTCTGCGAGACGCGGTGAGGCAGCTCCGCCGCGCTCCAAGAGCCGCCCAGTGCGCTCACCTTCGACTTCGCCTCCCTTGCCGACGGCAGCTTGAAGCGCGCCAATTCATGCTTGCAGAAGCGCGTGTAGTAGGCAATGTCGGTGGGAAAGTCGTCCGGCATCCCGAGCCTTCTTATTTCATCCGCGAAGCCGAGGCGCCTGAAATACTCCATCGTCCTCGCCTGCGTCGCATTGGCCTGGGGATTGAATGCCGTGCTGGGCTTTTCGTCCACTAATACCGTCTCGATTCCTCGCCGTCCCAGTTCGTTCGCGAGCATGAGGCCGCAAGGCCCGCCGCCAACCAGTACTACAGAGCTCTTCACCGGCAACATACGTACCTCCAAATTTCGTCATCCGTTTTCGAACGGCCTCTCGCATAGCAAGCTTTGCTTACCGATCACTTAGTAAACTAACTTTACTATGAGCGCATGTCAATCAACGTCGGTTCGCATCTCCCGCACCGGCTGCTTGCCGCGGGTTGTCGCCCCTTCGCGCGGATCGAGTGCGCCACACGAAACGCCCGCCGGCGCGATGTCTAGGACTCTATTGAGAAGGCTTTTTTGACGAGGTCGTTTGAAGCCGACCGCTTGCGCTTACTGAGTCCAGCGCCTTTCGAAGTCCATTTCTTGAAAATGCGCAAACAGGAAGTCCGTGAAGGAACGCACCTTCATGGACATGTGCTTTCTACTGAGATATGCAATGTTGATCGTGAGCCTCGGCAAGTCCCAGTCGTCTAGGACCGGCACTAGACGACCCGAAACGATGTCGTCGTAAATGATATACATCGGCTGTATGAGGATTCCGAGTCCCGCCATGGCCGCGGCTCGGATGACCTGACCGTCGTTCGACGCAAAGTAGCCTTGGGTTGCCACGACCGATGTCTGCTCGCCACGCTGGAAGCCTAATTCTCGCGGGCGATTGGCCAACGTATACACCAACAGCCTGTGCTTCAGTAAGTCCTCGGGAGAAGCCGGCGTTCCAAACGCGTCGAGGTACCCGGGCGAGGCTGCCAGCACGCGGCGCGTCTCGGCGAGCCGTCGAACCGTGATGTTCGAGTCCGGCTCGTACTCGCGCGTACGGATAGCGATATCGGTGTTGCTATCGAGAAGATCGGGGTACCGATTCGCGGCCTCCACGTCCACGGTCACGTTTGGATATCTGCGGTTGTACTCGGGCAGCAAAGGAACGATGTGCTTGACGCAGAAAGAAACCGAGGCCGTAATTCTCAGCAAGCCCACCGGATCCAGTACGGAAGCCTTGACCTCCGACTCGGCCTCCCATACCTCCGATAGCAACACCTTGCATCGGTCGAAGAAGGCTTGGCCCGCACTGGTCAAGAAAAGCCGACGCGTACTACGCTCGATCAAACGGGCGCCGAGGCGTTCTTCCAGCGCAACGAGGTGGCGGCTCGCAGCCGCATTGGACAAGTTCAGGAATTCCGCCGCCTTGCTCAAACTGCTGAATTCAGCGGTTCGAACGAACAGCTCCATCTCCTTCCATCGGTCCACGCCCCACCCCTTTTTCCATCCAGCGGAAATCTGCTTTCCGCTTTTAGCATTTAACGTACGTTGCTGCAACGGTATCTTGGCACTATCGGATGCGGCATTCGCGTGTCGCGTCACGTCGTCTATCGGAACATCCCATGCAACGTAAGGCAGCGATATGCAAAACCTCAACGAAGACACGATTACGCAGGCCGTCATCGCTCAGCTCGCCCATACCCCCGACCCTCGGCTCAAGCAGTTGCTGATCAGCGTCGTTCAGCATCTGCACAGCTTTGCGCGCGACGTCGAACTCACCGAAGACGAACTCATGGCAGGTATCCGCATCCTGACGCAAGTCGGACATACCTGTTGCGAGAAGCGTCAGGAATTCATTCTCCTGTCAGATACGTTGGGTCTATCGACACTGACGATGGCGATGAACAATCGCAAACCGGCCGGATGCACGGAAGCGACAGTCTTCGGCCCGTTCCACGTCGAAAATGCACCGAGGTACGCGCTGGGCGCCGATATCGCCAACGGCGCAAAAGGCGAACCGTGCTTCGTGTCGGGCGTCATCCGAGGGCTGGACGGCGAAGCCCTGCCGCACGCGCGTATCGAAGTGTGGCAAGCCGATGCGGACGGTTACTACGACGTCCAATACGCCGAACTCGATCAAGCTCGGGCACGCGCCGTCCTCCTCGCCGACGCGAACGGTCAATACTTCTTCCGCTCCATCGTGGCCGAACCCTATCCGATTCCGCACGACGGCCCCGTCGGCGATATGTTGCGCGCGACAGGCCGCCATCCGTGGAGGCCGGCCCATTTGCATTTCATGATCAAAAAGGACGGGTACGAAACACTCATCACTCACGTCTTTCGTAGTGGCGGAAAATATCTCGATTCCGATGCGGTGTTCGGCGTTCGCTCGTCGCTGATTGCGGATTGGATCCGCCACGAACCGGGACCTGCGCCCGACGCCTCCGTGATGACGACGCCCTTCTACACGCTCGAGTATGACTTCGTACTCAATCCGACCACCGCAGCGCACTAGCCGTCCCCTCCATGATCAAGCCATTCACATACGACAGCCGCGCACAGCGCGTGATATTCGAGCGCGGTGCACTGAAGCACCTGCACCGCGAAGTTGAACTACTCGGCGCCACCCGAGCGATCATATTGTCCACGCCCGATCAGGCCACACAAGCCGAGCGCGCAGCGGCCCAACTAGGTGGCCGCTGTGCGGGCGTCTTTCCCAAGGCCGTCATGCACGTACCGATCGAGGTCGCTCGCGCGGCGATCGAAGAAGCGCGGCGTATCGGCGCCGACTGCGCCGTCGCGATCGGCGGCGGCTCGACGATGGGGCTGGGAAAGGCCATCGCGCTTGAATCCTCGCTCCACATCATCGCCGTCCCCACGACCTATGCCGGCTCTGAAATGACGCCCATCTATGGAATCACCGACGCCGGCATCAAGAAAACCGGCAGGGACCCGCGTCTTTTGCCGCGCACCGTGATTTACGATCCGGAACTGAGCATGACGCTCCCCTTCGCGCTTTCCGTCACGAGCGGGATCAACGCTATCGCACACGCTGCCGAAGGGCTCTACGCGCAAGACAGCAACCCCATCATGGGCCTGCTTGCGGTCGAGGGCATTCGCGCGCTGGCCGAAGGACTGCCGGCCCTCAAACACAATCCAAGCGACGTCGAAGGACGTGCCAGATGCCTATACGGCGCGTGGCTATGCGGCACCGTCCTGGGTAACGTCGGGATGGCGTTGCATCATAAGCTCTGCCATACGTTGGGCGGGACGTTCGATTTGCCGCATGCCGAAACCCACACCATCGTCCTTCCCCACGTACTCGCCTACAACGCCCGCGCCGTCCCCGACGTCATGCGCCGCATTGCCGGCGCGATCGGCGCGCAAGACGCCGCGACCGGATTGTGGGACCTCGCACGGAACCTCGGGGCGCCGGTTGCGCTTCGCGATATAGGCATGAAGCCCAATGGCATCGGGCGGGCGGTGGAATTAGCAACCCAGGCGACGTACCCGAACCCGAGGTCGCTTGAACCGGTTGCGCTACGCGAGCTTCTCGAGCGCGCATACGCCGGTGAGCCGCCAAAGATCGACGAATGAAATCCACGGGCAGGCGTCCGTCCTCATTTCGATGCACTCTTCCCTGCTGCCGCGGCACAGTTCATGCCGCAATTGAACGACTTCTTCAAGAGTCTTGGCTTGGTCGGTCTTCCTGTTGCTCAGAGAGTGCGCGCCTCGCCCACCGCGCCGGCCTGTCCGGCGAAGCACACACCATCGCGTGGCCCGCAGCGCGTTAAAAGCGCTGCTGTATTCCCGCCATCACGCCCAACTGGTTTTTCCCCGTCTGCACCGTCCCCCCCGCGGCCACCGGCGCATTGCCGAGTCGACTATTGATGACGTAGGCGATCGATGTGTACACGGTGGTGCGCTTGGAGAGCAGATAATTCAGCCGACCGATCACCATCGTCGAGTCCGAGTGCGAATGGAGAATGTAGCGCAAGCCCTGGGCGTCAACCGAGAACGCCGGCGTCACGACGTAACTCGCACCGAGGAACCATAGATCCGATTGGGCATGCTCAAGCGCAGCGATGTTCCTTCGGACCCAGCCGGCGCCGATTTTCGCCGAGCCGAGCTTCAAATAGCCGTCGACAACGACGTGGGTGTCCGTGTATCCCGGGTTCGACAGCGGAGCGGCCGCGCCATTTCCGCCATGCATCACGTCGTACGCCGCGGCTACACCAAAGCGCGCATTGTCGTAACCCGCGAGCAGCGTGTACTGCCTGCAGGCAACTGGATCTCCGGGCGTCTGCCCCCCGCAATTGGTCGATGACGGTCCGGCTGGGCCCGCGGCGTCCCGGCCGAAACTGTAGGTCGCTCCGAGTTTGAAGCCGCGGAACGACCCGAGGTAGCCGATCGCATTGTCGCTGCGCGCATTGGGGATGTACGTATCGACCGAAGCCATGCTGTGAATCGACGGGCCGATGTTATCCGCCGATGAAAGCGCATACATCGTCATGTTCATTTGCCGGCCGAGCGTTACCGTCCCAAAGCCCCCGCTCACGCTCAAATTGGCCTGTCGCCCGAATAGTCGGCCGCCGTAATTGAGCATGCCTGTGGCCGGCGCAAAGCCGTTTTCGAGGACGAAGCCCGCCTTGTAGCCGCCGCCCAGGTCCTCCTCGCCGCGCAAGCCCCAACGGGACGGCATTTCACCCGTCAGCGCCGGCATGCCGACGACCGCTCCGCCTGCCGCAGCGTTGTTGTAGTACTGGATGCCGGCGTCGACGATACCGTAGAGCGTCACCCTGCTTTGGGCTTGAGCCAACGGTACCGTGGCAAATAGGCCAACGGCAAAAACTCTCTTCAATATCATGTCATGTCTCCATTTATTTAGTTATCCTAATTAAATAATTATAATTCTTGCGTTCAGGCACACCATGCCGTGGCCATTCCCTCCTAGACGCCCCATTCAAGCGCCGCTTGCTGCGATACGCACGGCACTTGCCCGACGCGTGCCCACGTACCCGATTCGGCCGCGCTAGACACCGAGATACCGGTTCACGATGTCCTGCTGGTCATGCAGCGCACGGGACGCACCGCTCCATACCACGCGCCCCTTTTCCATTACAAAATGCCGATCGGCAAGTTCTAGAAGTGCGTCGACGTTCTTGTCGATCACGACTTGCGCGAGACCTCGACATTTCAGTTCTGCCAGCGCATCCCAGATCTCGGCGCGCATCAACGGCGCCAGACCTTCGGTTGCTTCATCGAGTACGAGCAACTGGGGATTAGTCATCAGCGCGCGGCCGATCGCAAGCATCTGCTGTTCCCCGCCGGAAAGCTGCCATCCCAGGTTGCCGCGCCTCTCCTTCAAGCGCGGAAAGAGGCGATATACGCGTTCGAGCGTCCACTCGGCCGCTGCACCGCGCTTACTGCGGCTCGCACGCGCTGTCGCGATCAGGTTCTCTTCGACCGACAATGTCGGGAACACCTGCCGTCCCTCCGGGACGAGTCCCAAGCCTAGTCGAGCAATTCGGTGCGATGGCAAGCCTTCGAGCGGCTTTCCGGCGAACTGGATCCTCCCGGCTTTAACCGGTAAAAGACCGAACAGGCACTTGACCGACGTGGATCGTCCCATTCCGTTGCGGCCGAGCAGCGTGACGACTTCACCCGGCTTCACGTCGAACGTGACACCGAAAAGCGCCTGCGCGCGACCGTAACTGGCCTGCAAATCCCCTACTTCCAGCAACGTTGTCACGACCGACTCCCATGTGGCATTTCCTCTCCGAGATAGACCGCCTTGACCTTCGCGCTTCGCTTAATTTCGTCCGGTGTGCCAGTCAACAGCACGCGTCCATAGACCAAGACGGTAATGCGATCCGCGAGCGCAAATACCGCGTCCATATCGTGCTCGACAAGCAAAATCGAATAGCGGCGCTTCAAGGTTTTCAGCAAGGAAACCACTGCGTTCGATTCATGCGTGCTCATCCCGGCCATCGGTTCGTCCAACAACAGAAATTCGGGCCGTGCCGCGAGCGCCATCGCCAGCTCGAGTTGACGCCGCTGCCCGTAGGAAAGATCGGCCGCGGGTGAATCCGCCCGGTCCGCGAGTCCCGCCTCGTCCAACGCTTCATCGGCCGCCTCCACGAGCACACGGCGGTCCAACATGGGTCGCCATAGGTGAAACGCGTGATCGGCCGCGCCTAGTGCCGCAAGCACGGCATTCTCTCGCACTGTGAACCCCTCGAAGATCGACGTGATTTGATAGGAGCGCACCATCCCCCCGCGCGCGCGGCGATGAATGGGCAACGCGCTGATATCCTTGCCTGCAAAGCACACCTTTCCGCCATTCGACTGCAACTCGCCCGAGATCTGATTGATTAGCGTCGTTTTGCCTGCGCCGTTGGGTCCGATGAGGGCGTGCAATTCCCCGCGTTCGATATCGAGTGACACGTTATCGGTAACCAGGAGACCGCCATAGCGCTTGACCAGCGATTCCGTCTGCAATAACAGGTTCGTCACGATTGCTCTCCCGTGGCCGTGGACACCATCGGGTCAGCCGGGCGACGGTGACGCGAGAGCCAGGCGTCCACGGCGGCAAAGACACCCGCAATGCCGGCCTTCCCGAGCAACGCCATCAGGACTAGCGCCGGACCGAACACCGCCATCCAGTGCTCGGTGAATAGCTTCAGCACTTCCTCGAGGCCGAGGAACGCGAAAGCGCCCAACACCGCGCCGAACACAGAACCCGCGCCCCCCAGCATGACCATGGCGATGAGGTCGCCTGACACGTTCCACGACAACGTGCTCGGCGAAGCGAAGGCGTTGAGGTTAGCCAGCAGCAGGCCCGCAAGACCGCACAGAATCGCCGAAAGGATGTAGGCCGCCAGCAGGTATTGCTTCGCGGGCAAGCCCATCGCATCGACGCGCCGGGCATTCATCCGCGCGGCGCGCAACACCATGCCGAACGGTGAGACGCGCAGACGCGCCATCCAGTAGGTCGCCAATGCCAATACGATGAGCGAGCACGTATAGACCGTATCGGGACGCCCCAGGTCCAATGCGAAGAACTTCGAGGTATCGGCGATGGACGTCCCGTCGTCACCGCCATACTGCTTGAGGCTCTCGAAAACAAAGTACCCCATTTGCGCAAATGCCAGCGTGATCATGATGAAAGCGACCCCAGTGGTCCGCAGACAGATCGCGCCCATCACCAGGCCGAGCAGCGCGCACGCCGCGACACACGAAAGAACGTGCACCCAACCATTGTCGATGCCGTAAAACGCGGGCAGTGCGACGCTGTAGGCACCGATCCCGAAGAAGAGCGCATGGCCGAAACTGATCATGCCGCCGTATCCCAAGGCCAGATTCAAACCGGTTGCGGCGATTGCGTAGATGATGATGCGCGCGACAAACGCGGTATAGAACGGCTGCGCGATGAAGGGAAGCAGTACTAGCGCGCCGAATAGCAGCAGCGGCACCGCCCACGCGCATCGACAGCGCGGTGTGTTGAATCGCATCATTTTCTCCGTGCGGGAAAAAGTCCATCCGGACGGACCGCAAGAATGGCCGCCATCAGCAGGTAGACCAGCATCGAGGCGAGCGCAGGTCCGGCTGCATCTGCAATATCGCGGCTCGTTACGTCTCTCAGCAAAGGCGGCAACAGTGTCCGGCCCAGCGTGTCCGCCATACCGACGATGAGAGCGGCGAAAAATGCACCTCGCACGGACCCAATCCCGCCGATGACGATGACGACGAGCGTCGCGATCAGCACGGGCTCCCCCATACCCGGCTGCACCGACACGATCGGCCCTGCCATGACGCCGGCCAACCCTGCCAGTGCCGCGCCCAGTGCGAAAAGGAATGCGTTCAGAAATCGGATATTGACACCGAGCGCGCCAACCATCGCCGGATTGACGGCACCGGCCCGAATCAGCATCCCCAGCCGAGTGCGATGCATGAGCCACTGTGCGCCGAGGGCAACCAGCAATCCGGCGCCGATGATGGCGAAGCGATAGGCCGGGTAAGCGAGGCCCAAGATGTCGACCGTGCCATCGAGCGACACCGGCACCGGCAGGAAATGCGGCTGCGGCCCCCAGATCATCCGGGCTGCTTCATTGAAGAACAGAATCATGCCGAACGTTGCCAACACATGGTCGAGATGATCCCGGCCGTAGAGACGCGACACCGCTACCCGTTCGACCGCGACGCCTATTGCGACGCTGCCGCCAATCGCGGCGAGCACGGCTACAGCAAACGAGCCGGACAGGCCGAACGCCGTCGCGGCGAAGTAGGCCCCCAACATGTACAGCGAGCCATGTGCGAGATTAACGAAGCTCATGATGCCGAAGACCAGAGTCAGGCCCGCTGCGAGCAGGAACAAAAGAACCCCGAACTGCAGTCCGTTCAGCATTTGCAAAAAGATCAGGGCGAAGCTCATCGTTGACTCCCATTGCTCCGCCGGTACTTGAGCGCGTCGTTGTAAAAACGCGGATCGTAGTATTTCTCGGGAATGCCGAGCTTCTTCTGAGGAATGCCCCATTTAGCACGGAGCCTAAGCACCTCATCGAGACCCGGCAGTTCGAGTTCGGCTCGCCGTTGAAATCCCGTTTGCTCGTTCACGAGCAAAGGAAAAGCTGCTTCGGCCATCGCAAGATCGCTGTCCGGCATGTATTTCGTGAATATGCGTAGCGCTTCCTGCTTGTTTGCGGGGTTATATAGCCACTCCACACTCTTTGCGTAAGCGCTGATGAAACCTTCCAACTGTGCGCGATGCGTTTCCGCCCAAGCGCGGCGTACGCCCGCAACCATGCCTTGATACGCACCGAGATCGGTTGAGACCTTTGCGATGACGTTGAAGCCGTGGGCCTGCGCCTGCAATTCGAAAGGCGAAACCAGCAAGGTCGCCGCCTGCTTGCCTTGCAAGAGCGATTGGAAGCGTTGCAGGACGCCGCCCGCTCGTTCGACCGTAAACTCCGGCTCATGCAAGCCCGCGCGGTCGAGCAGTTCGAAGAGCACCAGTGAATAGCCAGTATTTCGTGCATCGACCGAGACCGCTTCGCCACGCAATGCACTCACGGAATTGATTGGCGGCGCAGAAACGAGCTTCAGGAACCCGCGGTCGCCTCCCATGACGGCGATTAGGTCTCGGCCGACTACCGGCGCTTCGCCCTGCCCTTCACGGTAAGCGACGAGGTTGTCCATGGCCGTCATCGCAATATCGAAGCGCCCGTCGATCAACTGAGTGAGTTGAAATACGGAACTCGGGGTGGGCGTTACCTTGACCGCGATGCCGTTCGCTGCAAAAAAGCCCTTCTCTTGCGCCACCCATAGCGGCCAGTTGAAGCCGCCCGGAAAGGTGATGACTTCGATCGGCCGTTCCGCCGCAGTAGCGGCATTCACGCTGCCCACGATCGACAATAGGAATGCCAATAGGGATTGTTTGAAGCATTTCACGGTTTTCGTCTCCTTCCATATGCGTGAAGCCGCGATACTCGCTATCCATTCGCTGGCATCCACGCTGGCCGTACAGGGTCACGTCCGCACCGTCTCGGGTACGGGCCGCCCTTTTTCGTTTCGATTGCAATCGGCTGCTTCGCTAACGTCTATTTCAGATTGCACTGCTGTGCATACGCGTCTCCGTGATCCTTGAAAACGTCTGCCTCGAGCAGCTTGAAGCCGCGCTTACCCACCGAGTTTCGGACGACCTGATAGATGCTGTAGTCCTGGATAGGAAAGTTGTTCCTTCCAAACCGGAAATTGCCGCGCACCGAGGCGAATCGAGCGCTCTTGATCGATGCGGTCAATGCCTTGTGATCGGCGGTGTTTCCTTTCACGTCTCGCACGGCCGCGTCGAGCATCATGATCGCGTCATAGCTGAATGCCGCGTAACTGGAGGGAGTCCGGCCGAAGCGCTTCTGAAACGCCTCGACGAATCGCCTCGATTGCGGATTGGGCGCGCCCGGGGTCCAGGAATCGCCCACGACTGAGCCCAACGCAGCCGTCCCCATGGCATCCACGGCTGAACCCTCAATCGTGTTGGAGGTATAGAGCGCCGTCTTCGAAAGCAGCCCAGCCTGCTGGTATTGACGAACGAACGTGACGCCTAACCCACCCGGAAAGAATCCATAGATCGCCTCCGGCTTGGAAGCGGAAAGTTCGGTCAACTCGGCGGAAAAATCGAGCTCGTTGAGTGGCGTATAGATCTCATCGACGATTTGCCCCTTGTAGAAGCGCTTGAAGCCGGCGATCTTGTCCTTGCCCCCGATAAAATTCGGGGTCATCGTACTCACCCGTTTAATGCCTTTGTCACTGAGGTATTTTCCGATCGCTTCCGCCGGTGCATCGCTTTGCCAGGACATGACGAACTCGTTTGCCTTGCATTGCCTACCGGCAACGGAAGAAGGGCCGGCTACGGTTCCGATAAACGGGATGTCCGTCGAAGCAATCCGGTTCTGCAACGCCATCATCACGTTGGCAAAAGTCAGGCCGACCACAATATCGACTTTTTCCCGGTCAAGGAGCCGGCCCAGTGCGTTGATTGCCACCTCCGGCTTCTGCTCATCGTCTTCCTTGACGATCACGGCCTTGACTCCGCCAAGCTTTCCCGACAATAGGTCCAGCGCCAAGCTGACGCCGTCGAACTGGTCGCGGCCGACGTCGGCGGATGGACCGGACAGTGTCGCGAGAAAGCCGATCTTCACATCCGCCATTGCCGCGGAAGCTGTCCCGGCGATAGCTGCCGCGAGCGCGGCGCATAGCATTTTGTTCACTTGCGTCTCCTTATCTTTCGCCCCCCCGGTCGGGGTGATCACGCGATGGCAGTCTCGAGTTCGCCGAGCCCTTCGATCCACACGCGGACGACATCGCCGCGTTTGAGAAACGTGCCGCTTTCCATCCCCACTCCGGCAGGCGTGCCCGTGAGGATGATGTCGCCCGGGTAGAGGTCCAGCCGATGACTCAGATAGGCGATCTGATCCGCTACACCGTACAGGTGATTGCGGGTGTTGGAATCCTGTTTGAGTTCGCCGTTGAGCCACAACTTGATGTTCAGATCCTCGGGCGATTCAACGAATGCAGCGGGCGTCAGAAACGGACCCATCGGGCAAGAGCCGTCGAAACATTTATGCCCGAGCCAGTCGAACCTAAACGGTGAACTGACATCGACTTTGTCGCGCCGCAAGTTGTCCCGCGCCGACAAGTCGTTCGCGCAGGAATACCCGGCGACGTATTGCAAGGCATCGTCCACGCTGACCTTCGATGCGCGGCGCCCGATGACGACGGCCAGTTCCGCCTCCCAATCGAGCATGGCCGTATGACCGGGAAATCGCACGGCCTCGCGATGCGCCGCAAGCGTCCCCTTGCCGGCTTTGAGAAAGTGCCACGGCGGGATACCGTCGGCCTTCGGATCCAGCACGAGCGTCTGTTTGAACGCACGCCCCATGGCTTCCACATGGTCGCGATAGTTCGCGCCTGCGGCGTAGATCGCGCCCGGGTCCGTCACCGGCGCAAGGAATACGATGCTGTCCGGATCTAGCGCTTCAGCGATGAACTTGCGCGGCGATAACGCCAGTTCGTTCGCGACCGCCCAAAGCCGCTCATGCGAGCTATCCCAATGCTCCAGCAGTTGCATTACCGATCGGCCGGCCAGGGGACTTCCTTTGGCAACGCCCGTTAGACTGAAGAGTCGCTGGTTGACGGCGATACCCGTCCCTGCGGCCCCGGTTGCGTCCGCATACGTGAAAAGCTGGTATTTCATCTGGAGTTATTTCAAAGAGTATGAGCGATTGGAAAAGCGCACCGTGACAGTCAATTCACCTTCCATCAGCAGCCACTTTCTGATAATTGGCGTATAAATCTTTTCTCGGATAAAGGGATCGTCCGACAGGATCTGCTTTGCATCCTCCATCGTTTCGGCTCGCAGGACAGACATCCCGCCGAGCGCGCCGGGGACACCTTCCTCTTCGACGAAAGGCCCCGAAGCGAATAGCACACCACGGCCTTCCGCCTCGACCGCCCATTGCAAGTGGGCCTCCAGAAACGCTTCGAACCGCGTGAGGTCGTTTGGGATCCTCTGTACGACATACAAGGGCTTTCGCAGCATTTTTTGCAAGAGGCTCTGTGTCTTCTCGACGATGTCCATGTCAGTCCGGCAATTCGAAGTTCTGCCCGAAATCGGGTGGCGGAGGCGTACTTGCCCACACGGCAGTCAGTTCTTCCGGGCTGACGTTCAACGGCACCCAGCCACTGTCGTCCTCCGGAATGACGTCGATGTCCCAGAAATATTCGACCAGGCTGTTCCAAGGATCGCGGATATAGTGAAAGTAATTCGATCCGCCAACATGTCGTCCAAGGCCGAATACGTCCTTGTAGCCTGCCCGTATCAAGGTCTGCGCACCGATCTCTATCTCGTCGATGTCGCTGACCTCGAAACTCAAATGATGCAATCCGGTGTGAGTGCTCTTGGCAAACGCGACGATGTGGTGATCGCCCCCGGCCGCACCGCGAAGGAAAGCGAGAATGTCATGTGCCCGATCGGAGACCTTCATGCCGAGCACGTTGGTATAGAAATCGACCGACCGGTCGACATCGGGCGTGAACTTGATCAAGTGACCGAGCCTGCGTGGCACCACTTTCTTTTGAAGCGACTCGAGCCCGCAGGCCCGCGTGCCAATACGGCGGTAGCGGCCGGGCACATTCACTTCCGGCGGTATCGCGACCAGGGAGGGCTTGGGTTCTTCCACCTGCACGTTGATCCAGTCGCCGTGCGGATCGCAAAACCAGATTCCGCCGAATGACACGTCGAAAGGGGCGTCCACGATGCGGACACCTGCGCGGTCGAGGTTTCTTTTCAAGCCGGTCATGCCCGCCTCGTCCGTGCCAAGGGCCGTGTAGCTCAGGCGCTTTTTTGCCCCTTCGATCAGGTGGATCTGGTCTTGGGCGCGATCCGGACAACGGAACATAAGGTCGTTACCGGATATACCCGCTCTCAGACCGAAGAGTTCATAAAAGACTCGTCCGACCTCGAGGTCCGGGACGGTCATTCCGATGTGAAGCAACGAACGAATCATGACAATGCTCTCCAGTCTTGACGAGAGAAGCCCTCTGTAAATAACCTATGCACCGTTTGCCTTTGGACGATATGCATTGTTCGACAGTCACGGTTGGATGGCTTGCGATCGTTCAGGGCGCGATTCCGACTCCAATAGCTTGATGACCGCCGCAATGTCTTCTTCAGCCATGCCGTTTTCGATCGCACGAAGGAAGTACGGCGCCGCTGTCGAAAACAAAGGAGAAGCGGCGCCGGCTTCATCGACGAGTTGCCGCCCCATCAGCAAGTATTTTTCCAAGGTGCCGATGGTCCCGGGCGCGGGTCGGAAAGCACGCGCGGCCATCATGGGAGCACGTATTGCGAACATCGTGGAACCACCCGCGCCGTGCTTGACGACCTCGGCGAGCGTACCTGGGTCGAAGCCGAGGCGGGCTCCCAGGTTCATCGCCTCGGCGCAAGCAAGCGTATGGATCGCGACCAAATAATTGGCGATTAGCTTCATCGCGACAGCCGAACCGTACTCGCCAATGTGAAACTGGTTGGCGGTGATCGCATCGAGAACAGGTTTGCATTGCTTGATGAGTTCAGCGGAGCCGCCAAGGTAGAGAGACGCTCTGTGCTGCGAGACCATCGGGGGCGAACCGCTGACCTCCGCCTCAAGCACACATGCGCCACGTTCCTGAATGCGCTTCGCCTGGTCGATCTTGAACGCTTTGCGATACGTAGCGAGCTCGACGACGACAAGCCCAGGCCGAATTGCATCGAGCACGCCGTCAGCGCCCTGCAGGACGTCGAGGAGCGCAGCTTCGCTCGGTAGGCAAAGCAGAAGCACGTCGGCTTGCCTTGTCACATCGGCGGCGTTGTCGAGCGCCCGGCCGCCGCACGCGACGAATGCCTCTCGGTCGGTCCGGCGATAACCGACAACCTGGAATCCTGCCTGAATCAGATTGGTCGCGATCGGTAGTCCGAGCTGGCCGATGCCGATCATGCCGATGACTCTGTCTGGGGTGTCCACTGCGCCTCCTCATGGTTGTTCCCAGCAGTCTAATGATCATGCCGGCATTAAACTACGCCGATTCGTTAAAGCAATGTATCAATGAAATTGATACTTCTGGTCGGCAATCCGTGGGCGTAGGTGTCGTGGACTCGTGAACTGATGAAAGACCTCAACTTACTGTATGTTTTCGAAGCGCTCTGGTGCGACAGATCCGTCACCGCGGCGGCGGAGCGGCTCGGCCTGACACAAGCCGCGATCAGCAGCGCCCTGAAGCGGTTGCGGGATCAGGAAGGCGATAAGATGTTCACGCTGGTCAGTCGCCGTATGGAGCCGACACCCTATGCGAGCGCCATCGCGCAACAGTTGCTCGATGCGCTGACCATGATTCGAAAAACCTCCGCGGAGAAAAGCGTTTTCGATCCGGCCTCCTCTCGGCGCATGTTCACCGTGCGCACGCGCGATATCGGAGAGATTGTGAATCTCCCTCCCCTTATGGAGAAGTTGCAGGAGGAAGCGCCGCACATCAAGCTACGGACGGTGTTCGTACCCATGGATGAAACGCTAGGTGGACTTGCTAGTGGCCGGATAGATTTCGCGCTCGGCTTTCTTCCATCGCTCGAAGCCGGCATTCATCGTCGGAAGCTCATGCAGCAGCATTACGTCTGCGTCATGCGGAAACAGCATCCTTTGGCAGAATCGGAACTTACCCTGGAGCGCTTCAGGGAACAGGAACATTTGCTCGTAGAGTATTCCGGCAGCGGCCATAAGGTTCTCGAAAAGGCGTTGATCGAAGCGGGCGCCCGGCATCAAATCAAGGTGCGGCTGCCGCAGTACCTTTCCGCACCCCACTTCGTCATTTCATCGGACCTCTTGTGGTGCGCGCCCGCCGTTCTAGCCGAGACGCTCGCGACGCACTTTGCGCTGACCATCAAGCCTATCCCGTTCCAATTACCGGGATTTGAAATCGGCCTTTACTGGCATGATCGGTATCATCGCGATCCTGCAAACAAGTGGCTTCGGGAATTCATAGTCAACGTTCAAGCGACCCGACCATGAATCAGACGAAGCAGCTACCGACGATGCGCTCGTCGCGCCGTTCGACGTCGTCGCGCGAGAAGTGCCGACCGCATGGTTCGTCGCATAGAGCGCCACGTACTGCTCAAGGACAAACTCACGCAGATCCGGCAACGCGGCTTGAGCCGGCGCACTTGTGATTACGTTCCCAAACTATTTGACCAAGTCGTCAGCACTGACGTCGTCGTAGCTCTGCGTCCAAGAGTACGTCTTAGGTGCGGAAACCGCATCACCCAGTGTCGCGGCAACCGGACTTCTACCCTCTACAATTTCAGCAAATGATTGACAGGACGGCTCGATCTGAGCGCGCCGCAACGCGAGCTCGGGAGCCGAAACGCCGCCAGCAACGCACGGCTAGCGATTCTTTCGCGCAGTTGCCGTCCAATCTGCCGGAAAACCGGCACCCTCCCGGATCGGTTCAGTTCCAGGGCGACCAGCGCCGGCAGCGACTGCCTGGATGAACGGTTCGCAACCATAAATGAGCCAAATTGATTCGATATTGGTTCTTAAAAAATCCGGTGGAAACCGCCAGAATTGACGAACCAACGATACGACGGGATCGCCATGCGCATCCGCATCATCACCGACGACTTCACCAGCGCGCTCGACGAGACGGCTTGCTTCGCGGAGCGCGGCTGCGACACGGCCGCCCTCATGCGCCCCGATAGCACCACTAACGGCGAGGTCGTCAGCCTCGACACCGATTCCCGCGAGTACCCGCTTACGCTGGACCAGGACACCGTCGGCCGCTTCCATCGCCGCATTTTCTCTATCGATCACGCATTAACGACACCATGAGCGACTTTCGCAGTGACACCGTCACCCAGCCCACGCCTGCCATGAAGCAGATGATGATGGAAGCGCCACTGGGGGACGACGTCGTGGGGGAAGACCCCACTGTCAACCTCCTGCAGGAAACCGCTGCCGCCATGCTCGGCTTCGAGGCCGCACTTTTCGCACCGAGCGGCACGCAGACCAATCTTATCGCGATGATGACGCATTGCCAGCGCGGCGAAGAAGCCATCGTCGGCCAACAGTGGCATACCAACCGCTGGGAAGCAGGCGGTATGGCGGTGCTCGGCTCCATTCAACCGCAGCCGCTGGAGCACCAGCCCGACGGCACCATCGCCCTGCACGACATCGAAGCCGCCATCAAGCCCGACGACCCTCACTTCGCCCGCACCCGCCTAGTCGTAACCGAAAACACTTTTGGCGGCAAGGTGCTGTCCTTGGAATACATGCACGACGTTGCTGCCCTGGCGAAGCGCCACGGATTGCGCTCGCACATCGATGGCGCGCGTCTCTGCAATGCCGCCGTCGCGCTCTGCGACGGCGGCGATCCGCTGCAGCGTGCGCGGGAGCTCTGCGACGGTTTCGATTCGGTATCGCTTTGCCTCTCGAAAGGGCTGGGTGCGCCGGTGGGGTCACTGCTGCTGGGTTCGCAAGACTTCATCCGCCAGGCGAGCCGCGTGCGCAAGATGCTGGGCGGGTCCATGCGTCAGGCCGGGGTGCTGGCGGCAGCGGGATTGTATGCCCTGCGGCACAACGTGCACCGCCTCGCTGACGACCATGCCAATGCAGCCATGCTGTCGCGTGGCCTGGCCGAGGCCGCCGAGGGCAATGTCAGACTGCGCGGCCGCTTCACTGCCCATCCGGCGCAAACCAACATCCTTTTCACCGATATCGATCCCCATATCGCCAGCGATTTCTTCGCCCACCTCGACGCGAGCGACGTCAAGGTGAAAAGCGGCGTTTATCGCGGCGAGGAAGGCGCCATGCGCCGCATACGCTGGGTCACGCACCTCGATGTGAGTCGGACGGATGTCGAACGCGCGATAAAGGCCGCGGCATCGTTCTGATGTTCAGCCAGAACGTCCGGCTCACGGCGCAAAAAGAGCGATGGAACGCTTCCATCCGATACGGCTTCAGCACATCCGGCCCCACTGTTCCGCACAAACAGCAGCGGCACGATGGCAAGCAGACAGATTACGGCAAGACTGCCGTAATGCACGGTCCACCCCGCATGTCCAATGATGTAGCCTGAGAGCGGCGAAACGACCATACCGGCGACCCCGAACGCGATCCCGATCATCAGCCCCATTCCCGCGCCGGCCGCCCGCTCCGCCGAATCGATGACCATCGCGTACGCAACCGGAAATGGCGCATTGCGGAACAATCCCCAAATGAGAAGGACGATCCACGCACTGGCGAGGGAGTCGATGCGCAACAGCATCAGTGTGGAAATCGCACAGCAAATCGCCAACACGATCAGCGTTCGCTTTCTTCCCAGCGAGTCCGAAAGCGTCCCCCACACGACCTGTCCCACCCATCCCGTCAACCCCGACACGCCGGATACGAGGGCCGCCGCCGAAACCGTCATATGGGCCACCTCGATCAAATACGACGTCAAGAACAGGACGATGCCCAGCTCGGCGACCAGAAACAGAAAGATCGAAGCGATCGCCAATCCCGTATTGCGCTGGCGAAACGCCGCCTTGATCGCGCCCATCGGCCGCCGGAAATCCCCTCTTTCACCCACCGCAGCGGTGGGCGTCGTCAAATCATTCGCGCGCATCCATTCGAACGCCATTTCCTGATTGCGTCGGGTGCCGACGACCAATTGCGCCACGATGATCACGACGCCGATCAGCGGAATGAGCGCGAAGGCATCGGTCCATTGTCCGTAACGCAGGACGATAGCGATCAACACGCCGGAAAGGAATTGGCCGATCGGAAAACCCGTGTGGTGAACGCCCACGGCGAAGCCGCGGTTCTCCTTTTGCCACCAGTCGCTAACGAGTGCCACGTTGACCGGCTCGGCGCCGCCTCGGCTCAGACCCATCGGTACGCGCAGCAGTTGAAACCATCCAAGGCTCCCTGACAGCAGCGCCGTCAGCAGCCCACCCACCACGGCCAAGGCATAGGCGACGATCCACGTATAGCCGCGCCGATATCCGCTGCCGATCAGATCGGACGCCACACCGAAGCCCACGGCGCCGATCATCGAGGCAAACGCGAAAATCGTATTGATGAATCCGGCCTGAACGTTCGACAGGCCATAGGCAAACTTGATCGACGGCAATACGGCCGGCATGATCTGGCCGTCGATCGAGATCATCAGGACCGCCAACGTCGTAATCCAAAGCATTGCCCAGGAGCTCCAATGCGCGCGCACCCGGCGGCGTGCCCGCCCGGATGCTTGTGTCATCGGCTCAACTCTTTCGTTCATGACTGTCTCCGATCCTGTTTGTCTTCAATTGATTGCACATATTCGGTTCCGCCCATGCGCCGCTTCCAGCTTTCCCGTGAGTGGCGACGCACGCCCCAGCCGATCACGCGCATCCGGTTGCCAGGGTGAATGGGATCGGGACCCCAGATGGCTTGATAGGTATCGATGCAGCGCCCCGTGCGCTGTAAGTGCCCCGCAACCGATATGAGCGCAAGCCACCAGACGGTGAGTACGGCCACCATCCACCGCGGCGCGTCCGCAAGCTTCAAACCCATCCCGATTACGACGACCGCCAAGAGAATCGCGGCGGTCCCGACAACCTTGTGTACGTACTCGAACCGATATCGTCGCGCCGTCATGTCGTAGTGATCGCCGCGCATCGCATCCTCACTCGAAGCGCCAAGCCCGATTGCAGTGGTGCCACCACCCTTGCTACCCCGCCACACCCCACCCAACACCTGGACCCATCCGCTCGCCATCACCGCCCATCCGAACCATCGATGACACTGCGCCAGCGCACTTGTGTCATGCGCACGGCCCAATGCAAGCGAGCACCCCAACGTCATCGACAGCACCCCTGCCGTCTGCAAGATGCGATGCCAGTGCCACCACGTTTTGTTGTCGAGCTCGTCCGGCCAGGCTTGTCGCGGCATCACCTTGAAATAGCGGGCCACCAGCACGCCAAGCGGCAACAGAATCGCCCACGCGGCCACCATCGCCCTGCCGTGCCATGCGGTCCACGCGGGAAGTTCGTGATCCATGCGCCCCGATATCGGCGTCAGCAGCCACGTTACGAGATCGGCGCTCATTCGGCGGACCGAATGACCTTCGAAACATCCGGCTCGCGCTGCGTAGCGATATAACTTTCGAACCGTCGCGTCCGAACGTCGAAAATGCCGACGCGATCGTCATCCTGCGAGACGAATGCCAGACCGCGCTCGCGATCGAACGACAGCGCAATCGCTCGCGCCGGCATGGGAATGTGGTCGATTTCGGCAAGCGTGGCAGGATCGACGAGCGACAAGCTCCGCTCGCCGTAGTTGGTCACGATCAGCATCTCGTCGTCCCAGCGATAGATACGTGTGGGATCGTCGCGGGATGCACTGCGCTGCCGCACTTGCATCGCTTCCGTATCGATCGCCGTCAGCGTTTGGCTCCAACGATTGCTGACGAATAGCGTGCGCTCGTCGCCGCTCAAACAATACCCTTCGGGCTTATCGCCTGGGTGGCAAGCCAGCGGCACGGCCAACGGGTCCCACGGCTTGACCTTCGTTACCGTATGCGAAAGCAAATTCATGCAGTAAGCGGTGGCGCCGTCTTTAGTCAACGCGAACAGGTGACTCTTGATACCGCCGGAGGGCACGGCTCGCCGTGGCGCCTCGTCGGTCAATGGCCGATCGAGCACGAGCAACGTGGCTTTCTCCTCGCTCAGCGCATACAGACGGTCGCGCTCATCCATCTGCAAGCCATGAATCCGGTTGTACGGCGCAAGGTCGATCGTTCGCGTCAGCGCGCCGGCTTCGATGTCGATCTGCAACAGCGAATGACCGCCCGGGCCTGTGTGGCCGGATGTCTCGACACCGTAGTGCCCGACCCACGCGTTTCGATTTGCCCGGTCCGTCACGAACTCGTGCGGATACGAAGGCAACGCGACGCTATGCAGGCGTTTTCCCGATTCGATCTCGTACCAACTCACGCAATGACTGCATTTTTCCACAAGCAAAAGCGTGCCGCCGTCGCTCACGTTGCACCTCTCGTATTAAGCCGAATGCGATAAAGGGATGTCGATGCGCAGATATAGAGCGCGTTGCCGTGCGGCCCGCCGAAGGTGACGTTGGCGACTTTCTCGGGCACGCCGATCCGCGCCAGGCGCGTCCCGTCAGGATGATAGATCTGCACACTATCCTCGCTGCTCGTAAAAACCCAGCCCTGGCGATCGACGCGGAAGCCATCGGCAAGGCCTGGACTCACCACCGCGAAGATGCGTGGATTGACCAACTCGCGCCCTGCCACGACATCGAACGCGACGATGTGATGATTGCCGCTACCGTCCCTGCGCAACGCCGCCGAGGTGTCCGATACGTAAAGCACCGACTCGTCCGGCGAGAACGCAAGGCCGTTCGGCTCTTCGATGAAATCGGATACGACGGAGAGCGTCCGTGTGCGCGGATCGTATCGGAAAACATAGTTGTCGCCGAGTTCGGATTCAGCGACATGGCCCTCGTGATCGGACACGATGCCATACGGCGGATCGGTGAACCAGATCGTGTCGTCACGTTTAACGATGATGTCGTTCGGCGAGTTCAGGCGCTTACCCTCGAAACGATCGACCACGATCTCGTCCTCCGCGAACGGCACGCCATCACGCATACGCGTTCGGACAATGGCTCGCTGCCCGTGCGAACAATGAAGGATGGAGCCGTCGCGCTCGCGAGTATGTCCGTTCGTGAATTCAACGCCTTCACGCCAAACCGTCATTCCGTCGCGTTCGGACCAGCGCAGCATCCGATTGTTGGGAATGTCGCTCCACAGCAGCGCGGCGTCCTCATCGATCCAAACGGGCCCCTCGCCCCATATCGCGCCCGTGCACAAACGCTCGAGCATCGCGCCCGGGGCAAAGAGCGAGCTGGCCCGCGCGTCATACACGGTGATTTCCGTCTCGATCGCATCCATCTCTTTTGAACTCTCGTTGCACATCTGAATAGCCCGCGCCGTTATTTTCCCCAGATCCGACGGTACGCATCGCGATAATGGTTGGCCGGGTCGTAGATGTTGTTCGACTTGACGTCGGAAGCGATGTTTTCCCGTGTCACGAGATGCACCGGCGTGCTGTAGCCGCTCGGCTGCGCGCCGGCGAATGCACGGTTCAACTCGTCGACGAGTTGCCAACCGTGGAGCATCAGCGGCTCGGGAATCGTGCCCACCTGATAACGGTCGCCGCGAATGCGCTGGTAGGCGGATTGACTACCGTCGCCGGCCGATACATTGAACGGCGGGCCGGCCGGCTTTTCGCCCGCGCTCGAAAGCGAGGGCCCCATGAAATCGAAGTAGAGGTCGTTAATTCCGAGCGAATACGTCCACTTGGCACCGTAGCGTTGCAGCAGCGCAGTCGACAGTTGCGGAATGCGCGTCGACGTCTCCGAAAGCGGGGTGTCCTCGACCGCCAGCAGCGCGCAGCCTTTGCATTGCTTGATGACGTTCGCCATCGCGGTCGATTTGGCGACCGCCACCTTGTACAGCGAATCGGTGAAGACAACGACGCCCGCGGTGCCGTTCGACTTGACCACGGCATAGTCGGCTGCCACCTTCGCAACCGCGATCGGATCTGTACTGACGTTCGTGAAAAGGCCGGTCGCCGGGTCCGGGCCCGCCTTGGGCCCCGCATGCCAGCCTACGACTGGAATCTTCAAGCCGCGGGCCTTCTGAATGACGACCGCTTGCTCGGCTGGATCGAAGCCGCCAACAATGATGCCGGCGGGATTGAGCGCCATCGCCTGATTCATGGCGGCCGTGCGCCCGGAGACCGTGCCCTGCCCATCGAGGATGCGCACTTTCCAGCCGATCACGTGAGCGGCCTGCGCCACGCCGTCGCTCACACCCAGTACCCCGCCGTTGCGAAGATCGGACGCCACGTAGACGATGGTCCTGTCGGGCTGCGCCTTCGGCCCGGTCGTCGGGCCGTCCCAGGCCGGCGACGGTTGAACGGCTGCATCGACGACCTTTTGCGCCGTGGCGAGATAATCGTCGGCCGCCATCGCTCGTGTCGCCACGGTGAAGCAAGCAAGCACCGCGACAGCAGCCGCGATCAAGTTGAGGGGCTTGTGAATCGACTGCACGCACTTCATCGTCATGTCTCCGTTGCTGTTCATTGTTGGACTTTCCACGTCATGCCGCGAGCTTCAGTTCTGCTTGACGGTAGGGGCCGCGTTCGAGGCTGTCCTCGATGCAGCGCGTTTCGGCGCCTGCGAGCGTCGGCGGGCGCCATAACCGGCGATGCCGATGGCAACCAATAGCGTCACGCCGTTGAAAAGCGGCTCGACAAAAAATGCGCCGCCCAATTGCTGGATGCCCGAGATGCCTACCGCCAGGACGCCCACGCCAACGAGCGTGCCCCACACGTTCACGCGGCCGGGGCGGATCGTCGTCGAACCCAGAAATGCGCCGACGAGTGCCGGCAGCAGATATTCGAGGCCGACGCTTGCTTGTCCGATTCCGAGCTTCGATGCGAGCACGACACCGGCAAAGGCCGTCAACAATCCCGACGACATGAATGCACCGATGACATAGCGGCGCACAGGAATCCCATTGAGCCCGGCCGCACGCGGATTGGCACCGATCGCATAAAGGAATCGCCCGACGGGAAGATATTCGGTGGCGACCCACAGCAGCAGAGCGATCGCGATCACGTACCACATCGAGATAGGCAGCCCCAACAGCACCGCGCCGTTGATCCGATAAAAGGCGTCCGGCAACGTGCCGACTACCTGCCGCCCGCCGGTGTGCCACAGCGCAATGGCGTAGACGATCGTGCCGCTACCGAGCGTTGCGATGAACGAATCGATCTTCGCCATCTCCACGAGCAGCCCGTTGAGCAGACCAAACCCAAGCCCGAGCAGCAAGACGACCCCGACCGCCACGGGCCACGCCAGGCCAAACCGCGTTTGCAAGGTGATGGTCAAGATGTGCCAGAGCACGATGCCGTAGCCAACCGTCAAATCGATTTTGTTGGTCAACATCGGAATCATCGCGGCCAACGCAAGCATCGCAATGATGGCCTTGTCCGACAGAATCGAGTTCAGATTCATCCGCGTCGGAAACGTATCGGGCAGGACGATCGAAAACAGCACGATCAACGCCACCATCAGGATCGGCAGGCCATACACGGGCAGGATCGTCGAGAGGCCGTGCGAAATCGCACGAGGTGACGATTTATCCTTGGTTTGCGGGATGGAAATCATGATGAGTCCTTTCAATTTTCAAATCGATCAGCCGACCGCGCATTCGTTGGCGGACGCACGCTGCAGCAGCGTTTCGATCGTCAACTCGGCACGCGGGACGCTGTCGATCACGCGCCCCCGGTTGAATATCAAGGCGCGGTGCGCGATGTTCGCCACTTCCTCGAAATCGGTCGAAACGAGCAAGACGGCCACACCGCGTTCGAGCGCCTGGTTCACGAGCGCGTAGATGTCCGCTCTCGCCCCCACATCGACGCCCGCCGTCGGCTCCTCGAGAATCAGCAGTTTGGTTGCAATTTGCAGCCAGCGCGCCATGACGACTTTTTGCTGATTACCGCCGCTGAGATTTTCGATGGCTTTGCTCGGGTCGTTCGGACGCACGCCGAATTGCGACGTCAAGACGAATGCCTGTTGATGCTCATGACGTGCGCTCTTCAATTGGAAGAAGCCACGCCCTATCGCGAGTGGATTGAGAAACAAGTTTTCGCACACCGAGAGCGGCATCGCGAGCGACTCGCCGGTTCGGTCGCCGGCAACGAACCCGATCCCTTGCCGCATCGCATGCCGGGGACTCCGAACGTCGAGCGTTGCACCGCAAAGCTCGATTCGGCCGGCGTCCAACGATGCCTGTCCAAAGAGCGCGCGGCCCACCGTGTCCTGCCCGGCCCCACGCAAGCCTGCGAGCGCAACGATCTCGCCCGCGGCAAGCTCGAGCGAAACGGGCCCCACGTCGCAGAACACGGCATCGCGCAGTGCGAGAACGACGTCCTTGCGGCCTCGGATCTGGGGCACATGGATCGGTTGCGGCTTGCGCCCGACGATCATGCCGACGAGATCTTCGGGGCTCGTCTCCTCGATACGCTTCTGTCCGACGAGCCGGCCATCGCGCATCACCGCCACGCGATCGGCGATTCGGAAGATCTCATCGAGGCGATGCGAGACATAGATCATCCCGACGCCCCGTTCGCGCAGCGACGAGAGCACGGTGAACAGACGCTCGACGTCGTCCTGCGGCAGGCTGGCCGTCGGCTCGTCCAGGACGATCAAGCGGGCGTCCGTGGCCAAAGCCCGCGCGATCGCAAGCAACGATTTTTCGGTTCGTGTGAGTTCGCTGACCGGCGTGTCGGGATCGATATCCGCGTCGACCGACTCGAGCGCTTCCACGGCACGGCTTCGCACGGCGCGCCAGTCGATGAGCCCCCCGCGTCGGGCGAAGCCGCAGCCAAACGCGACGTTCTCCGCCGCGCTCATCCAGTCGATCAGACCGAGGTCCTGATGGATGAATGCGAGGGACTCACGCGATCGTTCGCCCGTGAGCGGCGCACCGCGAAACGTGATCGATCCCGAATCGATCGAATAGACACCGGCGAGTAGTTTGATCAGCGTCGATTTGCCCGCGCCGTTCTCTCCGAGCAGGGCGACCACCGATCCCGCATCGATATCGAGACTGACGTTGTCGACGGCGAGCGTGCCGCCGAAGCGCTTCGTCACGTTGTTGAAGGACAGTAGCGATGACATCCATGTCTCCTCGTGTTGGACCCGCGTCTAGAACGTATGACGCAGGCCCATTCGCACGCCAAGTTGATTTGCGCCACTCGACGCGTCGAACCCTGTGATCTGCGCTTGCGTCGCATCGCCGGCGGCGTGCTGATAGACCGCCATCACGTAGGTATCGGTGCGTTTGGAGAGAAAATAGTCGGCAATCAGATCGAGCTGGTGATACTTCGGCCGGGCTCCGTTCGCATCGTCCTTCCCGGCAAGAAAATCATAGGAGCCGGAGAGAAAGAACGCCGGGGTGAATTGATAACTCGCACCAGCTTCCACATTGTCGAATGCGACGTTGTGCCCGGCATCGCCCGCTGCGAAGACAGTATGCGAAAGATTGAGCAATGCCTTGAGATTGCCGAACGCGTATGAGCCTGCCAGCGCGGCCACGCGTTGGCTCGATGCCTGAGCGAGATAGTTGCCGTAGATGACGTTCGTGAAGGTCGGCGTATTGACGTAGCCATCGACGGCCACAGCCGGATTCTTCACGTTCAAATAGGCGGCGGCGAGCTGAAGCGGTCCGCGTGCATACCCTGCGCCGATGCTCCACACACTATTTTGCGAAAAGCTGCCCGGCACGCCGCCGAAGCTATAAAGACCGCCGAACGTGAAGCCACCGTAATTGGCGCTGGCAAACTTCACACTGTTGTTCACGCGAAATCCGCTGCCCGTATTATCGATGTCTTCGGGATGCGAGAAATACCAGCCACCCCAACGCCCGTTGGAAGAAATCGGCTGGATGTAGTCCACCACGAGGTCGTATTGGCGGCCCAGCGTCACCGTTCCATACGGCGTCGAAAGCCCCATGAATGCCTGGCGTCCGAACTCGCGTCCGCCCGGCCCGGCTTGCCCGGAGAAACCGTCGAAGCCGTTTTCGAGCGTAAAGATGGCTTTCATGCCGCCACCGAGGTCTTCGGTTCCGATGAAGCCCCAGCGGCTACCGGCCACTACGCCGCTGACGGCTTGCCAGCTGTGGGCGCCTCCTTGATTCGTTGCATATGTCACGCCGTTGTCGATGATGCCGTACAGCGTGACGCTGCTTTGCGCCATTGCCAGCGGTGCGAAAAGTGAAATGGGAATGGCGAGCAGTGCAGCACTTCTCATGACGTCTCCTTGCTTGTTTTCGGTACATCGAATTTTTTGCAAGTGTGGACGCCGGACAGTTGCCGCGCTAATCAAAAGTTTTCAGCGATCGATAACCTGTGTTTATAAGCGATTGTGTGTGAACGTCGTGTGGCGCACGTACTACGCGGCTTCCGACTCGTCATGGAAAAGCTGCAGAAAGTGGCGCGCCGGGGCGCTCAACGGCCGATCGCGCCGGATGATGCTGCCGTATGACGGCAGCTTGTGACGGAAGGCGTAGTCGATCGCGGCCACGAGTCCATGCGCGGCATTGACCTGGGCCACGGTAGCCGGGATCGCGCCGAGCATTTGCGAGCGCGACACCAAGCTCATCGTGGTGAGGATCGATCCGGTTTCGATGAGCCCGCGCGGCATCGGACGATGATGCTCGCCGAACTCACGCTCGACGACGTCGCGCGCGGGACTGCCGGTGGGCTGCAGAATCCATGGGTACTCGGAGAGCGTCGCGAAATCGAGATCACGACGCCGAGCCAGCGGATGGTCGACGCCCGAGACGATGGCAAGCGACTCGTCGTCTACGGTGCGAAACAAGTATTCGCTGCGTTCGTGTGCGTCTCGCCCGATCACTACCTCGAGCACGCCTTCGTGCAGTTGCGGCATCAACCGATCGCTCGTATCCACGGCAATTTCGATGGCCAACAACGGAAAGCGCGCCTTCAGCCGCACGAGCGCCTCGGTCAAACGCCCGGGCGTCGCAGCCATGATGCTGCCGATCACGAGCCTCCCCGCGCTGCCTAGCTGCAACTCCGCCAGCTCGCGATTGAGCGACTCCATGCTGCCGCGAATGCCGCGGAAATAACCGAGCACACGCTCGCCCGCCGGATTGAGCTGAAGACTTCGCCCCGTTCGCTCGAAGAGCCGCTGTCCGAGCGCGCTTTCGAGCTCGTGCAGCATTTTGGTCGCCGCCGGCTGCGTGAGCCCGAGCTGGGCTGCAGCGCCGCGCAGCGTCGAACACTCCTCGACAGCGAGCAGCAGTGCGATTTGTCTCATCCGCAGCCGGTTCAGCAATTGCGGCGTCGAGTCTTTTCTATCTATGGAGCCCAAGCTGATTACCTGTGGTTATCGATTCATCAAGAGTTTTCAATTTACGGAAGGGGTGCGTCTACCTAGGATCAACCCTGTATGACATGGCCGACGAACGGCCGACTCAAGGAGATCCTGAATGACCATCGAACATCACGCCGCCCGGTATCGGACGAATTCGGCCGAGGTGAGCGCATGAGCAGCGCATCGCCGCTTCCCGTCGTCGCACTGACGCTCGGCGATCCGGCCGGCATCGGTCCCGAGTTGATCGCGAAGCTGCTCGCCCGGCCCGATGCGGCGATGCACGCGAATATCGTGCTGATCGGCGACCCGTGGTTGTGGGAGGAAGGCCAGCGGCTCGCGCACGTGTCTGTCGAGGTCGAGCCGATCGCTTCGCTCGCCGATGCGCGCCATCGCCCATCGACGCAACGTCCTGCCTTCATCGCGATCGATACGGTCGAGCAAGCGCAGGTCGTGATCGGTCAAGCACGCGCGGCCGGCGGCCGCTCAGTGTTGCAAGTGCTGGACCGCTGCATGGACGCGACGCTCGCGGGCCATGTCGACGCGATTGTCTTCGCACCGCTCAACAAGCATGCGATGAAGCTGGGCGGGCTCACGCACGAGGACGAGCTGCACCACTTCGCCGAGTATCTGGGCGTGAAGCATTACTTTTGCGAGTTCAACACGCTCGGCGACCTCTGGACCGCTCGCATTTCTTCGCACGTACCGCTGAAAGAGGCCGCGGCCTATGTGAATGTCGATCGCATCGTGCAAGCCTCCGAGTTGATTTACAGGTCGCTGCTCGATAACGGCGTCGAATCGCCGAAGGTGGCGATTGCGGCCTTCAATCCGCACGGCGGCGACGGCGGCGTATGCGGCCGCGAGGAAATCGACGTCATCGCGCCCGCCGTACGCGAGCTGCAGGCTCGAGCGTGGCCGACCGATACGCCGTTTCATGGGCCGTTCCCCGCGGACACCATCTTTCTGAAGGCGCAGTCCGGCGAATACCAGGCGATCGTCACGATGTATCACGACCAAGGACAGATCGCGATCAAGCTCATGGGCTTCTCACGCGGGGTAACCGTGCAAGGCGGACTGCCCGTGCCGATCACGACGCCCGCACACGGCACGGCTTACGACATCGCCGGGCTCGGCCGCGCCGACGTGGGCGCGACCTGGCAAGCATTCCAAATCGCGTGCCGCATGGGCGCCGCGCATCGGCGATCCATCGAGGCGGTCAGGGCATAACGGCGGACGCTCCCCGTAGCGATACCTCATGACGAAGCATTACGAAACAACCGAGACATCCGAATGAAAATCAAATCCGTGCGCGCACGCCTTTTCAAATGGAAAGGCAAGACCGTGCCGCCTCAAGGCAATTTCTGCTCGAACGCGATGGACCTGCTCTACGCGCCGCAAGAAACGATGAGCACCTTCCGCTTCCACTCGTGGACGGTCGTCGAAGTCGAGACCGATTCCGGCATCGTCGGTCTCGGCAACGTGGCCCTCGCCCCGCAGGTCGCGAAGGCCATCATCGACGAGTATCTCGCGCCGCTCGTCATCGGTCAGGACCCGTGGGACTACGAGTATCTGAACCAGCGCATGTACCGCGCGACGCACGCATGGGGGCGCAAGGGCATCGGCATGGCCGCGATTTCGGCAGTCGACATCGCGATCTGGGACATCCTCGGCAAGAGCGTCGGCAAGCCCGTGTTCAAGTTGCTCGGCGGCCGCACGAAGGAAAAGATCCCCTGCTACTACTCGAAGCTCTATCGCACCAACCCGAAGGCCATGCAAGAAGAGGCGCAAAAATATCTGGACGAAGGCTTCCGCGCGTTCAAGATGCGCTTCGGCTATGGGCCCGCGCACGGTCAGCAGGGTGTCGTCGAGAATCTGAAATCGGTCGAGGCCGTGCGTGAGGTGATCGGCTACGACAACGATCTGATGCTCGAGTGCTACATGGGATGGAACGTCGAATACGCCAAGCGTATTCTGCCGAAGCTCGAGCAATACCAACCGCGCTGGCTCGAGGAGCCCGTCATCGCGGACGACATCGACGGCTACGCTGAGCTGAATCGGTTGACGAGTATTCCTATCTCGGGCGGGGAGCACGAGTTCTCACTGTACGGCTTCAAGCAGCTGCTCGATCGCAAGGCCGTGTCGGTCGTGCAGTACGACACCAATCGTGTCGGCGGCATCACGATGGCACACAAGATCAACGCGCTGTGCGAAGCGTACAGCGTACCGGTGGTTCCGCACGCCGGCCAAATGCACAACTACCACCTGACGATGAGCACGCTTGCCTCGCCGATGAGCGAGTACTTCCCGATGTTCGACGTCGAGGTGGGCAACGAGCTTTTCTACTACATCTTCGACGGCGAGCCGGTTGCCGAAAGCGGCTTCCTGCAACTGCGCGATGACGTGCCAGGCCTGGGTCTTACGCTGAAGACCGAGTTTCTGGATCAGTTCGAGATCGTGGAGTGACCATGAGCGCACGTTACCAAGGTGTGTTTCCCGTCGCGCCGACGATCTTCAAGGAAGACGGCGCACTCGACCTCGACGGTCAGCGCCGGTGCCTCGATTTCATGATCGATGCAGGCTCGAACGGAATCTGCATTCACGCAAACTATTCGGAACAATTCGCGCTTGGCGATGACGAACGTGATCTGATCACGCGCACGACACTCGAGCATGTTGCCGCCCGGGTACCGGTGATCGTGACGACGTCGCATTTCAGCGCGCGGATTTGTGCCGAGCGTAACCGATATGCGCAAGCGCTCGGTGCGGCTATGGTGATGGTGATGCCGCCCTATCACGGCGCGACGTTCCGCGTACCCGAGGCGCAGATTCAGGCGTTCTTCCGCGAAGCGACGGCCGGGCTGGGCATACCGTTGATGATCCAAGACGCGCCCGCCAGCGGCACGACATTGTCTGCGCCGTTTCTTGCCAAGCTGGCTCGCGAGATCGAAGCGGTGTCGTACTTCAAGATCGAGACCGCCGGCGCGGCCTCGAAGCTGCGCGAGCTCGTCGAGCTGGGCGGCGATGCGATCGAAGGACCTTGGGACGGCGAGGAAGGGATCACGCTGCTTGCCGACTTGGATGCGGGCGCTACAGGCGCGATGACGGGCGCAGGCTACCCGGACGGCATCCGCCAGATCATCGACGCTTACTTCGCGGGCCAACGCGACGAAGCAGTTGCGCAATACGCTCGTTGGCTGCCCCTCATCAACTATGAAAACCGCCAGGCAGGCTTTCTGGCCGCGAAAGCGCTGATGAAGGAAGGCGGCGTGATCGACTGCGACCAGCCACGCTCGCCTTGGCCGGAGCTGCATCCGCAAGTTCGCGCGGGTCTGCTCGACGCGGCTCGCCGGCTCGATCCGCTCGTGCTGTCCTGGGGCCGGTAAGGGAAAGACGGCCAGGCGGCCCTCAAAGGCCGCCGCTACCATGGAAAAAGGAAACACCGATCAGACCGCCGAACACTTCCAATCCGACATACCCGCACGTGTTCCCGAAGTGACTTTCCACACTAGAGTCGACAGTGCGCCGGCCGGGCGACGCCTGTCCGATGCCTTGGTCAATAGATGATGTTGGGGGCGAGTGTCTCGCCCGTCATGAAGCGCCGATGCGACATGTGCTTCAGATCGTCGGAAGCCTGACCGGTTGCGATTGCCTCAGCGAGCATGCGGGCGGCGCCGAGCGAGCTGCTGAAGCCGTGTCCGCTGAAGCCGGTGCACAGATACACGCCGGGATGTTGACTACATTCGGAGACGACCGGAATGCCGTCAGGCGTATTGTCGATGGCGCCGCCCCACGCGATGTCGACTTTCGACGGATCGAACTGCGGAAATACTTTGCGCGCCTCGTCATAGGCGGAGTGCACCAGCGACAGGTCGGGCGCCGGATCGAGCACGCGATTGCGCACGAACGGTGAGCGTCCGAGATGCAGATAGCTGAACTCGCTCCACAGTTGCCGAAAGAACTCGCCGCCGAATTGCACCTTGATGCTGTTGCGGCGGCTCGCATACAGCCCTTTGAAACGCATGCCGTAGCGCAGCGCATTAGGCACCACGTGCACGGTGCCCCGCCCGCTCTTCGCGAGGGTGTAGCCGCCATCGGCACGCTCTCGCAGCGCGAATTCCGGCGCCTTCAGCGGTCCACTGAAGGCGAGACGAATATCGCTGTGCGATTTCGATGCCGACGAATAGACGTTCAGCGTCGGCAGCACGATCTTCTGCTTCAGACAGAAGAGCGACGACCATGCGCCTGCCGCAATCACCACCGCATCGGCGCGCACGCGTCCGCGCTCCGTCTCTATGCCGGCGATGCGGCCCGCCTCGAAAACCAGATCGTTGACCGCGCAGTCCTGCAGAATCGCGACCCCTTGCGCGGCAGCTCGCTGTGCAAGCAGGGGAATCGCGCAAGACGGATCGGCATAACCGTCGTCGAAAGTGCGCACGCCGCCGATCCACGGCGCGCAGCCATCGGCGTAGACCTTGTTCGCTTGCTCGCGCGACAGCATCTCCGCCGCGACGCCGCTGCTGCGCGCAAAATCGCACCACGCATGCCAACCGGCGAGTTCCTCTTCGCTGCGCGTGACGAAAGTGATCCCCGTCTTGCGAAACCCGACGTCGACGCCGATCTCGTCGGCGAGATCCGTCCAGCGCTGCACACTCAGTTTCGCCACGGCCAGCTCGCGCATGTCACGCCCGAGCGTTCGGCACCACCCCCAGTTGCGGCTACTCTGCTCCGCGGCGACATGACCTTTTTCGAAGACCGCGACGTGCTTGCCGAGCCGGTTCAGTTCATAGGCCGTCGCTACGCCCGCCGCGCCGCCGCCGATCACCGCGACGTCCACGTGCGTCGGCAGCGTCACGTCGGTGTTGATTTTCAATAACGGTTGTCTCACTTTTCGGCCGGGTCTTAGGGAAAAAGCGTGCAGTAGGAACATCGCCGACATCGTTGTCTCGATCGACAAAGCGACGCAAAGAAGCGATGTTTCGTCGCTGTTTCGTCGCTTTTGATACGCGTGTCGGTATGCGGATGACGTCGAAGTTTAAGAAGGAGCGTCCGCCATGACAAATTCGCAAGTATTGGGAGGACATGCTTTTTTGATATGGTGAGCGCTGTGCAGCGGGCGGCTCGACACGTGCCTCGAAGATGTCGCGAATAAACAGCCAGGGGTTTAGGTGCGTACCCATATCAAAAAGTGATGGGGGGTCAAATATGGCGTATTTGGATGTGCAGCGGATCCATCAATAAAATGGACCGACTAGCGGCCGGATCAGCGAATGTAGCGACGAGCGCGATCTCCCTGACGCAAGACCGCTGATCACGATGAGACCAGAGGACGACCCCGATGAAAGCCAGCAGAAGAGACTTCCTTGCGATGTTCGCCGCGGCAGGCGCAGCAACCGCCTTGCCGGGCATCGCGATGGCGGACGAGGCGCCGCGCAAGGGCGGCAACGTGCGCATGGCGGTGCAGAACGGTTCGATGTCCGACACGCTCGATCCGGCCAAGGGCGGGCATTCGGGCGATTGGACCAAGCAGTTTTGCGTGTTCAACGCGCTTACCGAGTTCAACGGCACGCTCACGCCCAGCAACGCGCTCGCCGACAAGCTCGAGAGCACCGACGGCATGACGTGGCACATTGGTCTCAAGCAGGGCGTGCATTTCCACGATGGCGCCGAGTTGACCAGTGAAGACGTCGTCTATTCGCTCGCGCGTCACAAGGACCCCGCCACGGCATCGAAGGCCTTCGCGATCGCCAGCGGCTTCAAAGAGATCAAGGCCGCGGGCAAATCTGAACTGACGCTGGTGCTCGACCAGCCGAACTTCGATCTGCCCTCCGTGCTCGGCAGCAGCTACTTCCTGATCGTCAAGAACAACACGAAGGATTTTGCGAAACCGGTGGGCACAGGTCCGTTCATCGTCGACACGTTCACGCCCGGCGGCAAATTCTCCGCCAAGCGCAATCCGAATTACTGGAAGTCGGGCCTGCCTCATCTCGATACCGTCGAGATCATCGGCTTGCCCGATAACAGCGCGCGCGTGAACGCGGTGCTGGCAGGCGACATCGACATTTGCTCGCTGGTCGATCACCGCTATGCCGCACAGGTGAAGAGCAACGCCAACGTGCAGTTGGTGGCCAACAAGCTCGCGATTTACACCGATCTGATCCTGCGCCAGGATCACCCGATCACCGGGAATCCAGACTTCGTCTCGGCCACGCGCTGCCTCCAGGATCGCAAGCGCATGGTGAACGACGTGATGCAGACCTACGGCGTGATCGCCAACGACCATCCGGTCGCGCCGTGGGACCCGTACTACCTCGAAGGCCTGCCCCAACACCAGTTCGATCTCGACAAGGCGAAGTTCCATCTGAAAAAAGGCGGGCTCGTGGGGAAGTCGATGGAAATCTATTGCCAGCCGGGCATTGCGGCAGCCGTGGAAGGCGCGCAGTTCCTGCAAAGCTTCGGCGCACAGGCGGGCTTCAACTTCGTCATACGTCAGGTGCCGACCGATGGCTACTGGTCAACCTACTGGACCAAGCGCCCGATCACCTACGGCTCGATCTCCAACCGGCCGAACGTCGGCATGATCTTCCAGCTGTTCTATTCCTCGAAGTCGCCGACCAATGAAGCGCATTGGCAGAATCCGAAGCTCGACCAACTGCTCAGTGCGGCGCGCGCGGAAGGCGACTTCAACAAGCGCAAGGCGATCTATGGCGACATGCAGACGCTGGTGCACGAAAGCGCCGGCACCGTGATTCCGGTGTTCGACGTCATCCTCGACGGCGTCTCGAAGAAGGTGCGCGGCTACCAATCGAATCCGTCGGGCATGAACATGGGCTACCGGTTCGCCGAAGCGGTCTGGCGCGCCTGAACTCCGTGGCAAGGCAAAATGCCGTTCAGTCGCCAGGCTGAACGGCATTTTTTCGTTGGGAGTTTGCGCTTTGCAGCGGCGTCAGGCCTTCGCGCGCAACGCCGTTTCCTCCAACCAGTTGGCCCGCATCTCGGGCACCGAATCAATCAGCAGCGATGTATACGGGTGCCGTGGCTGGGTGAGCAGCGTGCTGGGGTTGCACGCATCGACCTTCTGGCCTTTGAACAGCACGACGATGTCGTCGCAAATCGAGCGCACGGTCGAAAGATCGTGGCTGATGAACAGATATGACATGTTCAGCTCGTGCCGCAGCTCGACCAGCAGATCGAGGATGGCCGCGCCCACCACGGTATCGAGTGCCGACGTCACTTCGTCGCAGATGATCAGGTCGGGATCGGCCGCCAGCGCGCGCGCCAAGTTGACGCGCTGTTTCTGGCCGCCCGAGAGCTCGGCGGGACGTCGATGCGCAATCGACGATGGCAGCTCCACCAGGTCGAGCAGACGGGCGACGCGCGCCGGCACCTCCTTCGACGCACAGCGTTCGAAATGCCGCAGCGGCCGCGACAGAATCGTCTGGATGTCCTGCGCCGGATTGAGGACCTTGTCGGCGTTCTGGAATACCAATTGAATGCGTCGATATAGACCGCGATCGCGCTTGCCATGCTCACCCGGCAACGGCTTGCCGGCGAAACGGAGAACGCCCCGCGCCGGCGCAAGCATCCCCGCGATCACATAGGCGAGCGTCGACTTGCCCGAGCCCGATTCGCCGATCACACCGAGCGTGGTGCCGCGCCGCAGCGTCAGATTGATGTCGTCCAGGACGCGCACGGACGGCATGCCCGCGCGGTCGCGCTCGCCGTACCCGGCGATTAAATCGCTGATTTCGAGCAATGCCGGTTGCTTTCCGGCCTGATCGGCGTCTTCCTCTGTCAGGCGGCACGACGGCTCGGCAGCGGCCAGCAGGCTGCGCGTGTATGGATGCGCAGGCGCATCGATGATCTGTCCGAGCACGCCCTCTTCCTGAATCTCCCCGTTGCGCAGGACGAGCACGCGATCGGCAATCTGCGCCACCACCGCGAGGTCGTGCGACACATACACCGCGCTGATATGGAACTGTGCGATCGCACGCTTGAACGCGCGCAGCACTTCGATCTGCGTCGTCACGTCGAGCGCCGTGGTCGGCTCGTCGAACACCACGACTTCGGGGTCCGACATCAGCGCCATCGCCGCCATCAGCCGTTGCAGCTGACCGCCCGATACCTGGTGCGGATAACGCTCGCCGATAGCCTCCGGCGACGGCAGCGCGAGCGCGCGGAAGAGCCCGACGGCCTTCTCTCGCGCGGCCTTGCGGCTCATCAGCCGGCGCACGCACACGCCTTCGATCACCTGATCGATGACGCGTAGCGCGGGGTTGAACGACGCCGATGCGCTCTGCGCGACATAGGCGACCCGCCGGCCGCGAAGGTCGCGCAATGCCGCAGGCGCCGCCGCCAGGACATCCGTTCCGCCGACGCCGACGCGCCCCCCAGCGATCCGGCAGCCACGCCGAGCGTAGCCGAGCAACGTCAGCGCAATCGTCGTTTTGCCCGAGCCGGATTCGCCGATCAGCGCGAGCACTTCGCCGCGCCGGATCGAGAAGCTGACGTCTTTGACGATCGGTATTTCGGCGCCATCGTCACCACGTGCGACGACCTGCAGATTGGCAACTTCTACGAGACATTCGGTCGACATGGCTTATCCCCGTGCGCCGCCGCGCCTGCGCACGGCCAGACTGTCGATCAGGAGGTTGACGCCGATCGTCAGCGTGGCGATCGCGAGCGCCGGCATGATCACCGCCGGCGCACCGAAAGAAAGACCCGAGAGGTTCTCGCGCACAAGCGATCCCCAGTCGGCATACGGCGGCTGCACGCCAAGGCCGAGGAAGCTCAGGCCGCTCAGCATCAGCACGTTGTAGACGAAACGCAGGCCGAAGTCGGTCAGCATCGGATGAATCATGTTGGGCAGGATCTCGCGGCATGCGATATGGAAGGCGCTTTCGCCGTTCAGGCGCGCGACCGTGACGTATTCCATCGCATTGATGCCGACCGCCTGAGAATGCGCGATACGGAATGCGCCCGGCATGTAAATGACGCCAGCCGTCAGCACCAACACACGCAGATCCGAACCGTAGATAGCGATGACGAGCAGCGCGAGGATCTTGCTCGGTGTAACGAGTAACGCATCGACGATGCGGCAGACGATCTCGTCGAACCAGTTGCCGATCACTGTCGACACCAGCGCGAGCAGCGTGCCGCTCACGCTCGCGATGACGGTGGCGGCAAGCGCGAGCCCGATCGAATAGCGCGCGCCGTACAGAATGCGGCTCAGCAGGTCGCGGCCCAGGAAGTCGGTGCCGAGCGGATATGCAAGACTGCTCGATGCGAACACCTTCCCGCCGCTCATGTCCATCATGCCGTAAGGCGCGATGAAGGAACCGAAAATGGCGATGAGGACCCACGCGAGCGAAAGGAAAAGACCGATGCGGCCGAGCCCGCTCAGGGACATGAAGAAGCGCCCGATCCGGCGCGGCGAAAGAAGGAAGGTCATGGCGTCACCGCAATTTCGGGTTGCAGACGATCGTAGCGATGTCCGCAAGCAATAGCAGAAGCAGATAACAGGTGCTGAAGAACAGCACGCAGAACTGGACGATTGGCAGATCGCGGTTGCTGACCGCGTCGACCAGCGTGCTGGCAAGCCCCGGGTAGGAGAAGATCGCCTCGACGATGATGACGCCGCCGAGCAGATACGATAGGCTCAGCGCCATCGCATTGACGATCGGTCCGATCGCGTTGGGCAGCGCATGGCACAACACGGTGCGCGACGGACGCAGGCCCTTGAGCACGGTCATCTCCGCATACGGCGCATCGAGTTCGTTGACGAGCGCCGCGCGCGTCATCCGCGCCATCTGCGCGACCACGACGCAACACAGCACCAGCACCGGCAAACTGTACGACTTGAAGAACTCGCCGACGCTCGACACATCGGGATTGACCGACACGGCCGACACCCAGTGCAGCTTGACCGCGAACAGCAGCACGGCGAGCGTGGCGAGCAGGAATTCGGGGACGGCGACCACCGACATCGTCAAGACCCCGATCACCCGGTCGAGCAGTGTGCCGCGCACCATCGCCGCGACGATGCCGAGCACCAGCGCGATCGGCACCGAGGTAGCGGTCGCCGCGCCGGCCAGCATCAGCGTATTCGGAATGCGCGCCAGCACGATGCTTTTGACCGGCACTTGCGCCGCGTACGAAATCCCGAAGTTGCCGCTCATCATCCCGCCGAGCCACGTGAAGAAGCGCAGCAGCAGCGGTTCGTCGAGCCCCAGCTCCTTGCGCAGCATCGCCACCGTTTCAGGCGTGGCGTACTGGCCCAACGCCATCTGGGCCGCGTCGCCCGGCAGCAAGCTGGCCATGAAGAAGACGAGCGCGGAAACCAGAAACAGCGTGAGCGCACCAATTGCGATGCGGCGGCTCACCATGCGCAGCACGACGCGATTCATATTTCACCTCGGTAACCTCGGTATTCAGGTGCGCCGGTCCGGCTTTGCGAGACGCCGGACCGGATCGCGCTCGAAACAACCGCTCCGCTGTCAGGGCATCATGAGATCGCGTCCTTGAAGCGGAAATACGCGCCCACCAGGGGCAGGAACCATTCGCGCCCCGCGTAGCCCGGCAAGGCCTTCCAGTCCTCACGCGCCCACGGATTGGCGCGCGCGCCGCCCATCACGATATCGGCCATCACGTCGCCCATGTAGGTCGACATCTGCGTGCCGTGTCCGCTGTAGGCAACCGAATAATAAAGCCCCTCGTGCTTGCCCGCCGACGGCAGACGATCCGCGGTCGCCTCGACGAGGCCGCCCCAGCAATACTCGATGCGCACGTCGCGGAAATCCGGCAGCAGCTTGTCCAGCGACTCTTTCAGAATCCGTCCGCTCTTGCGGTCCGAAGCGGGATTGCTGCGCGCGAATTGTGCGCGGCCGCCCCACACCAGCCGGTCGTCGTCCGTCGTCCGGAAGTAGTTGCCGAAGTTCAGGCTCGTCACGTAGTTGCGGCGGTTGGGCAGCGCGCGGTCGAGCAGTTGCGGAATCGGTTCCGTGACGATCACGAAACTGCCGACCGGCACGATGCGGCGTTGCCACCAGCCAAACGGCCCATGATTCGAGCAGCCGGTGGCGAGCAGCACTCGTCCTGCCTCGATCTCGCCTTTCGCCGTCACGATGCGGTGCCGGTCTCCGCCGAGCGGGACGAGCTTCGTGACCGCCGCATGCTCGAAGACGCGCGCGCCGTGACGTGCCGCCGCCGTCGCCAGTCCGGTGCCGAAGCGGCCCATGTGCATCTGGCCGCCACGCCGATCGAGCATGCCGCCATGAAACGCATCCGAGGCGATCTCGCGGCGCACGTCGCTGGCCGACAGCAATTCGACATCCGAAAGCAGATGCTTGCGCAACGCTTCGTGGTTGCGCGCGATGCCGGCCATATGGCTCGGCTTGCTGGCGAGCTTGAGCTTGCCGTGACGAACGAAGCTGCAATCGATCTGTTCGCGGCTGACCAGTTGCTCGACGTAATCGACCGCGTCGGTGTAGGTCTGATAATACTGCTTCGCAAGCTGCTCGCCGTAGCGCCCGATCAGATCCGGCAGGCTCTGCGAGGTGCCCGGGCTGCAATGTCCGCCGTTGCGGCCCGAGGCTTCGCCGTGGATGCGCGACGCTTCGAGCAGCACCACGTCGACGCCCTTGCGCGCGAGCGACAGCGCCGCCGACAGCCCCGTGAAGCCGCCGCCGATCACCACGACGTCCGCACGCGCCGGCAGGTCGCCGGTCGCGCCGGCCTCGAAGCGCGGCGCTGTTGCCAGCCAGAAAGATTCGAGTCTCATAGCCCGACGACGGCGGCAAGACCACCGATATCCTTGATTTCCGTATAGCCGTAAAACGGATTGGCCGGCTCGTGGCCGCGGTTGACCCACACCTTGTTCCTGATGCCCATGTCGTGCGCGGTCATCAAGTCGTAGCGGAAGCTCGACGACACGTGCAGGATGTCTTCCGGACCGCAGTTCAACTGGTCGAGCAGATACTCGAACGCCTTCATCTGCGGTTTGTACGCCTGCGCCTGTTCGGCCGTGTAGACCGCATGGAACGGCGCGCCCATGCGCGCTATGTTGTGAGGAATCTGCACGTTCGACGCATTCGTCAGGCCGACCAGCGGGAATTCCTTCGCGACCTTGGCGAGACCGGTGGGCACGTCCGGGTGCGGCCCCCAGCCCGGCACCTGATCGTAGATGGCCTTGCCGTCGCCTTCCCGATATTCGACGCCAAAGCGTTTGCAGGTACGGCGGATGGCGTTGTCGACCACCTGTTCGTACGGCTTCCACGCACCCAACACTTCGTCCAGACGGTAAGCGGCGAAGGCGTCGGTGAACGCGCGCATGCGCGCGGCAGGCACACGGTCCTCATAGAGCGCGCTCGCGGCCGGCGCCATCTCGAAGTAGATCAGCGTGCCGTAGCAATCGAAGGTGATGTACTTGGGCTTGAACAACGACATGTTATTTCCTCGGCAATTGGGGCGCGTCGCCCGGAATTAGAAATCGATGAGTACCGACTTGTAGCGAAGACTGCCTTCGAAGGCTTGGCGGCCCAGATCCTTGCCCATGCCCGATCCCTTGAAACCGCCGGTCGGGATGATGAAGTCCCAGGTGCGGCCGAAACGGTTCACCCACACGGTGCCCGCCTGGATGCGGCGCGTCGCCCGCAGCGCCCGGCCGAGGTCGAGCGTATGGACGGCCGCCGCCAGGCCGTAGCTGGCGTGATCGGCGAGCGCGAGGGCTTCCTCTTCGTCGTCGAAGGTCTGCACGGTCAACACCGGGCCGAAGATTTCTTCGCGCACCGCGAGCGACCGACTCGTCACGTCGGCGAGCAGCGTCGGACGGTAGTAATAACCCTCGCTGTCGTGCTCGAAGAAATCGGCGCCGCACAGCGCGCTTGCGCCTTCGTCCATGGTCTGCCTGACCGCCGCGTGGATGTTGCGGGCCTGCTGCCCGTTGATGATAGGCGGAAAGCAACTCGGTTCACGCCAGGTCGGTCCTGGCCGCAGCGCGTCGATCTTCGCGATGATCGCTTCGATCAACGGCCCGGCGATGCCGCGCTGCGCGATCAGCCGCGTGCCGGACACACAGGCCTGCCCCGCATTCGACGTGAACCCGCGCACGACGCGGCCGGCGACCGCGTCGATGTCGCCGGCGTCGTCGAACACCACTTGTGGGCTCTTGCCGCCGAGTTCGAGCGTGACCGGCTTCGTGCCGTGATGCGCCGCCTCGCTCATGATCGCGGCGCCCGTGCGGGTCGAACCGGTGAACGACACCTTGCCGACGAGCGGATGCCTCACGAGCGCCGCGCCCGCGCCGGCACCGCGGCCCTGCACGATGTTGAACACCCCCGCCGGCAAGCCCGCTTCGATCGCGAGTTCGGCGAGACGCATCACCGAATAAGGCGTCAGCTCGGACGGCTTGAGCACCATCGCGTTGCCGGCCGCGAGCGCGGGCGCGCATTTCCACGAAGCCATCGAAAGCGGGAAATTCCACGGCGCGATGGCCGCCACCACGCCATACGGCTCCGGCAGGACGAGGCCCAGGCTGTGGTGCGTCGTCGGCACTGCGTCGCCGCCGAACTTGTCGGCGCACTCAGCGAAGAAGCGGATGCACTCCGCGGTGAACGGCACATCGAAGGCGCGCGCTTCAGCAATGGGCCGGGTCGAGCCGATCGCCTCGAGACGCCCGAGAGAATCCGCGTTCGCGTCGATCAGGTCGGCCCAGCGCGACAGCACGCGGGCGCGCTCGCGCGGCGCACGCGTGCCCCAGCCGCTTGCGAGCCAGCTGCGGTGGGCATCGCACACGGCCTGATCGACGAGATCGTCGGAGGCGTCGGGCAGCGTGCCCATCACGCCACCATCGGAGGGGCGCAGGACCTCCAGCTCCTCACGGCCATCGACGCGTTTGCCGCCAATGAAGTGTCCGCTTGGAACCGGGATGTGAGGTGAAGTGTCGCCCTTCATGTCGTTCATAGGGACCCGGTCATGTCCATGGGATGAGCGCCGCTGTGCGCGTGTCATATCGGCGTTTCATCAAGTTACGGCGAGTGTAAGAACGACAATTTTCTTTGACAAATACGCATATAATCGTAGGCCATACATTTTTGATATGGCCCGCCCGATGCTGAATTTTCGCGAAGTTCAGGCCTTTCGCGCGGTCATGTTGTCGGGTTCGATGACGCAGGCCGCAAAAGATCTGCACACGTCGCAATCGAACATCAGCCGTGTCATCGGCCAACTGGAACGGCGTCTCGGCATCAAGCTGTTCGAACGCCAGATCGGCAAGCTGATGCCCACGCTCGAAGGCCAGGTGTTCTTCCGCGACGTCGAACATACGTTCGCGAGTCTGCGCGGGCTCGAGGAAAAAGCCGAATCCATTCGAAAACGCGGCAGCGGCCGTCTGCGTGTCGCGGCCGTGCCATCCATGGCGATCGTCGCCGTACCGGATGCCATTCACGTTTTCGCGCAGCGTTATCCCGATGTCGACGTCACGTTGCAGGTCGCCGATTCGCTGACCGTGTGCCAGTGGCTCGCAACCGGCTATGCCGATGTCGGCATCGCCTCCGAGATCTTCAACGGAACGAGTGTCGCGTCGGAGGTGGCGCGCAAGAGCCGGGGGGTGTGCATCGTGCCGAGCGATCACCGGCTCGCCGAGCGCGGTGGCACGGTCACGCCGGCGGACCTCGTCGGCGAACGCTTTCTGTCGCTCAAATCGAGCGACGTGATGCGCAAGCGGATCGACGACGCCTGTCAAATCGACGGCGAAGACAAGCGCATCCTCGCCTACGAATCGCATTTCGCCGCGGCGATCTGCCGGATGGTTGCGTGCGGTTTGGGCGTGAGCGTCATGAATCAACTGGTCGCGCGCGAATACGCGAGCCAGCTCGCCATCCTGCCGTTCTCGAAGCGCATCGAGTTCTCCACTTACGTCGTCTATCCGCTCAACATTCCCATGAACATGCTGGCGAAGTCCTTCGCCGACGCGTTCAGGGAAAGCAGCGGCTGACGGCGTGCTGCAGGACCGGTCTGCCGCGCGGGCAGCACCGCCGCCCGCTCTCGCAGCGCCGGTGCTTAGCCGACGCTCGCGCCGCTGATTTCGTCGGCTGTATTCCTGACCGCACGCCCCCATTCCTCGATCCGGTCCGCTTCGAAGCGCGAGCCGGGCATCGAAAAGCACACGCTTGCCACCGCGACGCCGTTCCCGTCGAAGATCGGCGCACCGATGGCATAGATCTGGTGGCGGTACTGGCCTAGATTGACGGAATAGCCGCGCGTGCGAACGCGCTCGAGCTCTTTGCGGATCAGCGCGGGATCGTTGATGGTGTGCTCGCCGTACTTCGGCAGATCGCGCCCGAGGATCGTGTCGATCTGGTCCCCGGTCATGTGCGCGAGGATCGCTAGGCCGTTGGCGGTCGCATGGAACGGCGACACGTTTCCGATGGAGTACGCCGTACGGACGTGCTGCTTGCACTCGGTTTCCTCGATGAGAACCATCGCCGTGGTGCCGTCCGGGATCGAGAGATGAACGGTTTCGTTGACGAGGTCGCACAGGTCCTGCATCGGCTGGCGCGCGGCTTTCTGCAATGCGCCGCCCTTCAATGCGCTGGGCCGCACGCCCACTACCCGCGCGCCGATCTCCCAGCGCGTCACTTCGCTGCCGGCCTGACGCAGCCAGCCCGCTTCCTGAAACGTCATCAACACGCGCTGCACGCTCGACTTCGGCATGTTCAGCAGCTTCGAGAGTTCGCTGACTCCGATCGGCTGATGCTGCGAGATGGTCTCGATGATCTCGATGCTCTTCAGGAGGCTGTTCATCTTTTGATTCCTTGCGATCGACAAGCGCGCATGCTAACTTGCCAACTCGTACCACATTGAAGCACGGCGTGCCGTATTGTGGCACACAGCAAGAGCGAATGCAACGGCCAATCCGCAGACGCGCGAGCGTCGCAAGGCTTACCTAGAGAAACGCAGAGGAAGGCAATGGGCTTGAGAATCGGAGTAGACATCGGTGGATCGTTCACGGACTTCGCCGTGCTGGACGACGAGACGCGGACCACGCGCACACTGAAGGTTTTTTCGCGGCCGGACTCGCCGGGCAGCGAAGTGATCGACGGCATGCAAGGCTTGCGCGAGCGTTTCGGCATCGACCCGCGCGACGTCACCTACTTCACGCACGGCACGACCGTTGGCGTGAACGCGGTGGTGATGCGCAAGGGCCTGCGCCTCGCGCTCATCACGACACGCCATTTCGAGGACGTGCTCGACATCGCGCGCCTGAAGATCCCCGACATGTATCACCTGATGTCGCGCCGCCCGGATCCGCTCGTCACGCGCGACCGCGTGATCGGCGTCGATGGCCGCATGCGTCCGGACGGCACTGAGGAAACACCCATCGACGAAGCCAGCGTGCTGGCCGCGCTCGCCGCGCTACGGGCGGCACAATGCGAAGGCGTGGTCATCTCGCTGCTGCATTCGTACCGCAACCCCGCGCACGAGCAGCAGGTCAAGGCGATCATCGAAAAGGCCGCGCCCGGATTCTTCGTGTCGTGCTCGCACGAAGTGTGGCCGATCATCCGTGAATACGAGCGCACCGTCACCGCCACGATCGGCGGCTATGTGCAGCCGCGTGTCTCGCAATACCTCTCGCGCCTGCAGGCCGCGCTCGCCGAGAGCGGCGTCGGCGCGGATCTCAAGGTAACCAAGTCCAACGGCGGCGTGATGAGCGCCGAAAACGGCAAGAGCAACTGCGTGCAAATGATCCTGTCGGGCACCGCCGCCGGCGTGATCGGCGCGTCGTATCTGGCCGGCATCTGCAAGATCAAGGACTGCATGAGCCTGGACATCGGCGGCACGACCGCGGATGTCGCGCTGATCGTCGATGGCAAGCCGCAGTACGCCACCGGCGAATACATCGGCGACTTCCAGATTCACATTCCGTCGGTATCCGTGTCGTCGATCGGCGACGGCGGCGGCTCGATCGCCTGGGTAGACGATTTCGGCGTGCTGAAGGTCGGCCCCGAGAGCGCCGGCTCGAATCCTGGCCCGGTGTGCTATGGCCGCGGCGGCACGCGCCCTACCATCACCGACGCGTTCGCAGCGATCGGCGTGCTCGGCCGCGCGTCGCTCGGCTATAACGCGGTGAAGGTCGACGTCGACGCGAGCCGCCGCGCGATCGAGCCGCTCGCCCAGCGCCTCGGGCTGGATGTGCATCGGACCGCCGCGGCGATCATCGATGTCGCCGTGTCCGGCATGTACGGCGGCGTCAGCCGCATCGTGTCGCGCTTCGGCATCGATCCGCGCACGTTCTCGCTGATGCCGTTCGGTGGCGCCGGGCCGATGCTCGGCGGTTTCCTCGCCCGCGCGCTGAACATGAAGCATCTCGTCGTGCCCACCACGCCGGGCGTGCTGAGCGCGCTGGGCGGCCTGATCGCCGACACGAAAAACGACTTCGTGCGCACCACCTACTACCCGCTCGACGCCGCCTCGCTCGACAAACTGTCCGTCGATCTCACCACGCTCGAAAAGCAGGCGCGCGACTGGATCGTCAGCGAGACCGGCTCGGACAAGGGCGCCGAGATGTCGGTGTCGGCCGACATGCGCTACCGCGGCCAGTCGTTCGAAGTCGACACGCCGCTCGACCCGCAATCGATCCGCAACGGCGACATGGCGACCATCGCCGACGCATTCCATCGCGAACATCACCGCCTGTACGGCCACAGCGATGCCGCGTCGCCCGTGCAGGTCGTGGCCCTGCGCCTCGTGATCAGCCTGCCCACGCCGAAGCCCGAAATGCCGAAGATCGCCGTGGGCGAAGGCGCACCGCCCGTCGAGGCGATGATCGACGTCTACCTGGACGACGCATGGCGCACCGTGCCGCTCTATCACCGCTCGGCGCTGCTGGCGGGCCACCGTTTCGACGGCCCCGCGATCATCGCGCAGGACGATACGACGACCTGCGTGCTGCCCGGCTGCGAAGCCGTCGTCGACGAATACGGCAACCTGCTGCTGTCGCTGCAGTGAGCGCAGATGACTTTCGAAGGACTGAGACAATGACATTCGACCGATCCGTTCTGCAGATTTTCGCCAATTATTGCGTGGCGGCCGCCGAAAGCATGGCGCATACGCTGATGCGCACAGCGCATTCGGCCTTCGTCAAGGAAACCGAGGATTTCTCCTGCACGATCATGACGCCGGAAGGCCTCACCTTCGCGTCGCCGAAGACGCTCGGCGCAACCTGGTATCCGGGCCTCGACTTCGGCTCGGTGATCGAGGCGATCGATCACTACGAACCCGGCGACATCGGCATGACCAACGATGCCTATAGCGGCTACGTCGCCACGCATACGCCCGACGTCATGATGTGGAAGCCGGTGTTCTACAACGGCGAGATCGTCTGCTACGTGGGCGGCCATATTCACAACACCGACATGGGCGGCGCGGTGCCAGCCTCGCTGTCGCGCACGCTCACCGAGATCTATCAGGAAGGCATCCGCTGGGCGCCGACCAAGATCATGCGTGCCGGCGTGCTCGACGAAACGCTGCTCGATCACATGGCAATCAACGTGCGCGCCCCCGAGCAGAATCGCGGCGACCTGAAGGCGCAGATCGCGATGCTGATGACCGGCGAGCGGCGCGTGCTGGAGATCATCGAACGCTTCGGCGTCGACGACTTCAAGGCGGGCATGCACGCGATGATCGACTACTCGGAGGAACAGGCGCGCGCGATCGTCGCCGCCATGCCCGACGGCGAATACTTCTTCGCCGAATACGCGGACGAGGATTCGGTCAACGGCAAGCCGCTACGCGTCGCGCTCAACCTGAAGGTCGAAGGCGAATCGCTCGTGCTCGACTTCACGGGCAGCGATCCGCAGCTCAATTCGTCGCTGAACATGCCGACCGGCGGCAAGGAGCGGCACGTGCTCGCCCTCGTCGGGCTGAACTACGTGCTCTATTCGCTGCATCCCGATCTGCTGCTGAACGCGGGCATGCTGAAGGTCGCGCGCTGCGTGCTGCCGGAAGGCACGATCATGAACTGCGTGCCGCCCGCTGCGGTCGGCATGCGCAGTCTGACCTGCAAGGTCGCGCAGAACGTCACCTTCGGCGCGTTCTCGATGGTCTGCCCCGAGCGCCTGCCCGCGTGCCCAGCGGGCGGCATGTCGATTCTCAACGTGCGCACGGTCGATAGCGACGGCCGTACCGTGATCGCCGCCATCGGTCCGGTGGGCGGCGGCGCAGGCGGCATGATCAGCGCGGACGGTTCTGACGCATCGGGAGCGAACGTCGCGTTTCTGCGCAACACCCCGGTCGAGATCAACGAAGCCGAAGTGCCGATCCGCATCCTCAAGTACGGCATGGTGCCGGGCAGCGCGGGCGCGGGACGCTATCGCGGTGGCCTTGGCACGGTCATGGAATTCCGGGTGTTCTCGCCCGGCACGCTGGTCACGGCACGCAATCGCGACCGTTCGCGCTTCGCGTCATGGGGCGTGCTGGGCGGCAAGGCGGGATCGAATTCGCGCTTCACGCGCAATCCGGACACCGAGCGCGCGGAAGATCTCGGCGTCACCGATCTCGTCGTGTGCGGCCCCGGTGACGTGATCCGCCTGGAAGGCTGCGGCGGCGGCGGTTACGGAAATCCGTACGAGCGCGATCCGCAGAGGGTCGCCACCGATGTTCTGCGCGGCTACTTGAGCGAAGCCGATGCGCTGACGCTGTACGGCGTGGTGCTGAACGCCGGCGAAGTGGATGCGGACAAGACCCAGGCGAAACGCGCCGCGCTCGCGGCCGAAGCGCCCGCCGGCCCCGTCGGGCACTTCGATTACGGAGCGGCGCGCACGGCCTACGAGGCGCGCTGGACCCGCGAACGCTACGCGGTGCTGACGGAGATCCTCGCGGCGGTGCCGGTGGTATGGCGTCACTTCCTCAAGCACAAAATCTTCGACACATTCGATGCATGGGAAGCCGACGGCCGTCTGCAGCCGGGCGGTCAGGCGATCGGCGAGATCTTCGCCGAAGTCGCGGCCAAGTATCCGCAACTGATCGAGGCACAGCGCGCGGCCTGACGCCCCTCGCCGATGCCGCTGCGATGCGCGCGGCCTGCCGGTTTTCCTTTGACGGCAGGCGGTGCACGCGCGGCATCCGGTCAAACGCGTTTTTGAAGGGTGAGCAATGACATCGCTGCACGAAACAGATCGGCGTCACTTTTTTCATCCAGGCACGCACGCAAACGATCACGCAACCGGCGCCCTGCCCGGCTTCATCCTCGACAAAGGGCACGGCATCTATCTGACCGACGTCGACGGGCGCGAGTACATCGACGGATTCTCCGGACTGTATTGCGTCAACGTTGGCTATGGCCGCGAAGAAATCGCCGATCGCATGGCCGCGCAATGCAAGCGGCTGTCGTACTACCACACCTACGTCGGCAGCGGTAACGAGCCTGTGATCGAATTGTCGCGACGGTTGATCGAGGATTGGGCGCCGCCGGGCATGGTGAAGGTGTTTTACGGCATGTCGGGTTCGGACGCGAACGAAACGCAAATCAAGCTCGTCTGGTACTACAACAATATTCTGGGCCGTAAAAACAAGAAGAAAATCATCGCACGCGATCGCGCGTATCACGGCTCGGGCATCGTCACGGGCGCGCTGACGGGCCTGCCGGCCTACCATGCGAATTTCGATTCGCCCTTCGATCGCGTGGTGCGCGCGATGTGTCCGGATTACTACCGCAACGCTGCCCCTGGCGTGTGCGAAGCGGACTTCACCGCGCAATGCATCGCCGAACTCGAAGCGTTGATCGAATCCGAAGGCGCCGACACGATCGCCGCATTCATCGCCGAACCGATGAACGGCACCGGTGGCATCGTGCCGCCGCCCGAAGGTTATTGGCCCGCGGTGCACGCCACTTTACGCCGCCACGACATTCTGTTGATTGCGGATGAAGTCGTATGCGGTTTCGGGCGCCTCGGAGCACGCACGGGTTCCGAGCGCTTCGGCATCGCGCCCGATTTGCTGACTTTCGCGAAGGGACTAACGAGCGCCTATGCGCCGATGTCCGCGGTTGTGGTCGGCGAGGCGTTCTGGGACGTGCTGATGAGCGGATCGCGCGAGCACGGGATGATGGGTCACGGCTGGACGTATTCGGGACATCCGCTTGGCGCGGTCGCGGGGCTTGCGAATCTCGACATCATGGAGCGCGAAAAGCTCGTCGACAACGCGGATCGAGTCGGTGCGTATCTTCTCGAGCGCTTAAGGACGATGTTCGGTGCGCATCGCAACGTCGGCGACATTCGCGGCGTCGGAATGCTGATGGCGATTCAACTGATGGAAAATCCGAGGTCGCGCACGCCGTTCGCGCCCGAGCGCCGCATCAACGCAAGTGTGGTTGCGGCGGCGCGCAAGCATGGTCTGTTGATACGCGCGCTCGGGACGGATATCGTCGGCTTCGCGCCGCCGTTGATCACGACGCGTAGACAGGCCGACGAGATCGTGGAGCGTGTGCAGGCTGCCTTGAACGACACGCTGCCCGCATGACGACGAACATCGACGCGACCATGACGACACTTCACCTGCCCGCGATCGGTTTAGGTACATGGCGATCGACACACGACGAGGGCGTGCGCGCAGTGCGTACGGCGATCGAAAAGGGCTACCGGCACATCGATACCGCCGCGCGCTACGAAAACGAAGCCGCGGTCGGCGAAGGCATTCGGCAAAGCGGCATCGCACGCGATGATCTGTTCGTGACCACGAAAGTCTGGTGGACGGAACTGCGCACGGCGGCTTTCAAGCGTTCGCTCGAAAGAAGCCTGTCCGAGCTGAAACTCGATTACGTCGATCTATTGCTGATTCACTGGCCGAATCCCGACGTGCCGCTCAACGAGCAACTCGGCGCGCTCGCCGATGCGCATCATCAAGGACTTGCGCGCCAAGTCGGCGTGTCGAACTTTCCGGTGGCTTGGCTCGACCGCGCGGTGGAATTATCGCCGGTACGGCTGTCGGTGAATCAGTGCGAATACCACCCGTATCTGGACCAGCGGAAGGTGCTTGACGCGTGCGCGCGTCACGGAATCACCTTCGTCGCGCATACGCCGCTGGGCAGCGGGCGGCTCCTCGACGAACCGCTGATCGCCGAAATCGCGGCGCGCCACGGGAAACGGCCGTCGCAAATCTTGCTGCGCTGGCTCATCCAGCAGCCCGGCGTTGCGGCAGTGCCGAAGTCGTCAAACGAGATTCGGATCGGCGAAAACATCGACGTGTTCGATTTCGCGCTCGAGCCACACGAAATGCGCCGCATCGCCGCGCTCGCTCGTCCCGACGGACGAGTCAGCAAGGTGGCGTGGGCGCCTGCGTGGGATAACGCCTGACGCTGTCGTACTCGGCTCCAAACTCGCGATAAGGATTCGGATGCTAGTTTTTCACCACAAGGACCAGGCTCTGCACGACCCCGAGCGTGTATTTCGCGGCGGAAAATACATCCCGCAAGTCGACAGGGCAGAACGTTACGAGATCTTCCTGGACATCGTGACTCATGCGGGGCACGACGTAAGGTCTGCAGAACTGAGCGGCCTGAACGAGATTTTAGAGATCCACGATCCGGCCTACGTCGAATTTCTCAAGACGGTCTACTCGCGTTGGGAAAAACAAGCGGAGTTTGGCCCCGACGCAGTGCCAAACGTACATCCTACGCATAGGATGTCGCGCAAACCCCAAAATCTTCTTGGCGAGCTCGGTTGGTACAGTAATTCAACCTCGTGCCCAATCACAAGAGATACGTGGAAGGCTGTCTTCGCCAGCGCGTGCGTCGCGCTCAATGGTGCGCGTTCGCTCGGTGAGGGCGCAAAACAGGTCTACGCGCTATGCCGGCCTCCCGGTCATCATGCCTTCCCTGACATGATGTCTGGTGTATGTTTTCTAAATAATGCCTCGATCGCGGCACAACAATTGACGAAGCGCTTCGGAAAAGTGGCTGTCGTCGACCTGGATGTGCACCATGGAAACGGAACTCAGCACATCTTTTATCGCCGTTCCGATGTTCTTTTTTGCTCCATTCATGCAGACCCTTCGCAGCGCGCGCCGTTCTATGCCGGTTACGACGATGAAATTGGCGCAGATGCCGGCGAAGGTTTCAATCTCAACATGCCGCTCCCCGTTGGTACTGGAGATGAAGTCTGGCTCAATGCAGTTATCCAGGTGGTCCAACGAATCATGGCGTTCAATCCGGGCGCTATTGTAATTTCACTAGGATTTGACGGGTCGATACACGATCCGATGAAGACTTTCCAGCTAACGAATAACGGCTTCGCAAAAGCAGCGTCCTTGTTAGCTGCCCTGAATGTTCCCACGCTGCTTGTTCAGGAAGGTGGTTACATCAACCCGCAACTGGGCGCATGCCTGCAGCTATTCCTTGCAACGTTCCAGGGCGGCTAAAGTGCTACGCCGGAGATAGGCGTTGAATCGTACGGCGCGCCACGTCTTCTTTGGCGGGCGTGTCACGTCGAAGCGCAGCCGAAAGCGCGGCGTCAATTTTCTCTCATTCACCGAGATACGCTGCGCGCACGTTCGGATCGTCGAGCATCTGCTTCGCGTCCCCCGACATCGTCACTGTGCCAGAATCCATCACGTAGCCGCGATTCGCAGCCTGCAAGGCAAGCCGCGCGTTCTGCTCGACGAGCAGCACCGTGATGCCTTCCTTCGACACTTCGCGCACCACTTCGAAAATCTTCTCAACCATGATCGGCGACAAACCCATCGACGGCTCGTCGAGCAGCAGCAGCTTCGGCTTCGAGATGATCGCGCGCGCCATCGCCAGCATTTGCTGCTCACCGCCCGACAGCGTGCCCGCGAGCTGCGACGCGCGTTCCTTCAGGCGTGGAAAGAAGCCAAACATGCGGTCGACGTCCTTCTTGATGCCTTCCTTGTCGTTGCGCAGGTACGCGCCCATCTGCATATTTTCGACGATCGACATGCGCGCGAAAATGCCGCGGCCTTCCGGCACCATCGCCAGGCCACGCTTCAGCAGTTCGTGTGCCGGAATGCCCTTGATCGACTGACCCATGTATTCGATGTCGCCGGCCGAGTAGGGTTTGAGACCCGTTATCGCCTTCATGGTCGTCGTCTTGCCGGCGCCGTTGGCGCCGATCATCGTGACGAGCTCGCCCTGCTGGACTTCCATGTCGACGCCCTTCACTGCCTGGATGCCGCCGTAGTTGACCTGCAGGCCCCTGATTTTCAACATTGTCGTAGCCATCAGTGGCCCCCCGCACCCAGATAAGCCTCGATCACCTTCGGATCGCGCCGCACGTCGTGTGGCAGACCTTCGGCGATCACCTTGCCGTAGTCGAGCACCGTCATCCGGTTGCACAGGCCCATTACCAGTTTCACGTCGTGTTCGATCAGCAGGATCGTCTTGCCGTCGCCGCGGATCTTGTCGAGCAGCCTCGTGAGCTCGACCTTCTCCGTCGCGTTCATGCCGGCGGCCGGTTCGTCAAGCGCGAGCAGCTTCGGATCGGTCGCGAGCGCACGGGCAATCTCCAGACGCCGCTGGTGACCGTACGACAGGTTGCGCGACGTGTAGTCCGCGTACTGTGCGATGCCGACGTACTCGAGCAGCTCAAGCGCGCGTTCCTTGATCTCGCTCTCTTCCTGCCGCTCCGCCGGCGTCTGGAATACGGCACCGAGCAGGCCGTGCTTCGTGCGCACGTGCCGGCCCACCATCACGTTTTCCAACGCTGTCATGCCGCCGAACAGACGAACGTTCTGGAACGTGCGCGCGATCCCCGCCTTCGCGACCTTGTACACGGCCATCGGCGTGTACATTTCGCCGTCCAGCTTGAACTCGCCCGAATCCGGCGTGTAAAGCCCCGTGATCACGTTGAAGAATGTCGTCTTGCCGGCGCCGTTCGGGCCGATCAGACCGTAGATTTCGCCTTCGGTGATCTGCAGGCCGACGTCCGACAGCGCCTGCAGGCCGCCGAAACGCTTGCTCACGCCCTTCACGGACAGTCGAATGTTGTTGCTCATTTGAGTCTTCCCACTGTCCTTATGCGCGCACCGGCTTCTTGCTGTTGCGTCTCGCTACCCTTGCAATCTCGTCCTCGTGCTTGGGCGCCGGCCACAGACCTTCAGAGCGATACAGCATGATGACCACCATCGCCAAGCCGTACAGAAGCTGACGAATCACTTCAGTGTCGAGAATTTGATGACCGAATAGCCAGTACTGGAGGGGCCCCATCGTCGAGCGCAGAAATTCGGGGAAGACCGCGAGCAGTACCGCGCCGAGAATCACGCCAGGGATGTGGCCCATGCCGCCCAGCACCACACACGCCAGCACGACAACCGATTCCCAGAAGGTGAACGATTCAGGGGAAACGAACCCTTGGAAGCCGCCGAACATGGCGCCTGAGAGCCCACCGAATGAAGCGCCCATCGCGAACGCGAGCAGCTTTACGTTACGGGTGTTGATGCCCATTGCTTTAGCCGCAATCTCGTCTTCGCGGATCGCGGCCCATGCGCGACCGATGCGCGAATGTTGCAGTCGCGTGCACACCCAGATCACGAGCAGCGAACAGAACACGAACAAGTAGTAGTAGAGGACAACCGACGACAACCGAAAGCCGAAAACCGTATGCGACTTCGCGAGGCTGAAGCCCCCAAGGTGCACGGGGTCGACGCCTGTAATCCCCTGCGGACCGTTGGTAATGTTCAGGGGGCGATCGAGATTGTTCATGAAAATCCGCACGATCTCGCCGAAGCCGAGCGTCACGATGGCCAGATAATCGCCGCGCAGACGTAGGGTCGGCGCGCCAAGCAGTACGCCGAACAGCGCAGCAAGCCCCATCGCGATTGGCACAACGACGAGGTATGAGAAGTGCAGGCCGTTGGGGTAAATGCGGCCGATCCAGTCGAATTGTGCCGACAGGTGGGGCGAGGTCAGCAGCGCCGCGGTGTAAGCGCCCACAGCATAAAACGCGATGTAGCCTAAGTCGAGCAAGCCCGCAAAGCCGACTACGACGTTCAAGCCCAGCGCGAGCATGACGTAAAGCATCGCGAAGTCGAGTACACGCACCCAGTACGGGCCACCAAGCGCGCCAATAAGCATCGGTGCCATGGCGACGAAAATCGCGATAAGTACGCCCGCGACACGCGTTTCTGCGCTCTTGCGCTCCTCGATGAGCGGGGGCGACGTTTCGATCGGACGAATGGATGTCATCTTCTGCTCCTTACGCACGATCCGCGACGCGCTCGCCCAGCAAACCCGACGGGCGGAACACCAGCACCACGATCAGCACGATGAACGCGAACACGTCCTGATAGTTACTACCGAACACGCCGCCCGTGAGGTTGCCGATATAGCCGGCACCGAGTTGCTCGATGAGTCCGAGCAGCACGCCGCCCACCATCGCGCCACCCAGGTTGCCAATTCCGCCCAGCACAGCGGCGGTAAACGCCTTCATGCCAGGGATGAAGCCCATGTAGAAGTGCACGTTGCCGTATTCCGATGCAATCATCACACCCGCCAGCGCGGCCAGAGCCGAACCGATCATGAAGGTCGCCGAGATCACGAAATTCGGGTTCACGCCCATCAGGCTTGCGTTGTTCGGGTTCTCCGCGATGGCGCGCATTGCGCGGCCGAGCTTCGTCTTGTGCACGAGCAGCAGCAGCGCGCCCATCGTCAGGAACGCAACGACGACGATCGTGATTTCAGTGGCCGAGATCACGGCGCCCGGGTTGTTCGGACCGGAGGCGATCACGTTGATCGGATCGGTCGGCAGCAGCTGCGGGAACGCAAGGGGGTTGCGCCCCCAGATCATCATCGCGAGGGTTTCGAGCAGGATCGACACGCCGATCGCCGTGATCAGCGGGGCGAGACGAGGCGCGCGCCGCAACGGCCGGTAGGCGATCTTTTCGATCGCATACCCGACCATCGCGCAGACAATCGCCGCAATGATCAGCGCGATGACGAGCGTGGCGACATGGCCGAGCCAGGGGAAATGATTCTGCAGCACCGTGATGGCCGAGAGCGCCACCATCGCGCCCACCATCAGCACATCGCCATGCGCAAAGTTGATGATGCCGAGAATGCCATACACCATCGTGTAGCCCAGCGCGATGATGGCGTATACGCTGCCAAGCACCAGCCCGTTAACGATCTGCTGGATGAAAATGTCCATTCTTGTAGATCTCGATTCGGCGGGCGCGCGACTCGGCGATTCCCGCCCGCATGGCCGCGCAGCCCCGCCCTGTCGTTGCATGAAAGACCTATGCGTACGTCGCTTACATCTGTTCGAGGTCGAGCAGCGTTCGCTTGCCCAACTTGTATCCGTACAGAGAAATCACGCCGTGCTTCAAGTCGCCGTGCTCGTCAAACTGCGCGTTGCCGATCACGCCGTTATAGTTCGTGGCTGGCATGGCCGCGAGAATCTTCGCCGGGTCGACCGAATTGGCATGCTTCATGGCATCGACGATGATGTACACCGCGTCGTAGGTGAACGGAGCGTAGAGCACGATCGGCTGGTGAAAGCGCGCCATGTATTTGTTTTCGAATTGCTTGCCTCCGGGCATCTTCTCGATTGCCATACCAGCCTGCGAACACACCACCTCGTCGGTTGCCGAACCCGCCAGATTCGCAAGATCTTCGGAACAGAGACCGTCGCCACCGAACACCTTGGCTCTCAAGCCGAGTTGCTTGCCCTGCTTCGCAAACGGACCACCGGTTGCGTCCATCCCGCCATACATGATTGCGTCGGGATTCTCACCCTTGATCTTGGTCAGGATTGCCCGAAAGTCGACAGCCTTGTCGTTCGTTGCGTCGTGCGACAGCACCTTGATGCCAAGGGCCTTTGCTTGTCTTTCGAACTCATTCGCGAGACCTTGCCCATAGGCTGTCGAATCATCGACGACCGCTACCGTCTTTACGCCTTGCTGCTTCGCGTATTTCGCGAGCGCGGGGCCCTGCTGCGCATCCGTCGCAACAACGCGAAATGCCGTCTTGAAACCCTGGAGCGTGTACTGCGGATTCGTAGCCGACGGTGAGATCTGCGTAATACCTGCGTCGCTGTAAATCTTGGACGCCGGAATCGACGTCCCAGAATTGAGGTGACCGACCACGGCGACGACATGGTCGTCGACGAGCTTCTGCGCCACTTGGGTGGCGGTGCGCGGATCAGCCGCATCGTCCTGCGCATCGAGCTGCAGCATGATTTTCTGGCCGCCGATCATGAGCCCCTTCTTATTGATCTCTTCGACTGCGAGGCGTGCGCCGTTCTCCTCATCCTTTCCAAGATGAGCGATCTGCCCGGTCAGCGGTCCGACTTGGCCGATCTGAATCACCTCGTCGGCCTTCGCATTCGTCTTCGCCGCCAGAAGCAGCATCGCCAACGCAGTGGCAGGCATTAGCTTTCGATATGTGGCTTTCATACTCAATCAGTCTCCGTTCTGTGAAGGCGCGTCTCCGGGCGACGCATTACGCGGTCGCTTTTACATGTCGTTCGGACGGATTCTGGGCTAGCGATCGCTGCTCAACAAGCAATCGATTCTGTCGACTTGTTAAGACAAACTTGATAATTAAGCAGCGAGATGCTCGTGGACTGCGTTGATTACCTTGAGCACTTTCAGCGGCACTGAGCGCCGCATTATGGATCTGTGTGGACGCACTGCCTCAAGCTGGAGAGCGCACTAACTGTGCTTCCCGGCATAACGTTGTCGACGGCCGTGCAACGGCGAGACATGAAGACCTGGGCGTTGCGGAAATGCGCGCGTGGCGGAAATGGAAATATTGCTCCGCAATGCGCGAAGCGCAGAAGAGTGTGTTGAAGTCCCCTACGTTGGCGCGCCGCGCCCAAATTCGGAGGACACTAACTCGTTATGCCAGTTCGGCAGCCATTCAGTCAAAAACGCCAGGAAGCCCTCAGCTGCCGGTGAACTGGCGCGCGCGACGGGGTGATAGACACAGATCTGTCGGATCGTCTCGGGTTCAACCACGCGCCTCATGACGAGACCGAACGACTTCGCGAGCAAGCCGACATATTGTGGAGCTAGCGTCGCCGCCAACCCCTGCGCAGCGAGGCCAAGCGCTGTGGTGACATTATCGACGACGTCTACCGGCACGATTCGTGTTTCAGGCGGCGCATTGCTGCGCATCCGCTCGACGCTCAGTTCGTGGTCCCGTCCTGCCGCGACCAATGGCGCTTCGCGTAGCTCCGCCCATGTGACTGGATCGCGCGAGGCAAACGGAAATGAGGAGTGACACCACATGACCCATGGACTTTCGAACGCGACCGAGGATTCAACAGCACCTCCAGTCGGTCGATTAGGGCCCAGTGCAAGATCGACATCGCGGTTTGCCACACGGTCGACGAGCGCCTCGACGGGCGTATCCCGGATGCGTACGACGACCTTCGGACACTTCGATGAGTAGGCCTTGATCGCGGCGGGCAATACTGTGGCTGCGAGCACAAGCGGCGCGCCGACTCGGACAATTCCCGCCGCTTGATTGCGGAGGTCACTCGCCGCCGTTTCCGCTGCTTGGACGTGCCTCAACACCGACTCAGCCGAACTAAGAAAGTCCTGCCCCGCGCTCGTCAGAGACACGCGACGCGTCGTTCTGTCGAACAAGCGGAAACCGATCAACCCTTCCAGTTCCCCGACCATTTGACTCACGGCGGAAGACGTCAGCCCCATGCGCTCCCCGGCCAGCGCAAAGCTTCGTTGCTCGGCCACGACTAGAAAGGCTTCAAGCTGACGCAGCGTAATCCGTGTTAGTGGCATGGGTCGTCACCGAGGCTGTCGAATACGAGAATCTGCCATATCCTGGGAACATCGGGCAACCCGGGTACGCAGGGCCGCCTCCCGATTTCGTCCAGTTGCGTCCGTTGTCACGTAGGGAGTGGCTACAGGTTTCGTCACGCGTCCCTCTCTCCAGCAGCGACGTAAGCCGTCTTGACTGTAGTGTAGAACTCGGCAGCGTAGCGCCCCTGTTCGCGCGGGCCGTAGCTCGACGCTTTACGACCGCCGAAAGGCACGTGCGGATCCACCCCGGCGGTCGGCGCATTGACCATCACCATTCCGGCTTGAAGATGACGCTTGAAATGCGCGGCGTGACCGAGCGAGGTCGTGACAACGCCGGCGGAAAGCCCGAACTGTGTATCGTTGGCGACCACCAGAGCCTCGTCCGCATCCTTGACCCGAATCACGCTGGCGACCGGCCCGAAGATCTCCTCTTGATTGATCCGCATCGTGCTGTTGGTCTCGGTGAAGAGCGTAGGTTGCAGATAGAAGCCGGGCTGGCCGTTCGGATGGGGATCGATAGCCGAACCGCCGTACGCCACGTGTGCACCCTCCGCCCGACCCATTGCGATGTAGTCGATATCCTGAGCGAGTTGCTGCGCGTCAACGACGGGACCGATCGTCGTCTCAGCGCCCCGTGCGTCCCCAACGACGAGCCTTTTCATCCGCTCAATCAACGCCGCGACGAAGCGATCGTGGATGCCTTCGGCCACGACGAGCCGTGAAGACGCGGTGCATCGTTGCCCCGTGGAGAAGAATGCTCCGTTAGTCGCGCACTCGACCGCCACGTCCAGGTCAGCGTCGTCCAGTACGACAAGGGCATTTTTTCCGCCCATCTCGAGTTGGAACCTGGCCATTGCCCCAGCCCTGCCTACGCATGACTGTGCGACCTGACGACCTACCGCGACCGATCCAGTGAAGCTTACGCCACTCACACGCGCATCGTCGAGCAGCACACCTCCGATATCTCTCCCTCGTCCCATCACGAGATTGAACGCGCCCGCCGGCAACGCGGTCCTGCTAAGCACATCCGCAAGCGCCCATGCGCTCCCTGGTACGAGATCGGCAGGCTTGAAAACGACCGTGTTCCCATAGGCGAGTGCTGGCGCTATTTTCCAAGCGGGAATTGCGATCGGAAAGTTCCATGGCGTGATGATGCTGACGACTCCGACAGGCTCGCGGGTCATCTCCACCGTCATTCCCGCGCGCGTCGACGCCGCCAATTCTCCCGATGCACGCATCGTTTCGCCGGCAAAGAACTTGAAAATCTGTCCCGCGCGCGTCACTTCGCCGACTGCCTCGGACAGGGTTTTTCCTTCCTCGCGTGCAAGCAGGTCTGCGAGTTCTTGGCGGCGTGCCAACAATTCAGTACCTACCGCGTCGAGCACATCGAAGCGTTGCTGCGGCGTCGTTCGCGACCACACCGGCAAGGCAGCCTCGGCTGCGGCCACCGCCTGTTGGGCCTGTTCGCGACTGGCACGCGCATACAGGCCGATGGTATCGCGCGTGTTCGATGGGTTGATGTTCGAAGCCGCATCCGCTCCCGACACCCATTCGCCCGCTATGTAATTGCAATGCATGATCAAAACCCTTTGTTCACCATACTTCCGAATAGCGCTATTGCCGCTCAGAAGCTCGTTCGGAACCCGATGCTGACTCCTGTCTGGCTATTTTTGCTAGGGATATCGACCGTCGCTGCACCATTCGCGTGGTTATAGTCGACCTCGCCGTAGACTTCCGTGCGCTTGGACAGCGCGTATTCGGCTACCCCTGCTAGCGCATAGCGGTTGCCGCGCCCGAGAGTTCCGTCGCTGCTCAAGGCGTTCCGCATGCGGTCATAATATGCAGCCACCGTCAACGTCAAAGGCGCAGTGACGAGCCAGCTGGCGCCTGCGTAGAAGCCATCATCGATCCGGTTCGTGTTCGCTCGCGTCTTTATGGCGGGATCAAAATTGCTGACATCGCCTGTTTCGAACATCAGGAAGTCGACGTTGCCAGTGTTGTCCTGCGAGTGCAGCCACCCAAGGTATGCCTTGACCTTGCCGATCGAGTACAGCGCGCTGACATTGACCACTCGCTCCTTGTTGTTGCTCTGATCGCTGTTCTGCTGGTACCCCGTGTCCAATGACAGGCCACCCAGCGTATACGACACCGTGAACCCATACATATTGCCAGCGCCGAAACTGCCCGGCACGCCGCCGAAGGCATACATACCCTCCACGTTCAGTCCGGCGAGTTTTCCGTTGTACTTGACTGAATTGCTGTTGCGCAGACCCGCGCTGAGTGCGACGGGCAGCCATTCGGTCTGGTTGTAGTTGCCGACCGTCAAGGGATCGTATATATCGCCGAGTTGGTCGAAGAGCGGCGTATTCTGGAGACCAAAAGTCAAAACGCCGTATCGGCTACTGGACAACCCGACGTACGCCATGCGGTTGAACTCGGTGCCTGGGGACGAGAAGGAGCCGTTTTGAACATTAAATCCATTCTCCAGGCGAAACACCGTCGAGAGGCCATCGCCGAGATCTTCGGAACCCTTCAACCCCCAACGACTGCCAGTAATGGCTCCATTGGTCATGAAGACTCGGTCGCGCCCCTGGGCATCAGCGTTAGTTATATATCGCAGGCTGGTATCTGCAATGCCGTAGAGTGTGACCGAACTTTGTGCGAACGCACAATTAGCCGCAAGTGCAGCTGCCACTCCGAGCGTTGCAAGAGAAAGTCTCCGTTTGTTCATACCTATCTCCTCCTTTGTCGCACTAAATATCTTCCTTTCTTGAAGGAAGTCTCTTGATCGGCAATGCTTATTTTTTATTGCGGCGAGCAGAACATCGACTCGTACACGCGTAGATAGACACGCTCAACGCAGCGATGATTGAGCGTGTATTGTCCTCATCTAAGCGAAGACCAATATGATGATCCGCTTGCCTTGGCGGCCATTCTTAAATGAACACTCGCTATCGACAATCAATCGATTTTTTTCAATTGCAAAGGAAATTTTGACGATTGGTGCCTGCTATGCAAGCCCGATGAGATCGAGGCACGTCACCTCGCGTTCAACGCACCTTCGGCGGCTTTGAGCAACGAGCGTGGCCCCGGCGGTGACGTCGAAGTGCTCCGAATTGAGGCCACCATTCATATGCAATCTAGCGTTCGGCGCTCGCTCGGCATTGCGATATCAGGCACCGATAACCTCATCCTCGACACGATTGCGCAGCGTCCCGATCCCGGAAATTGATACCTCGGCCGTGTCACCCGGCTTCATAAATATCTGGGGATCGCGGGCAAACCCGACCCCACCCATCGTTCCGGTAGCAATCAGGTCACCAGGATTCAACGGCAACCACTCCGAGATGTACGCGATCAGTTGAGCGACGCTGAATACCATATCGGCCGTGTTACTCGATTGCATGACCTCGCCGTTGAGTCGCATTTCGATGTCGAGATTTTGCGGATCGGGGATTTCATCGGCTGTGACAAGCCATGGACCGATCGCCCCTGTGTTTTCGAAATTCTTTCCGGGCGTCAATTGCCTCGTGTGGAACTGGTAGTCGCGAAGGCAAGCTTCGTTCATCACAGAATAGCCGTACACGTGCTCGAGAGCACGGCCGGTGGAGGTGTAGCGAGGCACGCGGGTACCGATCACAACCAGCAGTTCTGCTTCCCAGTCCAGCTGGTGCGACACGCGCGGCCTGCGGATGGGCTCGCGATGTCCAGTCAGCGACTCAGCGAAGCGGGCGAACACCATAGGCTTGGTTGGCGTCTCGCGCCCGCCGAGCTTCCTGTCAGCCTCAGCCACGTGATCGTGATAGTTCAGCCCGATACAGAGAATCTTCCCCGCTTCCGGAACGACGGGCAGCAGCCTTAGATTCTCGTACAAGTAGTCTCCATGCTCGCTTTCCAACAGCTCCTGGATCGGATGATCGTCACCGCTCGCAATGAATTCGACGAAGTTCCGATATGGCAATCGGGACGTAAGATCGATTACGCTTCGGTCCTTCAAGACGCCGTAGTGCGCTTCGCCATCGATCGAGTACGAGACAAATTTCATTCGGATCACCTTACCAGTTTGTTTCAGAATCGCGGCTCTTCGCCCGCTTCGGCCTGCGCCGCTGTGAAGCCACCGAGGCGTGCATGAATTCGGCCACCCGTGCCGACGGCCAAAGCAAAGACGATCTCCCGCGGCCTCGGGGCATCGGAAATGGAAAGATCAATCGAATTGAAATGACTGCGCACCCAAGGGGAGTTGATATAGACGAGCGGTATCTGCAAGCGCGCGCCCAGCGCACCCATCATCTTCCCTGCGCTGACGAAACCTCGTGCACCTAGCACCTCCTTAATGCCTGCACCTCCGGGGTTGTGCCATGCTGCCGCGTGCTCGAGTTCACCGTCCACTCCCACGATTGCACCTTTGCCGAATACCTCAACCTCGCTCGCGTGGACATCAAGGACTTCCAGCAGTGTGTTCGACAATTGCAGTGCAAGCGGATACAGGTCCTTTTGAAATGGCAATAGATCATCGTGGTAGCGACCGGCGTACGGGTTGTCGATAACCGCGGCGGCGAGCGCGAGGCGTAGCGGCTTGACTGCCCGAGTGCCGCCATCGTGAAAAACGGTCTCCACCGTGGTGGTGAGCTTCCGGATAGAGAAATTGCTCACCGGACGCCGCCTGTATAGTCCAATCGGGTAGCCATCGCCATGGACCATTCCGAGGCGGGGCATGAACCTTCCAGGTCACGTACACGCTCTTCGGTCAGCCGATAGATCTCGTCATCTGTCAAGCCCAGATCCAGATCGTCGGCGAACGGCTGTCCCACATACCATGGCGTATCGAGATAAATCTCAATGGTGTTGCGCTCCGGATCCTCGAAGTAAAGCGACCACGAATTGCCGTGATTCATCGGCCGAAAATGAGACACTCCGTGTTCACGTGCACGGCGCTGCACACTCCGAATGTCATCGAGCGACACAACCTTGAATGAGATCTGAAACAGCGGACCGCGCGGCGGGTCGCCGGGTTCCCGCTGCACCAGCACGAACTGATGATGCTGGCTTGCCGCCGAACTCATGAAGACGATACGGCGCTTGAATTTTTGCGCAATACCGACATCCGTGACCAACATCCCTAAAACCTGTTCGTAAAAGATCTGCATCTGGTGCTGTTGATCTGTAAAGATTCCAAGATGCGATAGTTGGGGGCGCTGATGCGTGGATGTCATTTGGTTCGTTCTCGCGAATGGGACGGCGTGCTGTATTGCCCGGTTATCGCGGCACGCTCTAGCTCTTCATCACGGCAGCAATCGCATCTGCCACGATCGCTACGTTCGATTCATTCAGCCCCGCCACGCACATGCGCCCGGATCGGACCAGATAGATACCATGGGTCTCGCGCAGAACATCCACCTGCTCAGGGCTCAGCCCCGTGTAGGTAAACATCCCGCGCTGTTCGAGGTATCGCGACAACGACGCGCCAGGGATTCGCGCCGATAGATGATCGTGGATCGATCGACGCATCGTGGCAATACGCATCTTCATCTGTTCGAGCTCGCGGCGCCACATGGAAAACAGCGCATCGGAATTCAATATGCTCAACACCACGCTTGCCCCGTACGTCGGAGGGTTGCTGTAGTTGCCGCGTACCGCATTGCAGAGCTGGCCAAGGACGCGATCCGCTTCGCCCGCATTCGCACATACAACGCTTAGCCCACCGCACCGCTCGCCGTATAACGAGGAGTTTTTTGAAAACGAATTCGCGACAAGAAGAGGCACTTCTTGGCGAACGAACTCGCGTATCGCGAATGCATCGTCGTCCAGGCTGTCGCCGAAACCCTGATAAGCCATATCGACGAACGCTAAAAGGCCGCCAGCACGCATTGCATCGGCAAGCAGGCTCCATTGTGCTGGCGTCAGGTCGACGCCGGTTGGGTTATGGCAACATGCGTGCAGGAGAACGATGTCTCCACGCGGGATGTTGCGAACTGCATCGAGCAGCGCGTCGAAGCGAAGCCGGCCGGTGGTGGCGTCGTAGTACGGATACGATCGAACCTCGAATCCGGCGCGCTCGAAGACGACGCGGTGATTGTCCCAAGTCGGATCACTGACCCACACTTTCGCGTCGGCGAAGGTGCTCTTGAGAAAATCCGCGCCGACCTTGAGCGCCCCGCCGCCGCCAAGCGATTGGATGGTTGCCACTCGTCCCTCGCGAACGACCGCAGAATCTTCGCCAAATACAAGCCGTTGGACGCCCGTGCGGTAGCCAGGTAGCCCCGCCATCGGCAGATACGGCCGAGGACCCGCCGCCTCCCGCAGTTGGTGCTCAGCCTGATGAACGGATTCGAGCACCGGCACACGCCCTGCGGCATCGAAGTAGATACCGATCGTGAGATTGACTTTCCCTGTTCGCTGATCTCGCTGAAAATCTTCGTTGAGACTTAGGATCGGATCGCCCGCATAGGCAGCAACTTTCGAGAACATCATTTGACTCCAGTGTGGAAAAACAGCGACGCGGATCAGCGGCTTCTCGCATCAGTAAAGAGCGTGAGAGCGGCCAAACAGGCGGGAAAGCCCGAACAACGCGTCAACGCTGGGCGTCGGGACGTCGAGTCGACGCCCGATCTCATGCACGACACCGACGATCGCGTCGAGCTCCATTGCCCGCCCCGCCTCCACGTCTTGCAGCATCGAGGTCTTGAAGGCGCCGAGCTTCGCTGTGACTGCATGGCGATCGTCTGGCGATTGATTGATCACACAACCCACTCGTCTGCCGATTTCCGCAGCCTCACGCATCGCCGCCGAGCAGAATTCGCGCACCAGCGGATCGCCAAGCAGACGATCGATCGTCGCGCCAGTCATGGCCGACACTGGATTCATCGTCAGGTTGCCCCAGAGCTTGTACCAGATGTCATGACGGATATTGGCCGACACGGTCACGTCGAAACCAGCGGCGCGTAGTACGCCAGCGAGTCCATCGACGCGTGCACTGCTGCCGCCTGACGGCTCGCCGATGATCAGACCACGGCCCATTTTGTGGTCGACCATTCCGGGTTCGGGAGTGGACGCGCTGGCGTGAACGACGCATCCGAGAACGTGCTCGAACGAAATCGCGTCGTCAATCCTTCCACCCGGATCGACGGATTCCAGCGGGTATCCATCGAACTGCGCGATCTTTTTGCAAAACCACCAAGGCACACCATTCATTGCCGGCAGCACGATGGTGTCTGCGCCGATCATGGGGCGGAGCGCCGATGCAAGACTCGGCAACGCCTGTCCTTTAACCGCAACGATCAACACATCCTGCTGGCCGAGTGCGGCGGGGTCGGCGTCGGCGCGGACTGCGCCGGTACGCATCTCGCCGCCTGAAAGCAGACGCCAACCGTGCCGATTCATCGCGTCGAGGGTCGCACCTCGCGCAAGCACCGACACATCGACGTCCTGGACCTGCGCGAGCGACACGCCCAGCAAGCCGCCTATCGCGCCTGCACCTACGATGCCGATTTTCATGATTCCACCTTGATCGCACCCGGCTTCATGCTCCCCGCGGTGCGATAGTTATCTTTCAAATACGCCGACACGCGTTCATCGAATCCGAACGCAACGCGCCGTACCTCCGCACTGTCGGTGGGCGCGTGCCCGACGCCCAGCGCTGCCGCGCGCGGCGCAGCAATCGCCGTTACGGTTCCCTTGAGACGTCCGATGCCGGTAATTTCGCACTCGACGATGTCGCCAGGATCGACCGATCGGGAATGACATGGAGTCCCCATCAGGATCACGTCACCCGGAAGCAACGTGATGTGACGCGCGAGATCGGCAATTACGTAGTGCGGGCCCCAGATCGTTTCCTCGCCAATATGCGCTTCCTGCACCACCAGACCATTTCGGTAAGTGCGCAGTGTCTGCTCGAAGATATTCACGCCGCGCACGATGCCAGGGCCGATCGGCAACAACGTGTCTGCGCCTTTGACGCGCAGCATCGAGCCCTGATCGGTGTCGCGGAAGTCCTGCAATCCCATATCGAGCGCCGGACAAAAACCCGCGATGTAGTCCCATGCCTCATCGGGCAACACGTTGCGGCAGGTCTTGCCGATCACTACCGCATATTCGCTCTCATAGTTCAGATACTGACAGTCGGCAGGCTTCAAGATCTGGCCGTTGTGGCCATTGAGCGATGTCGGCGGCTTCGTGAAGTACGTCGGTGTCTCGGTTGGCCGAGACTTGTTGCGAGTCTCATAGCTGCGAGACGAATACGAAATATGCACGGCGACGATTTTGCTCGGCGATACAGGCGGAAGGTGCGCCAAAGATGAGGGATCGACCGTGCGGCCATCGTCGAGATGTAATAGACCGTCGTGCTCCCCCGCTTCAATCAACGTGCCCCAGTACGGGCTTCCGCCAACCACAACGTGACGGCGCTCTTCGCGCGGCCCCTGCAACACCGCCGGCAGGCTCGCGTACGGATATTCGAATTGCATGCGCGTGGCCCTCACTCGTGATCGATATCGCCAAACCAGACATGGATGTTGCCGGTGCCACGAGCGTTCTCGTAGGCGGACAACGCCACGCCCCGCGCTCGGCACGCAGTGCCGCCCATCGCCCCAATCATCTGGAGGTAATGCGCACCGAAAGCCTCCCAAGGCAGCCTGCGATAGTCACGATCCCAATTTTCCAGGATAACGTCGTGCCGTCCCCCGGCCATGAGGTCGATAGCGCGCCTGTCGCTTGCAATGTATTCCTCACTAAACACATTGCTCTCATGAAAGATGCGAGGATGTTTCGGCTTCCAGTCGATCCCGTTGAACTTGTGACTGAGCGCCCCCGAGGCGAGCAGCACGACGCGCAAGTCGCTGCGTTGAATGGCTTCGCCTATTACTGCGCCGGACTCGAGAAAATGTCGCGGCTCGCAGTTCTGGCACGAGCTCACAGTCACGATCGGCCACGCCTCGAGCTGCATTTGCTTGATGACGTTGATCGTCGGATAGTGGCGGGGAAGTTCCGGATTTGCGATTGCCCTTGAACGGACACCCTTTTCGCGAGCAACGTCTTCGACGAGACGGGCGAGCGCGGGGTGCCCTCGATAGTCATACGGTACCCCGTAGAGGTACCAAGGCATCTCGTCCGAGATATAGGTTCCTTTGTACCCGGTGCCGGCATCGATCAAGTGATAGCCGGTCGTGAACCAATGCGAGTCGAAAATGACGATGACATCCGGCTCGGCCGCGGCAATCCGATCCAGTACGCGCCGGTAGCCTCCGATCAGGTCGGAGTCCGTCCCTGCGCCTTGCAAGACACGGAATTCCTCGCATTGCATCAAGCCAGGATGGTGCGACACCACCGCCGCGCCTACGATCTGACCCATTCCTTTCTCCAGTTTGTCGCTGAACTTACCGATGGCTGAAGCTGGCGCGAAACGGTTGCTTCGGCAGCATCACATCCTTCACGTCGCAAAAAAATTCGAAACTCCAGTCGCCGCCCTCGCGACCGATCCCAGAACGCTTGACACCGCCGAAGGGCGCATCGAGATCTCGAATACCGAAGCTGTTAACCCAGATAAACCCGGTGCGGACTTTCTCTGCCACATCCGCTGCGTGCTGCGTCTCGCCGTAACACACGCCGCCCAGGCCGTAGTCCGTGCCGTTCGCAAGCGCTACGACTTCGCCATCGTCTGTGAACGTTTGCAACGTCAGGACGGGGCCGAACACTTCCTGCTGCACGATCTCGTCGCGCTGTTGCACGCTGGTGAGCATGGTCGGCTCGAAGTATTGGGCTCCGTAGGGGTGGGCTCGACCGCCCCAAAGTAGCCGGGCTCCCGCGTCAACGGCGCGCTGCACGAAACCTTGGACACGATCGACCTGGCGCGGATGAATGATTGGGCCAAGTTCGATGCCCTCTTCCCGCGGGTCGCCGATTCGGAGCGAGGCGACGTTCATGCGCATCGTCTCGACGAACGTGTCGCGAATTCGCTCATGGACTAGAAAGCGAGTACCCGCAAGACATACCTGACCGGCATTCCGATACATGAGCGCGCCGGTCGCGGCAGCTTGCTCGATATCCGCGTCTTCAAGCACGATGAAAGCCGATTTGCCGCCCAGTTCGAGGCTGCAGGGTACGAGATTCGCTCCCGCGGCTTGCGCGATCTTGCGAGCGGTAGGTACGGAGCCCGTAAAGGATATGCGCGACAAACGCGGATCGGCGACGAGCGCCGCGCCGGTGTTTGCGCCGGAGCCTTGCAGCAGATTGAACACCCCAGGCGGCAATCCAGCTGCATCGGCACAATCGGCTAGGAGGGATGATGTTAGCGGCGCCCATTCCGGCGCCTTCAGGATGACCGTGTTCCCGGCAGCCAATGCGGGGCCTATTTTCCAGGTCGCCAGCATCAACGGCGAGTTCCACGGCGTGATGATCGCGACTACGCCCGCCGGGTCGTGGCGCACCCGATGGGTGGCCTGCGCGGTATCGATCACGCGGTCCTGCAGCGTCAGCGCATGCGCCGCGAAATGCGTCAGATTGAGCATGGCACGCGGTACAACACCATGCCGCATGCGCGAGAGCAAAACGCCAGCGTCGTTACTTTCGAGTACACACAATTCGTCGGCACGCTTACCGATCTCTTGTGCAAAGCGATCGAGATAAGCTTTCCGTTTCTCCGGCCCCAACGCGGCCCAGGCCGGGAACGCACGCAGCGCGGCCTCAATCGCCGCATCGACCTCCTGCGGTCCTGCTTCAGACATCATCCCCAGCGAGCGCTGGTCGATCGGGGAGAAGTTTTCGAACGTGGTAGTACAGGCGATGCGCTTGCCATCGACGTAGAGGTCGGGCGACACCTTCACGCCTGCAACTTCCAAATAACGTTCGTTCATTACTGTTCCTCTCAGAGACATAAATTTCGCTGAATGTCGTCAGGTGAAATGCATTCCAGCTAACAGCTCAGCATCGCGAATGATCAGTAGACGCTGCCCGCTCTGCCTGGCGCTACGGCGTTTCCCTTGAATCGCGACGCCAGGGCGCTCGCTGTCCCAGCCAGCAGCGTCGTGTCTATGCCGACCGCGGCAAACCGCACGCCCATGTCGAGGTACTGCCGCGCGAGTTTTTCGTCAGTGCAAAGCACCCCTGCACTTTTGCCGGAGGACACCACGGTTTCGATGCCCCGCTCCACAGCGGCGCGAACTTCCGGGTGCGCCGGCTGGCCAAGGTAGCCCATTGAAGCCGCCAGATCGGCCGCGCCGATAAAGATGCCATCCACCCCCTCTACGGTGCAGAGTTCACCGAGATTGGCGAGCGCGGTCACGCTTTCGACCTGGATGAGCAGGCAGTTCTGCTCATCAGCGCAAGTCAGATAGTCGCCAATCCGATTCCAGCGCGACGAGCGTGCAAGCCCACTGCCAACCCCACGGATACCGCGTGGCGGGTAGCGCATTGCCTGCACCAATTTCCGTGCGTGCTCGGCATCGTCGACCATCGGCACCAGCAATGTTTGCGCGCCCAGCTCAAGAACCTGCTTGATCAGCACGGGATTGCCCACGGGAATGCGGACAACCCCATGCGTCGGATACGCGGCAACCGCCTGAAGCGTATGCAGGATCGAGCGCAGGTCGTTCGGTGCATGTTCGCCGTCGATCAGCAGCCAGTCGAACCCGCAGCCCGCGCAAAGCTCGGCAGCATACGCATCCGCCAACCCGAGCCATAGTCCAATCTGCGGTTCACCTTGCGAAAGTGCGCGCTTGAATGAATTTTCCGGAGTCTGCAAGGCCCGCTCCTTCACACGAACCTGACGGAGATGCTTCCCAGGCTGCCGTAGTCCGCGTGGAACACATCACCGGCGCACGCCGCCACGGGACGCGTGAATGAGCCGGCGAGCACGATCTCGCCGACCTCCAGCCCTTCCTCGTGCTGACTGAGCTTGTTTGCGAGCCACGCGACGCCGTTCGCGGGATGGTTCAGCACCGCCGCGCCCAATCCCGACTCCTCGACGACGCCGTTTTTATACAGAAGAGCGCCCGCGCGACGCAGGTCGCAAGCATCGACCTTGACAGGACGGCCACCTGGAATAATTGCTCCGTTCGCCGCGTTATCGGCGATCGTATCGAGCACTTTGCGCGGCTCCTTGGTCACCGCGTCGATGCGCTCGGTGCGTGCGTCGATCAGCTCGAGCGCGGGGAAAACGTAGGAGCTGGCCTCCAGCACGTCGAACATGGAGACTGAGGGTCCACGTAAGGGCTTGCTGAGAATGAATGCAAACTCGACCTCGATCCGCGGCACGATGAAACGAGATGCCTCGATTTCGCCTCCATCCTCGACAAGCATGTCGTCGAGCAACGTGCCGTAGTCGGGTTCACTGATCTGCGCCGAGATCTGCATCGCGCGTGACGTGAGACCGATTTTGTGACCGATCACCTTGCGACCTTCCTCCCGCTTGATCGCCATCCACGCGCGCTGGATTGCATATGAGTCCGCGATCGACATCTCCGGATAGCGTTGCGAGAATTGCCGCACTGGCATGCAGCTGCGTTCGGCATCGTGCAGCTCATGCGCCAAACTGCGGTGCAATTCGGAATTCAACATCTCCGCTCCTTTGGCTCGTATCGCCGATATGTCTTCGAGATGAGACATTGTTGTGCGCCTGAATCGTGCAAAACAAGCGACGAATTCTTGTCGATTAACAAGACTAAGTTAGCAATCGAATGGCTCACCATCTGCGCGAGCCTTATGGCCATCCGCCTTGCGACAGCAGATTGAACGTGTAGCCGGTCAAGTCGCCCGCATCCCCTCTCTACACCGATCGTTCAAGCACGGCTTGGCTTCCATTGCGAGGGCTTCACCGACCATGCCCCGTCGCCAATCAAGAACTGCACGACGAGCGCGACGATCCACAGAACCAAGTATTCCCATCCGCCCCCTTTGTTGGTGAATAGCCAGCCGTTCTTGCCGTGAACAGTAACGATTGCCCCTAGCAGGTCGAGCGCAAGAGGTAACGCAAACCAAGAAGCGTAGAACCCGACGATAAGCGCTACACCACCCACCACTTCCAGCAGTGCAATCAAATACGCCATGAAACCAGGTAGACCAATCGACTGAAAGAATTCCGCGGTACCCGGCAGTGTGAAGACAAAGATCTTTAGCCCGGCGTGCGCCAAAAACAGAATGCCGAGGCTGACGCGCAGCACGAAGGCTGCTATTGGTGTAGTTACCTGATGGTTCACGCTCTCTCCTAACTTGAATGTCGCTCTAACAGGCACGCCAAAGCCAGCCATGGGCGACGGCCTTCGGAGCGTAGTTACAACTTTTGGGGAAATGCCGCGACTGATTTGCAAAAGGCTCGATCGATCGCTTACAAGCTGGTGGAACACTTGACGTTGCCGCTGCGAGTTCCGATCAGGAGCAACGTGCCCTTCGCCCGCGCATGGCTGTGATCTGCCCTTATGCATGCGTCCCCGATCACATTCTCAAATGGGGAAGGCCCACCAACAAGCAATGAATATCTGACGATTAGAAAGAAAATCTTGATAGTGCTGATTTCACGCAACGCTGCTGCCGGTGGGCAAGATGCGACGGCCTCACACATGCATGGACGCTTCTTCATCAGGCTCGCCTTCGCGATCCCGGCTGTATTCGCTGATACGGCTTATGTCTCGTCGCAGTGAATTCGGCGCCGTTCGATTTGATCGTAGATCAGTGATCGGACATCCACGAATGTCTGCTAGGACGGTGAGAAGCAGGCGCACCGCAACGTCGTCATGGAGGACTGTTACTGGCGCCGATATTTTGCATTGGAGCACGCCTGTCTGCGCGAATGCTCAAGACGTTGGCGAACGTTCGCGCTTCGCCTCCCATGCAACGCCTGCCTACGGCAACTCAGACGATGACGTTCTGCTCTGCGGTAGCCTGCTCGCGCATGCGACGGGCTTCGTCGCGCAGGAACTGCTGGTAATCGTCCAGATCGCCGTCGAAGGGCTCGACGCCGCCCCTGGTGACCAGCCAGAACTCATCACATACCGCGCGCAGCAGGGCCCGGTCGTGACTGACCAGCATCACCGTGCCTTCGAATTCGTTGAGCGCCATGGCTAACGCTTCGCGTGTGGCCAGATCGAGGTGGTTGGTCGGCTCGTCGAGCAGCAGCAGGTTCGGGCGCTGCCACACGATCATGCACAACACGAGCCGCGCCTTTTCGCCACCGCTCATCGTGCCAACCGCCTGATGGACCATGTCGCCACTGAAGTTAAAGGTGCCGAGGAAGGTGCGAAGCGATTGTTCGGTGCTACTCTGGCCGGGGGCGCGCATTTGCGCCGGCGTCTCCTTGGCAAGGCGGATCATGTGTTCCATCGGCGTGTCGAGCGGACGCAGGACGTCGAGCTCCTGCTGGGCGAAGTAGCCGATGTTCAGACCTTTGCCTTCGCTGATTTCGCCGGCGATCGGCGCCAGCGCGTGCGCCACGGTCTTCACCAGCGTGGACTTGCCTTGGCCGTTGGCACCGAGAATGCCGATCCGCTGCCCGGCCAGCACGGAACGGCTGATGCCGCGCACGATGACCGTGGGCGGCGTACCCGGCAGCGCGCCGGTCGGCGCCGGGTAGCCGAAGCTCGTGTCCAGCATCGACAACAGCGGGTTCGGGACGTTGAGGGGCTCCTTGAACTCGAAGTTGAACTCCGCATCGGCCAGCACAGGGGCGATCTTCTCCATGCGTTCGAGCGCCTTGACCCGGCTCTGCGCCTGTTTCGCCTTCGAGGCCTTGGCCTTGAATCGGTCGATGAATTTCTGCAGATGCGCGATCTTGTCTGCCTGCCTGGCCACCGCGGCCTGCTGCAACCCGATCTGCTCGGCGCGCATGTCTTCGAACTTGCTGTAGTTGCCGCCATAACGCACGAGCTTGGCGTTGTCGACGTGCACCGTCACCTGCGTCACCGCGTCGAGGAATTCGCGATCGTGGCTGATCACCACCAAGGTTCCTTGATAGCGTTTGAGCCAGGCTTCCAGCCAGACCAGCGCGTCGAGGTCGAGGTGGTTGGTCGGCTCGTCGAGCAGCAGCAGGTCGGACGGGCACATGAGCGCGCGCGCCAGTTGCAGTCGCATGCGCCAGCCGCCGGAGAAGCTGTTGACCGGCTGGCTAAGCTGCACAGCACTGAAGCCAAGGCCCAGGATCAGCGCTTGGGCACGTGCAGGGGCATCGTGTGCACCGGCGTCGTGCAGGGCCATGTAGGCGTGCGCCATGCGCATGCCGTCGTCGCTGGCTTCGGCGGCGGCTGCTTCGGTCTGTGCGGCCAACAGCCCAGTGTCACCCTCGATTACGAAGTCCGTCGCGCTCTGCTCGGTCTCCGGCATCTCCTGCGCGACCTGGCCCATCTTCCACGCAGCGGGAATCGAGAACTCGCCGCTGTCTTCGTGCAGCGTTCCGTTGAGAAGGCCGAAGAAGGACGATTTGCCGGCGCCATTGCGGCCGACAAGGCCAATCTTTTCGCCGGGGGTGAATGTGATGGACGCGCGGTCGAGTACGACATTAACGCCGCGACGCAGCGTGAGATTACGGACGGAAATCATAAGGAGCTACATCGGAGAAGATTGGCATGATAGCCGACCCGACGTGCAGTGCCGCCTCTTTTCTGATCCGCTTGCGCTTTGCGGCGCCCACCGCCGATTCCATCCTCGAAAAGATCGGGCGTGTACGCAAAGCTATTTCCGGGACAGAACACTGGAGATATCCCCCCACGCTGCAAGGTCGCGTGGACGGCGGTACGGTCGACCCCGCGTCAATGAGCTGGCTTTCCTCCTTCCGAACGAGGGCCGCCGCCGGCCGGATGCCTCATTCCCGATCGATTGAATATCTGCCCGGACCACTCACGGCGAGCAACGCGAGACCGCCGATGATACTTACGTTTTTGTAGAAATTGATCATGTTCTCCAAGCGCGTCATGCCCGACATCGACCAATAATGATGGCCGATCACCGCGGTGCCGAGCGTATAGACCGCCAACAACAACGCGAACGGGCGGGTGCGGAAACCGACCAGGAGTGCGAGCCCGACGCCGACTTCTATAATGAAGCGGTAGGCGTCGATGACCGCCTGCTCAACGACGAACGGTGGCGGACTCACAGCTGCATTGTTCAGATTCAGCAACGGCTGCCGTGCGGAATACGACTTGCGGACCTGCGTCCAATTCTCTACCGCCGCGCTGCCAGCGCGTTTCAAATCCAGCGCAACGCCTCAGCAATGACATGCGTTGCCCCACTTTCCGCGCATTGGCCATGAGCGATCAGAAGCCGCTCGGCCTTCCAATCGAGCACTCTTTGGCGAGCGGCGCGTGCGGCATCACGCGAGAGAAAACTCAGTCGCCATTCGCGCGGCGTGCTGCCGTGCGGTCCGACGAGGTCGTCGAGCCGCAGGAGTGTGCCTTTCCACCCCGTGGCCACCTCATCGGGAAAGCGTTGGATCAGGTCGCCGAAGATGGCGGTGCGTGATACGCGATGGAAGAACACTACTTCTTCCATGGCAAACGATCCGCGAAACACAACTTGATCGATGTCGTCGATCCATTGTCGGTCCGGCTCGTCGCCAAGTTCGGCATCGAAGCGAAACCCTTTCATTTTTCGAACGAGCCCCGGAGGGGCATGGACGCTCGCTTCAGGCCAGAGCATCTTCCACGCCGAGAGCGCGAGATGATGCAGTTTGTTCGGTGAGACGATATGCGCGACCGGCCCGACTGCCTCTACGGCGACGGCTAAATCTTCCGTCAGCGCGATTGGCGACCATACCCATGTCTTGCCCGACGAGAGCCGCACGACCGCCATGCGGGTCGGGTATGGAAATCCATAGAACGATGCCGCTGGCCCATCGGCAAAATACAAATCCTGTCCGAACGCAGTCAGCATTGGTCGAGATGTCTCGCAAGGACGATATGGCACGTTGACTCGATGCCCGCTCCCTTCAAGAACGCGCGACGAAAACAGGAGCGCCGGCACCCAACGCGCTCAGGGCGATGCTCCCGGCGCCGAATAGCGTGTGCGGCATCATGTAATGATCGAAAGGAGCGGTCAGAAACTCGCGGTTATCGTCCGCCAGGGCTTGCCCGGCCCGTCCGCGATCCATCCCTTCCTTACGCTGACTATGCGATACCGCAACCACACCGCGTACGCGCCCCGCTGAGCGCCGCTCCGATTTCCCCGCGACGGGTGAGTCGGAAGGGTTCACCTGAACGGCTTCGTCCAAGATTCGATTGGGAACCGTGGCGTCCACGTTGCCGCAAAACGCGGTGACGAAAATGACGACAGCTTTAGTCAGCTTAGCGAAAGGGGGCTGCATCGTTGCCTTCGTGTTCGGAAGCGTATACCGCCGTGGGACCAGCCGCTGTGGGTCGGATCGATATCAACGGAGTATCGCGCGAGCTAGGGATTACCGTTCAACCTAGCACCAGGGCATTCCAATAGTAATACGCATAAGCAGTGGCACGTATCCTCATTTACACGTAGCGGCCGGCCTACAACGTTCGCGTAAGAGTGCTTGGTCGGTCCGAACTGGTACATCGGTGCGTGCCCGGCCGCTATCTTGCTACACCAGGCCGCTATAATTCCCTTTCAATCATTCATTTAGTCAGAAAGCGCGAGTCCTCTCCTGGGCAACCGAGTTCTCGTTCCGCGATAAGCCGTCGCCGACGTTTCGGGCTCTTCTTTAATAGAAGGACGTGATCTTGAAGAAATCCCTCGTCATAGCGTCGCTGCTGGCGGCTACGGCCCTCGCAGCATGCAGCAAGAGCAGCGATGAATCTGCGGCACCCGCTGCGTCGGACGCGGCCGCCACTTCGAGCGCTGCTTCTATCGAAGCGCCGCCTGCTGCTGCCGCCTCGGGTCCTGCCGCTGATGCTGCAGCTTCTGCTCCGGCCGCCGCTGCTTCTGCTCCCGCCGCCGCTGCTCCTGCTCCTGTGCCCGCCGCTCCGGCCGGAGCCGGCGGACATGCAGGGTTACCGCACGGCGCAAGCCATTAACGGCGATCGCGGTGGCGATCTGTCAGCCAGCGCTCCAAGGCGTCTTGCAGCGCGTGTACTCAAGTTGATAGAGAGTCGTATCTGGCGCCGTCGCGCCCGCTCCGGGCAATGCCGGCGTGCGCGCGTTGTACGCCAACCTCGCCGAGCGCTCGCTGCTGAACCTGAACGGTTCCTATCGACTTTCCGAGGAAAGCTGAGGCCGGCGCGTACGAACGAAGAACTTCTTCAATGAGTCGTCTTCGGGGCATCGATGATGCCCGTCTGGGCAGCCACGCCACGCACGAAATTGCGAGATGATGCGTAGGGGCTGCATGCTGTCGAACCAGCACAGACGATTGGGAGGACGTAATGACGATGTCGGAAAATCCAACGATCGCCCTCGTTGGGCCGGGTGCAATCGGCACGACCGTGGCGGCGGTCCTTCATGAGGTCGGACGCACACCGACCATTTGCGGCCGTTCAGCGCACGAACACCTGGAGCTGCGCTTCGACGGCGGTCGCATCGCGGTGCCGGGGCCTGTGCGAACCGATCCGGCTGAGGTCGAAAACACGTTCGACCTGGTTTTTGTCGCGGTGAAGTCAACACAGGTGGACGCGGCAGCGCCGTGGCTTTCTGCCCTGTGCGGTAACAGGACCGTTGTCTGCGTGTTGCAAAACGGCGTTGAACAGAAAACGCTCTTCGCCCCTTACCTGCCCGGCAGCCCAGTCCTACCTTCGGTGGTATGGTTTCCTGCCCAACGTGAACCTGACGCCTCGGTCTGGCTACGGGGCAAGGCGCGCCTTACGGTGCCAGACACGCCAGAGAGCAGCGTTGTTCTTTCGGCATTGAGAGGCACGCGCTGTTCGGTCGATTTAACGGCCGATTTCACCTCCGTCGCATGGCGCAAGCTTTTACAGAACGCGGTCGCCGGTTTGATGGTTCTCGCCGGTCGTCGTGCCGGCATGTACTCCCGCGCCGATATTGCCGGGCTGGCCCTAGCCTATTTGCGGGAATGTCTCGAGGTTGCCCGGGCAGAGGGCGCGACGCTGGGCGACGAGGTCCCACAAGAGCTCGTCGAAGCATTCCAGAGCTACCCGACCGACCTCGGCACTTCGATCCTCGCGGACCGACAGGCTGGTCGCCCGCTCGAATGGGACTGCCGAAACGGCGTCGTGCGGCGACGCGGTCGATCGCATGGTATCCCTACGCCGATCAGCGATCTGGTCGTGCCACTTCTGGCGGCTGCGAGTGACGGACCCGGCTGACATTCGGGGACGGGACGCTCACCGAATTCCGGAAAGCTACTTTCGGCATGACATCGGGCATGGGATAACGGCTCGCATCGGCGCGGCGGTTCGACGTGCAATATCGGTCGTGCGACGAATGAACCGGCAGTCGCGCAAGAAAACATTTTTTGGCGCTGGCCACAATATTTGCACTCCTGAAACGTCTTCAGGCGCATGGAACCGCCCACCTCGTACCCGATGACCGACCGAGACACCGACATCACCGCAACGGTGGTGCGTGAGCGCACGAGGCTCGTCAATTTCATCCGGCGTCGAATACGCGACCCGGATGATGCCGAGGACATCCTGCAGGATGTCTTCCACGAATTCGTTCGGGCTTACAGGCTCCCTGCTCCAATCGAACAGGCTAGTGCGTGGCTTTTCCGTGCCGCACGCAACCGCATCATCGATCGCTTTCGCAAGAAGAGAGAGCAGCCGCTGACTGATCCGTTCGAGGCCGAGGACGATGCCGATGGTGCGTATCGCCTCGACCTCGCGCTGCCAGCGCACGATGCGGGTCCTGAAGCGCTCTACGCTCGCGCTCTATTGCTCGAGGCCTTGCAGGGTGCGCTCGATGAGTTGCCGCCGAATCAACGTGAGGTATTTATCGCCCACGAGCTTGACGGGCGCCCCTTCAAGGAAATGGTGGCGGAAAGCGGTGTGCCGCTCAATACGCTGCTCGCGCGCAAACGCTATGCGGTTCTGCATCTGCGCGCCCGACTGCAGCTCATTTACGACGAACTGGATATTTAGAGGAGTCAACGGATGAATTTCCGAATCAGATGTGCCGGTAAAGCGCTGCTCGGGGTCGTCGCCATAGGCGTGCTTGGGTGGGTCGTCATGACGCTGTGGAATTGGGTGATTCCTGGCCTGTTCGTTGGCGCACGTGCGATCGATTTCGCCCATGCGTTGGGCTTGCTCGTTTTGAGCCGCATCCTCTTTGGCGGATTCCGCGGACACGGCGGCTGGCGCGCACGGCGTCATTGGCGCAAATGGGAAGCGATGACGCCCGAGGAACGGGAGCATTTTCAGACACTGTGGCGCTCGCGCCACACGCAGCACACGGAGGATTGAACATGCCCCAGAACTCGATGCGCGACTGCAAACAGGAGCCGGGGCTGATTGCGCCAGTCGTCGACCTGAAACGTTGCGAAGGGAAAGGCGATTGCCTGGAGGTCTGCCCGGAGAATGTGTTCGAGGTCCGGCGTATCGATGAGGCCGATTATTTCCGCCTTGATTTGATGCATCGCCTCAAGCTACGCGTGCATGGAATGAAAGTCGCCTACACGCCGAACGCACATGCCTGCCGCTCGTGCGGTCTTTGCGTGACGGCATGCCCTGAACGCGCGATCAAGCTCGCCAAAACAGCATAGCGTTACACGTTTTCGCGGATGCCAGAGCCTGTTTAACGAGCCGTCTTCGGGGTGAAATCGATCCATCACGGCGACGATGGCGAGCCTCGGTGCCCGCCGCGTCCGCTAGAAGGTCAACACCACCCTGCCCGGCACGCGTAGCCCGCCCTCGACAGCCGCAACCGTCTCCACGGCCTGCGAAAATGCCCTTTCGAGTCCGATGGTGGGTTTCAAAATGCCTTGCGCCGCGAGTTCAGCGATTGCGGCGAGATGTCGGGTCGCCATCGTGGCGAACACCAATTTGTAGCGGCGCGTCAACAGGCCGCGCAAAAGCCGCCGCGGTGTCGGATTGATGTCCGCGAAGACGCCTCCCCGATTGAGCATCGACAGACCGAGCCCCACGTTCAGCGTGCCCGCAGTATCGAAAATCACATCGAATGGTCCGGCAGCACCCCACGCACTCGCATCGGTATAGTCGAAGACCGACTCCAGGCCCGCCGCACGAGCACGCTCCATCGACGCTTGGCTACACGTGCCCGCCACTTGCGCACCTCGAGCGATAGCCAGTTGCACCGCCATTAGGCCGACTGCCCCGGTGCATCCGTTGATCAGCACGCGGGTACCGCGCGACACCCGCCCCTTCAGCAGCAGCGCCGCCCATGCCGTCGCACAGGGGATCGGCAGACACGCCGCTGCTTCGAACGAAAGTTGCGAGGGCTTCTTCACGAGATTGCCCTCGCCCGTGACCAGCACCTCGGCGAACGCCCCGGGATGTTTGATCGCCATGGTGCCCAGCACTTCATCGCCCACGCGGAAGGCGGCAACGCCCTCGCCCAGCGCAACGACAACGCCCGAAAAGTCGGATCCCATGCCCTTGGGAAATCGCCTATCCATGACGAGCCGCATGGCGCCTTCGCGTTGCTTCCAGTCAAGCGGATTGATGGCTGCGGCCCTCACACGAACTGCCACTTGCCCCGCCCGCGGCTGCGGCACAGCGCATTGCCCGATGTGCATCGTGTCCGCGTTGCCGTAGCGATCGAATTGAAGTCGATTCATGCATACCTCTAAATTTGCACTGAGTGCATTACAATAATTCACTCAGTGCAATATTGCAAGCGATGCAGGCCGTCTGCTACGATGGCGCCCATGCAGACCAAAACTGTCGAACCGAACGAATGGCAGCCAGAGGGGCTGCGTGAAAGAAAGCGCCGCGATACCCTGCAGCGGATTACGCAGGTCGGACTCGATCTTTTTCTCGCCGCCGGTTACGAAGCGACCACGCTCGACGACATTGCCGCTGCCGCTGGCATCTCGCGGCGCACCTTTTTCCACTACTTCAAATCGAAAGACGAAATCCTGCTCGCGTGGCAGATGGGAATGGGCGACGCGGTGCGCGACGCCGTGCTGGAAGCTTCGACCGATCAATCGCCGCTGGAGGCGTTGTGCGGCGCCCTTCGGAAGCTGGCTTCGTATTTCGACACGGACACCGCGATCGGCATCGCCCAAGTGCTTCGCTCGAGCGACCAGTTGCGCGCCGCCAATCAAGCGAAGTACACACACATCGAGCACTCCGCATTCGAGTCGCTGTGTCGGCTCTGGCCGGGCCGTAGCCGGCGCGGACCGCTTCGAATGGCAGCCATGGCCGGCGTCGGCGCGTTCCGGGTGGCGATCGACGAATGGATCGACGAAGGCGGAAAGGGAGCGTTGACCAAGCGCATCGAGAAGGCGTTCGATGACTTGCGCGCTGCGCTTCACGGTGGTTAGCGCGCCTGCGATGAAGCGAATGAGGCAATCTGCTCGGAATAAGCGCGTCGAGTGACGCACGCGCCCTGCCCGGACAGCGGCGGCCTTACTTCGCCACCGCGAGCCCGACGTACTCGTTCGTGTACGTCCTGCTCAGGTCGATATGTTTACCCTTGACCGCGGGATTGATCGTCGAAAGGACTCGAAGAACGTTTTCAGGTCCACCCGTCGGCATCTTGCCATCGGCTGTATACATCGACAAGGTCGATTTCAAGGCCCGTACATACAGTGCCTTGTCGCCGCCGTAGTAGTCCTTCGGCATTTTGTCCGCAATCTCTTCCGCGGAATGAGAATGGATGTATTGCATCGTTCGGACCATCGCGCGCGCCAATGCCGCCGCCTGCTGCTGATGCGATGCCAGCCAGCGCGCATCCACGTATAAGCCCGTGAAGGGATAAATCCCGCCGAGCGCTTCGCGGGTTCCGTCCACCGTACGCAAATCGACCATGACGGAAGCGTCGCCCTGTTCAAGCAATCGCGATACCGTGGGCTCTGTCGTCATGCCCGCATCGATGCGGTGCTGACGGACAGCGGCGATGAACGAGTTGTCAGCGCCAACTGGCAGCGTCGAATATTGCTGTTGTACGACACCGCTTTTCAGCGCCATGTATCGCGTCAGGAAGTCTGTCGACGATCCCAAACCCGTGACGCCCAGTGTCTTACCCTTTGCATCGGCCATGCTCTTCATCGGCGAAGACTTCGACACGACCTCCACCTCGCCCGGAACCCGGAGGAAGGTCACGATCGACCGCACTTCCTTGCCTTTGCTCTGCAGGTCGATCGTATGGTCATAGGCGCCTGCAACGGCTTGCACCGCGCCGGAGAGCAACTCGTTTTCGGCATCGACGCCCGAGGGTTGTGAAAGAAGTTCCACATTGAGTTTCTCGTCCTTGAAATAACCCAATTGGTCGGCAAGCTTCACGGGCAAATAGATGAACTTCGAGATGCCCCCCACCATGATGGAAAGAGGCTGCGCATCGTCCGCCCGGGCGTTGCCGAGCGCGAGCGCACCCAACAGCGCCGCGGCAATGCAAAACACACGCTTCTTTAATTGCTTCATCATTTTTTTGTCTCTGTTAGTGACTGTGATTGGCAACGGCGCCGGTGGTCTCGGCCGTGTTCCGCTCGTCAACGCGGATGAAGAACGTCATCAGGAACGAGGCAACCAGCAATGCAGCGAGGAACAGCAGCCCATGGGTAGCGCTGTGCCCCGAGCCCTTGATGTAGCCGATCGCAAACGGTCCGACGAAGCCGCCCAGATTCCCCACGGAATTGATGACTGCGATCGACACCGCCGCTGTGGAACGGGTAAGAAACAGCGTCGGCAGCGCCCAAAACGGTGACTTGAATGAATAGAGCCCCGCGAGGCTCAGGCTGATCATCGTGATGGACACGTACGGATTGGTCGACAGCCCCGCCCCCAGCAACGCCACCGCGGAGACCGCCAGGGGAATGGCCGAATGCAGACGCCGCTCGTTGCGGCGGTCCGAACTGCGCGACCACCTGATCATGACGATCGTCGCGAATAAGTATGGCACCATGGCAATGAGCCCGACCTGCGTGTGACTGAGCGACTTCGAAAAACCTTTGATGATCTGCGGCATCCAGTACCCGACGCCAAGACTGCCGCATTGATAAACGAAGTAGATGAACGACAGGTACAGCACTTTCGGATTGGCCATCGCCTTCAGCGAACCGAAATGCTTGGCGTCTGGACGTGCCTTTCTATCGTTTTCCAACTCGTTCAGCAGCCAGTCCCGCTCTTTCGGTTCGAGCCATTTCGCATCTTGCGGACGGTTCGTTAGATACGTAAAACACATGAAACCGCCGATCAAGGCCGGCGCGCCTTCGAGCACCAACATCCATCGCCACCCGCTCCAGGCGAACCAATGAACGTTGTCCATGACCCATGTGCTCAGCGGAGCGCCGATTACGTACGAGATCGGAATCGCCGCCGTAAAGAGAGCAACCGTCGTCGCGAGTTCTTTGGCGCGGAACCAATACGTCAGATAGACGATGATGCCTGGAAAGAAGCCCGCCTCGGCCACGCCCAGCAAAAAGCGCAAGACGTAGAGCTGATTCGCACTCTGTACAAATGCCGAAGCGATCGACACGATGCCCCACGTGATGAGGATTCGCGCGATCCAAACGCGAGCGCCGTACTTGTTCAGCAGCACGTTGCTGGGCACCTCGAACAGGAAGTATCCAATGAAGAAGATGCCCGAGGCGAAGCCGAAGGCTTCGCTGCTCAGCGCGAGCTCCGTGTTCATTTGCAGCGCTGCGTAGCCGATGTTGGCGCGATCCAGATACGAAACGATATAGAGAATGAAGACGAACGGAATAATTCGCCACCCGATTTTGCGCACGGTGGCTCGTTCGTCGATGGCAGTTATTGCATGCATGTGTGTCTCCGCCGGCGGATGCCGCCGGCCGCTTTGGAACAAGTATTCGGAATTACGCCTGGTGCTGCGAGAACACCATGCATACGGGACTACCCGATTCGATGGAAAACCCGGTCGGCTCGAGTTGGCCCGTCGTTGAATCGATCGAAAACGCTACGATGCTGTCGCTGTCTTCGTTCAACGCATACATGTACCGGCCGTCGGGCGTACAGGTCATGAACCGCGGCGTGCGGCCGCCCGTCGGTTGGGCGCCGCTAAACTTCAGATGGCCAGTGGATTGATCGATCCGGAATACGGCGATGCTGTCGCATCCTCGATTCGACGCATAAACGAAGCGTCCCGCGCGATCGACCTCGATTTCAGCGGCTCGGCTGTTGCCCGTGAACGTATCCGGCAGCGAGGACATGACCTGCAACGGTATCAGCGCCCCGCTTTCATTCGCATAGCGGTATGCCGTAACGGTCGAATCCAGCTCGTTGACGACATACGCAAACGCGCCGTTCGGATGAAATGCCACGTGTCGCGGTCCGGCGGCTTCCCGCGAAGCGACGAACGCAGGCATGGCCGGCCTCAACCGCCCATCCTCGAAACGAAACGAAAAGATGCGGTCCAGACCTTTGTCCGGAACGATCACGAACTTGCCGGTGGGATCGAATCGATTGAAGTGCGGCTTGGCCTGTTGCTGCTCGACACGATGAGGGCCGACGGGACCTTCGAGACGAACGAGTTGCATCACTTCCCGCAGCGATCCGTCAGCCGCGATCGGCAGCACTGCCAAGCTTGCGCCGATGTGATTGGAAACCACGACATAGCGGCCTGACGGGTCGATAGCAAGGTGGACCGGATTCTTGCCCTGGGTGCTTTGCCGGTTCAAAAACGTGAGTTCACCCGACGCTTTGTCCACACCGAACGCACTGATGTCGCTTTGGTCGCCATGCACGGCGTAGAGTCGCTCGCCATTCGCGCTAATGACAAGAAACGATGGATTGACAAGGTTCTTCAAAAGTTGGACGCGTTCGAGCGCCCCTGTCTCGGCGTCGACCCGATAGACGCTGATGCCCTCGCCTCGGGCGTTTCGCTCGCGGGTCGTACGCGAGCCGACGTAAGCAAACATGGATGTCCTTCCTTTCGTATGCGTCCCGGGTTTGCACTAGATTGCATTTGTACGCGATAACATGCAACAATGCAGTTATGGAAAACACCGATCACTCCACGGAAGCCAGCTTGGACGTCGACGGCAAGTCGTACCGCCACGTCGATCTGCCGGGCTGGTTCGGCGACACGCTGCGTGATTTGCCCGTCGTGCTACGCCTGTTGCTCGAGAACGTCGTCCGGAATACCGACGGCGACGAACGACGGCAGGCCGTCGAGGGCATTCGCGGCTGGATCGCTCGCGGTACGAGCGAAGCGGAGATTGCCTTTCAGCCTAATCGCGTCCTCATGCATGACACGACGAGCACGCCCGCCCTCGTCGACATTGCCGCCATGCGAGACGCGCTCGCCGAAGCCGGCGCCGACCCTGCGTTGCTCAATCCGGTGCTGCCGGTCGATTCTTCAGTCGATCACTCGCTCGCCGTCGAATACTTCGGGCAGCGCGACGCCGCACCGCTGAATCTGCAGCTGGAGCTGCGGCGCAACAACGAGCGCTATCGATTCCTGCGCTGGGCGTCGAAGGCGCTCAAGGGTGTTCGTATCCATCCGCCCGGCACGGGCATCATGCATACGATCAACCTCGAGCAACTGGCGACCGTAGTGACGACGTTCGAGCGTGACGGCGAACGATGGGCCGTGCCCGATACACTGATCGGCACGGACAGCCATACGCCGATGATCAATGGCATCGGCGTGCTTGGGTGGGGCGTGGGCGGTCTGGAAGCACAAACGGTCATGTTCGGCATGCCGGTCATGCAGCGTATTCCCGACGTGATCGGCGTGTGTTTGACCGGTGCATTACAGGCTGGGGTGTTAGCTACGGATCTCGCGTTGACCGTCACACAACGCCTTCGTGCAATCGGCGTATCGGGCGAGTTCGTCGAATTCTTCGGGCCCGGTGTGGCAACCCTGAGTGCGGGCGATCGAGCCGTCGTGGCCAACATGGCGCCCGAATACGGCGCATCGACCGGCTATTTTCCCGTGGATCAACGCACGCTCGACTATCTGCGGTCGACCCATCGTTCCCCACAATTGGTGCGGCTCGTCGAAGCGTTCACGCAACGGACAGGCCTTTGGTTCGATCCTCACGCCACCCCTCGCTATACGCGCACGATCGAGATCGACCTCGCCGGCATCGGCATGCATATCGCCGGCCCGCGCCGGCCGCAGGACTTGCACGCCTATTCCGAGACCAAAGCGTTGCTATCGACGCTCGGCTTCGAACCGTCGCAACTGCACCCTGTCATGCCGAAGCATCCGGTCGCGATCGCCGCGATCACGAGTTGCACGAACACGTCCGATCCCGCGTTACTTGTCGCCGCGGGCCTGCTGGCTCGGAAGGCCCGAGCCACGGGGCTCAAACCGCCGGCGTGGGTCAAGACCTCGCTGGGCCCGGGTTCTCCTGCCGCGGCGGCATACCTCGAACGCGCCAACCTGATTGACGATTTGTCGGCCGTCGGCTTCGATATCGTCGGGTACGGCTGCACAACCTGCATCGGCAATTCGGGGCCGCTCACCGAATCAATCCGCGCCGCCATTGCAAACAACAGCGTCTATCCTGTCGCCATGCTGTCGGGCAATCGCAACTTCCCCGGCCGCATTCATCCTGAACTCGACCTCGGGTTCATCATGTCGCCGCCGCTCGTCATCGCCTTTGCTCTCGCAGGCACTGCCGAGATCGACCTCGGCCGCGAGCCCATCGGGCAAAACGGTGAAGGCAAACCCGTCTACTTGCGGGACATCTGGCCGACTCGTGAGGAAGTCGCGGAACTCGTTGCCACAGCGGCGGACCCACAAGACTACCCACGCGCGTTCGCGCTCGCCAGCGCCAATCCCTCGTGGCACGACCTGGACGCGCCCGATGCCGCCCGGTTCCCGTGGGACCCGACATCGACGGCGTTGCGCAGGCCACCGTTCGCATCGGCGACCGAAGGGACACAGTTGGGGCGCTATAGTGCTTTTCCACTGCTCGTGCTTGGCGACGACGTCACGACCGACCACATTTCACCCGCGAGCGCGATTCCGAAGGACAGCTATGTCGCCGATTTCCTGGTCTCTCGCGGCGACGATCGCAACGATCTGAACGTGTTTGCATCGCGACGCGGCAACTGGGAAGTGATGGTTCGGGCGGCCTTCTTCAATCGAACGATCGTCAATCGTTTGGCTCCGGGCCTGCCGGTCGCCCATACGCTGCATGTACCAAGCGGCGACGTCATGCCCTTGTTCGAAGCCGCGCAGCGCTACCGGCAAGATGGCGACTCGGTCGTGCTCGTAGCGGGCGAACGGTACGGAACGGGTTCCTCGCGCGACTGGGCAGCCAAAGGGCAACGATTGCTCGGCATCCGCGCCGTGCTGGCCGTCAGCTTCGAGCGCATTCATCGATCGAACCTGATCGGCATGGGCATCCTGCCACTGCGTTTCCCGGCGGGCACAAGCCCCCACACGCTGGGATTACAACGTGGCGACAAACTGGAAATCGACGCGCCGGCTGATATGCTGTCACCTCGCTGCAAGGTACCGGTGCGCATCGTTCGCGCGAATGGAAGCGTGCAGCCTATTGAAGCGACGGCAGCCGTCGAAACGCGCCTCGAATGCGAGTTGTTGCGCTCGGGAGGTGTCATCCCGCTGATCCTGCACAATAGCTTGGCGAGGCAGAAAGCGTGAGACGGGGTCGCCACGGAGCGCGAAGGGCATCATTCCATGATCGACAGATCCATTGCGACGCAAATCGTTGAACTGATCAAGACCGAAGGGCTCGATGTCGGCGAGCATCTGCCTGCGCAGATGCTCGCCGATCGACTGCGAGTTTCACGCTCTCCTGTGAACGAGGCGCTCGCGCTGCTTCACGAGAAAGGTATCGTGACGCGCGAGAAAAACCGCGGCTTCTTTGTGGCGAAGGCCGTCGTCGAGCCGCTTGCGGACGTCGTGGCAGAGCTGGGTCTCGCCGAAGCCGATCTCGTGACGAGCGTTTATTTTCAGATCGCCGACGATCGGTTGAAAGGCGAGCTGCCCGATGAGTTCTCCGAGCAGTTGATTCGCACACGCTACGGGCTCACGAGTGCACAGCTCACCGCGGTCATGGCGCGGATCGGGCAAGAAGGCTGGGCGGAACGTAAGCCTGGATACGGGTGGCAGTTCTCCCCCATGCTGACGACGCCTGACAGTCTGTTGAAATCCTACCGTTTGCGTCTCGCGTTGGAACCCGCCGCGCTCCTCGAGCCGGGCTATCGGCTCGAACGCAAAGTGCTCGAACGGTGTAGAGACGTCGAAAAGCATTTGCTCGCCGGCGGCATTGAAACCGACACAGCCGATCAGTTGCACGAACGCGGTGTGCGCTTTCACGAGTCACTGGTGGAAGCCTCCGGCAACAGCTTTTTCATCGATGCGATCAAGCGCGTCAATCGCGTGCGGCGCTTACTTTCCTATCGATCGATGCAGCATCGCGAGCGGTACGTCGAACATGCAAAGCAGCATTTGCATGTGCTCGAACTGCTCGAACGCGAACAAAATGAAGAGGCGTCGGCAGCCATGCGGGAGCATTTATTGCACACGCTCGAGGCGCTTTCGCGGATCAGAGAGATTCTCGAACCGTAGCGGGCTGCGAGGCCGTCGCAGTCGCCACCCTCACGGTGGCGATCGACGAAAAAAAACGGCCATCGTCGATCGATGGCCGTTGCATGCTGCGAGAGGCGGAGCCGCTTACTGCGCGGCGATGTTCGGTTGCGCCGCGCGGCTCTTTGCCGTCACTGCCGATACGGCGACCGTAACGACGACGTTGACCACCAACGCGATCAAACCGATATAAGTCGGATACGTCGCGCCCGCGATATGCAGCGCGTACACCGGCTTGAGGCCCTGCATCGCGGCGAGAATCGTGCCGAGCGAGATACCCGCGAGCCAACCCAGGAACAAGCCCGGCGTCGTCAGACGACGCGTGTAGAGCGAAAACACCACGGCCGGGAAGATTTGCAGGATCCATACGCCGCCGAGCAGCTGCATATCGATCGCATATTGCGTGGGCAGCGCGATGATGAACAGCAGCGCGCCGAACTTCACGACGAGCGAGACCAGCTTGGCGTTCGATGCTTCCTTTTCAGGCGTGGCGTTCGGCGCAATCAAAGGCTTATAAAGATTGCGCGTGAACAAGTTCGCCGCACCGATCGACATGATCGCGGCCGGCACCAGCGCACTGATCGCGATGGCCGCGGCGGCAAAGCCCACGAACCACGACGGGAACAACGTGAGGAACAGCGTCGGCACCACATCGGACGGCGACTTCACGTGCACGCCCGCGGCGATCGCCATGTATCCGAGCAGCGCGATCAAGCCGAGCAGCACCGTATAGGCCGGCAGGAAAATCGCGTTCTTCTTGACGGTGGCGGCGGAACTCGACGAGAGCACACCCGTCAGCGTGTGCGGATACATGAACGCCGCCAGTGCGGAGCCGAGCGCGAGCGTCGCATAAGCCGTGAACTGCGACGGCTTCAGCAAAATGCCCGTTGCGCCGCCTTTGGCCGTGAAGTACTTGTCCGCCGTGTCGAACAGCGCGCCGTAGCCGCCGAGCTTGGCCGGAATCCAGCAGATCGCGACGATCACGACGATGTAGATCATGATGTCCTTCACGAACGCGATCATCGCGGGCGCGCGCAGGCCGCTTGCATACGTATAGAGCGCGAGAATCACGAACGCGACGATGAGCGGCAACTCGCCCGTGACGCCGAGGCTCTTGATGACGACTTGCATGCCGACGAGCTGCAGCGCGATGTAGGGCATCGTGGCGACGATGCCGGTCACCGCGATCGCTGCCGGGAACCACTTGCCGCCGAACACGCCTTGGACGTAGTCGGCCGCGGTGATGTGATTGCCTTTCTGGCACGCCTGCCAGAGCTTGGGCATGACGGCGAACACGAACGGATAGACGATGATCGTGTAGGGCAAGGCGAAAAAGCCATAGGCACCCACCGAATAAACGAGCGCGGGCACGGCAATGACCGTATAAGCGGTGTAGAAATCGCCGCCTACGAGGAACCAGGAGATGACAGTGCCGAATTGGCGTCCTCCGAGTCCCCATTCATGTAATTGCGTCAGGTCGCCTCGTTTCCAGCGCGCGGCGACGAAGCCGAGCACCGTGATGAGCGCGAAGAAAACGATGAAGATCGCGAGGGCGGTGGTGTTGATCGCAGTCGGCTCGGTCATTTGGCGCTCCGGTAGACGGCGTACATCAACAATGAAGTAATGGGCACCCAAAGGAACTGGTACCAGTAGAAGAACGGAAAGCCGAGCAATGAAGGACGCGCGCCGTTATAGAACGGCAGCCATAGCAGTGCGAAATAAGGCAACAGCAAAATCAACGGCAACCACGCGCGGCGTGGTGGGCTGGAGGTCTCCATACCATCTCCTTAGGGCTGACGAGGAATAGAGCGGCGTTCCGCAGCTGCGGGCCGACATTCGTTGTCTTTTATTAACTATCGTGGGCAGAATCGAGCCAAACGCGAAGCTTGCTTTGAGGAGCTGGCCTGTCCTTATGCAAATCGGGTGCGATTGACGGGCGTAGTATTCGCGGTCGGTACGTCGTCCGCAAGCGCATAACTACTTAGGGGTGCTACGTAGAAATACGTAGGTGACTTGTCCGTCGCGGACGATGTCGCACGGGCGCGGCTTCCCGACACCGGACGCTCCAGCCGGTTCGTCTAGCCGGTCGGAAGTCGCTGCTTGGCGATTTCGAGCCGTGCTCAATGCCCTGCGCGCGTCGTGATCTGCGCGTAGTCGACGCCGATACGCGCGGGTCCGTACTTCTCGCCGATCTGCTTCAAGCGCTCGTTCATCGCGGCCAGATAGCCCGCACGCGGTTCCGAATCCGGCCGCATCGTGTCGAAAAGCGGTGCGGGCGTCAAGACGACAACGATCATCTCGGTGCCGAAAGGCTTGCCGATGACCCAGTCGCCCATGCTTCCGATCGTCGCCTTGTAGTTCGGCGGCGCCTGGTTGTCTTTTGCTCGACGGCTCGGCACGAGATGCACCACGCTGCCGTCGAGCACGTAGTAGTCCACGTTGACATACGTGTCATAGCCGGGTGTCGTCACGTCGAGCACGAGCGGGCTGCCTTCAGTCAGTTGTCCGTTCTGAGCCTTCGTGCGTATCGATGTGCCCGCGGCAACGCCGCCCGCTTGATGCGTCGACGTCCAGTACGGCGCCAACGCTGTCACCACGTCGCAGTTGTTCTCGCCGACCGGCTGCACGTCGATGCTCGGCGCCGTTGCTCCGGCGAATCGCGCAAGCGCATCGCGCAATCGCGTGACGCCCGTGTGCCCTTCGACATAGCCTCGAACCTGCAACGCGTTGCCGTCGATCGATGCGCTCAACGATGAGCACGGCTGCGCGGCGAGCACCGGGGTCACCGCTGCAAGCGACAGCGGCGCGGGTGTCGGTGGCGATGCGTGCGTTTTCGCCACGGCGGGCGGTTGCGGTTGGCCACTGCCGGAGCGCGGGCCGGACCACTCGCGGTAGCCATACCAAAGTGCCGCAACTGCGATCAGTGCAGCTAACGAAACGCTCGCCCCCTTCCACACGGCGGGGCTCAAGCGACGCATCGCCTGCCGCGAAGGCTGCGGCGCTCCCGCCGGTTGCGGGGCCTTGACGGGCTGCGAAGGTCGCGATGGCCGCGGCGGCGATGGCGGCGCGTGCAACCGGACGCCCATGCCCTCGAGAAACCGTTCGACGCTCGGCGTGCGCGTCGCACGATCGAACGATAACGACTCGCTCAGCGTTCGCCACTGCCGGCGATCGAGGTCCTTCGGGCGCTCCGGCTGCCGCTTCTCGCCGCGCGCCTGGATGGCCGATACGCGGTTGAACGGATGACGCCCCGTCAGCAGCTCATAGGTCACGCAGCCGAGGGCATAGACATCGTCTCGCGGGTCCGGCTCGCGATGCTCGAACATTTCGGGGCTCGCGTAGGCCGGCGTGATGCCGCCAAGCGTTGCGGGATCGAACACCGTCACATCGCTCTCTTCGTCGGGACGCGTGAGCGCACGCGCGATGCCGAAGTCGATCACCTTCACTTCGCCGGCATCGGTGAGAAACACGTTGGCAGGCTTGAAGTCGCAATGCACGAAGCCGCGCTCGTGCGCATAAGCGAGCGCGCGCCCCATGCCCGCGATGACCGGCAACGCCTTCTCGTAGGGAATGCCCGCAAAGCCGGGCTCGCGCAGCAGCTTGCTGAGCGGGTTTCCCGAGAGGTACTCCATCGTGATATAGACGATCGGCCCGTCGCGGTCGAAGTCGTAGACGGTGACGATGTTGCGATGCGCGAGCGTCTGCGCTTTGCGCGCTTCGCGCTGCAAGGCGATGAGCGAACTGGGTTGGCCGCGGAATTGAACGTTCAACACCTTGATCGCGATATACGGCTTGCGATCGGCAGCTTCGAGCTTGCGCAGATCGAGTGCCTTGTAGACGGTACCCATGCCGCCCACGCCGAGGCATTCCTCAAGTACGAAGCGCCCGTTGAGCGTGTCGCCGATGCCCTTCGCACGCTCGAACGTGCCCTCGGCGGGCTCGGCCGCGGAGTTCGGCGACGCCGCACGCCGCACCGGCGGCGACGCGACCTGCACGCGCGTTTCATCGCCAAAACCGGCTTGCGTGCCCGCAAACCGTTCGATGTGGCGAATGAGCTCGGCATAGATGTCGTCGGGCAGCGGATCTTTGGTCTGCGTTTCGTCGAGCGTTTCACGCAGCCGCGCACAGTTGGCGTGGTCGAGCGCCAGCGTGCGATCGATCTGCATGATGAACGCGTCGTGCGACAACGCACCCCTTCGGAAGGTCTCGATCAGCTCCGCAAGGCTCGTCATGCATGCGCCTCTCAGGCTTCTAAACAACGCTTTTTTCCAACGTGCGCGACGCTTTGCCGTGTCTTCACGCCAGTCCAAACGCACGCTCGTCGATCGATACTAGTCTGCGCCGAGACCTTGCGCAATCGGTGCCCGAACTCAGCGTGCGAAGCAACACACAGCTGTTGCCCGCCGAACAACAGGTGAGCGCGGTGTGTCGGCACGCGACCATCACCGCCGGCCGCAATGCGCTATCGCCCGCCGTGCGAAAAACCCGGTCGAAATCCAGCAAAGGCTTAGCCGGAGGCGTTTTCCGCCCAATCGGAACGCCTGCGTCGCGCGCCTGGCATAGCCTGTGCAGTAAGAGACCCGAGCCCGCAACACTTGCAGCTCACTATCCTCGAAGTCCCTTTGCTTAATCTTTTGGAGAACTGTCATGAAAACGCTGATGATCGAAGACCTGAGCGTCGCCAAAGAACTCGACGGCCGTG
>NZ_JBMRBK010000075.1:0-159875 GCF_057351765.1 Trinickia sp. | reverse complement strand
CACGGCCGTCGAGTTCTTTGGCGACGCTCAGGTCTTCGATCATCAGCGTTTTCATGACAGTTCTCCAAAAGATTAAGCAAAGGGACTTCGAGGATAGTGAGCTGCAAGTGTTGCGGGCTCGGGTCTCTTACTGCACAGGCTGTGCCAGGCGCGCGACGCGACCCTGCCGGCAGTGCGCGAAGGCTTGCCGGTATTGACGCTGAGTGACGAGGGAAACGCAGGCCGGTGTCGCCGCTCGCGATACTTCGAACGGCGTGTGACGGTGCACAGACAACAGATCGGGGAGAATGTGTCGGCCGCGAGCCGACACTCACATCATTTGACGATGATCGTGATCTTCTTCGAATGGATGGGGGGATTGTGCGGGGTGTGATCGAAGTCGCCCATCAGCAACTGCAGCGTGTGCTTTCCGGGTGGAAGATCGAGCATGGTCTCGGTCTGGCCTGCCCCAAAGTGCAGATGATTCCTGTCCGAAGGTATTTTCTCGTCCATGGACGGCAGGTCCGTATCGATCAACAAATGGTGGTGGCCCGTATTGGGAAACTTCACCCCGGCCGGCGCGACGCCCATGTAGCGCAGCCCGAACCAGACGCGAAACGGCTTGCCCGCCGGCAACACCTGGCCGTCGTTAGGCCAGCCGATATAGACGGTGGCACGCGGGTCGGCCGGGGTGCTGCCGGCCCATGCGAGCGGCGCCGAGACGAGCAGCGCGGCAGCCATCGCTTGGGCGACCAATGGGGCGACACCTGCGGCGAAGGAAAATCTCTTGTTCATGGTGTCTGTCTCCGGGTCGGGCTACGTCACAGTGATCGTGATCTTTTTCGATTGAACGGGGGGGTTGTGCGGCACGTGGTTGTAGTCACCCATGAGCAATTGCAGCGTATGTCTTCCGGGAGGAAGCTCGATGCGCGCCTCCGTCTCGCCCGCGCCGAAATGCAGATGGTTTCGGTCGGACGGAATCGGCTGATCCATTGGCGGCAGATCCGTATCGATCAGCAGATGATGATGACCGACATTGGGCCGATCGATACCCTTCGGACACAACCCCATGTTGCGCAGGCCCATGCGCACCCAGAAGCCGCCCTTGATGACAGCGCCGTCGTAAGGCCAGATGATGTAAACCTCGGCACCAGGCGGCGAGGCCGTCGGGCCAGCGAACGACGTCCGCGGTGCGAGCACCGCCGCCGCCCACGCGATGAGCATCGTCCTTCGTTGCATGGTGTGTCCCCTCGTTCGTCGAATCATTGCGCCGGGCGATTCGCGCCCATGCCGGCGAGCACCTATCCTCGCCTATGAGCGAGGTCCGCTACTGCGCGGTGGCGCACAGACTATCGGCTCTTCCCTGCGCGCAAACTACGGGTCTATCGCGATGGATGCTTGGGCGGAACAATGAGGAGACTGAACATGTGGCGACGACTCGTGTTCCTGAGCCTGATCGCGTCGACTTTGGCTGCGGGGCCCGGATGGTCCAACGCAGGGGTGCTGCCAAAGGACAGCGCGGAGCAGTACGAAATCACGTTCTGGGATTCGATCAAGGACAGCACTTATGCGGGCGACTATGAGGCGTACCTGAAGGCCTATCCGAACGGCCGTTTCGCTCCGCTCGCACAGGCGCGCATCGCCCGCCTGCGTGCCGCGGCTTCCGCTCCCACTCCTGGGCAGTCGCCGGCGGCACGGCAGGGCGCAGCGCAGCCGCCCTCGCCGCCGCCATCGGCTACGTCACCGCCAGCATCGCCCAGGCAGCCATCCTCACGCCCCGTATCCCCGCCCGTGGGCGCACCGCCTACGGCCGCAATGCCGCCGCAGTCGCCGCCATCCGCGGCAAACCACGAAATAAGGGACTGCGCCACCTGCCCGGCTTTGATCGAGGTCGACCCCGGCACATTCACGATGGGCAACAACTCGGACGACCCGTCGGAAAAGCCGGCCCATCGGGTGACCATCGCTCATCGCTTCGCGCTTGCCAAATACCCGGTCACGGTCGCGCAATGGAACATGTGTGTCGCAGCGAGCGCATGCCTGCGCCCTGCGAGCGAAGGGGGGCAAGGTCCGAACGCGCCTGTGCATGACGTGAGTTGGGACGACGCGCAGCAATATCTGAAGTGGCTCACGAAAACGACCGGCAAGCCATATCGGCTGCCGACCGAGGCCGAATGGGAATATGCCGCTCGCGGCGGCACGACGACGCGCTACTGGTGGGGCGATGCGATGAGCAAGGGCCACGCCAACTGCAAGGACTGCGGCCCGCCGTGGCGCGCCGATTCGCCAGCTGACGTCGGCTCGTTTGCCCCCAATCCGCTCGGCTTTTACGACATGAACGGCGGCGTATGGGAATGGGTCAGCGATTGCTGGCACAGCTCCTACAAGAACGCGCCGTCCGACGGGCGCTCATGGGAAGACCCGTTTTGCCAATCGCGCGTGATTCGCGGCGGCTCCTGGCTCGACGGCGCGGGCTATATGCTGTCGTCGACGCGCTTCAAGTACGACGGCAGCGTCCGCTACACGGCAAACGGCTTTCGCGTGGCGCGCGATCTGAAGTGAGCGGTGAGCGCGGCGCGCCGTCGGCTATCGTCTCGGGCAAAACATTCAGATAGGAGGGTCATCGACGCGCAGGCGCCCCTCAGCCGACATTGAGATTACCGCTGAGTCGTGCGTGGAACGCGCGACTTCGTTCGTCGAGACCGGTGAACACCACGGCGGCGTCGTGCTGCCGATACTTCATCTGGATGGAATCGAGCGCGGCCACCGTCGATGCGTCCCAGATCTGCGACTTCGAGAAATCGATGACCACCAGGCGCGGATCGGCCGCGTACTCGAAGCGGTCCACCAGGTCGTTGCTGCTGCCGAAGAATAGCGGACCGTGCACCTCGTAACGCACGCTTTGTCCGTCGTCCGACATGGCGCGCGTGGTACTGATCACATGCGCAACGCGGCGCGCGAACAACACCATCGCCAGCAGCACGCCGCCCATCACCCCAAGAGCAAGATTGCCGGTATACACCGTCAACGCCACGGAGACCGCCATCACCGACGTTTCCATCAGCGGCATCCGCTTTAACGTAGCGGGGTGCAAGCTGTGCCAATCGACGGTCTTCACCGCGACAACCATCATCACCGCGGCAAGCGCGGCCGTCGGGATACGCGCCATCACCGGACTTAGCCCGGTCATGAGCAAAAGTAGTGTGAATGCGGCGGCGAGCGTGGAGACGCGTGTGCGGGCGCCCCCGATACCGACGTTGACCACCGTCTGGCCGATCATCGCGCAACCGGCGATCCCGCCGAACGCGCCCGCGCAAAGATTGCCGAGCCCGAGCGCCCAAGATTCGCGCGCCTTGTTGGAGCGCGTCTGCGTCATTTCGTCGACGAGTTTGGCCGTAAGCAAGGTTTCCAGCAACCCCACGAACGCGATGCTGGTCGCGGTCTGCCATACGATCTTCAGCGTACTCAAGTCGAACGGTACCGTCCATGCCGTAAGCCCCGGCAAATCCGCTCGACCGGGATGAGCACCGCTGACCGTCGGCACGCTCCATTGCAGCCCGACGGCAATGCCGGTCGCGACCACGATCGCGATAAGCGGAGAAGGCACGGATCGCAGGAATCGCGGGCCGACCAGCACGATAGCGAGCGTGATCGCAAAGACCACATATACCTCGAATGGCTTGTCGATCACGTGCGGCAACTGTGCGCAAAAAATCAGAATGCCCAGCGCGTTGACGAAGCCGAGCATCACCGAGCGCGGAATGAAGCGCACGATGCGCGAGAAGCCCATCAAGCCGAAGGCAACCTGAACCATCCCGCCGAGCAGCGCCGCCGGCAAAATGTAGCCCGTGCCATGGGCGCGAACCATCGGGCCGACGACGAGCGCCACCGAACCCGCCGCCGCGGTGACCATCGCGGGCCGCCCCCCGACGAGCGACGTAACGAGAAGCAGTACCACTGAGGCAAAGAGCGCGGAATACGGCTCGACCCCCGAAATAAACGAGAAGGAGATGACCTCGGGGATCAGCGCGAGGCTCGTCACCACGCCCGCGAGGATTTCGCGCTGCAGTTCGGCGCGCGACGTGGGCAACGCAACGTGCGACGCGGCGCGCGGGGTATCGATCCTGCTCACAGGATGTGTCATATCGGTACTCGGTTGTTTGAGACATAAGACGCGGCACACGTCATCGCATATGGAGCGCCGCGAACGGATCACGTCCGTACGATGCATCGAAAGCCGATATGGCTGGTCGACGTATCGAGCGTCTGGCCCTGACGTGCCGCAGGCCGGTAGCGCAGGCAATAGGCCGGCGCGCATAAATGCGATCCACCCTTCACCACGTTGCGCACGTCCGGAGCGTGAGAGCCCGTCGACGGGATGCAGCACGACTTCACATCCGCGACGCCAGGCGGCTGGCCGTAACGGGTCACGGTCCACTCCCACACGTTGCCCGCAACGTCGTAAAGCCCATAACCATTCGGCGGGAACGACTTCACCGGCGAAGTGCGTTCAAAACCGTCGAGCACAGCGTTGCTCCACGGAAATTCGCCTTGCCACGTATTCGCCATCTGCCGACCCTCGGGCGTGAATTCATCGCCCCAGGGATACACCGCACCATCGAGACCGCCGCGGGCCGCATATTCCCACTCGATCTCGTTCGGCAGAGACTTCCCTGCCCATGCCGCGTAGGCGCTCGCATCCGCGAGCGACACATGCACGACCGGATGGTCGGCGAGACCGCCCAGATCGGTGTCCGGCCCTTGGGGGCGGCGCCAGCACGCGCCCGGCACATAAGCCCACCATTGCCGAAAGTCGTGCAGGCTCACCCGCGACTGCGGCTGCGTGAACACCAGCGAGCCGGGGCACAGAAGCGCCGGATCGGCGTCGGGATACAGCGCCGGATCGGGCTGCCGCTCCGCGAGCGTGACGTAGCCGGTCGCCTCGACGAAAACAGCGAACTGCGCGTTCGTCACCGGGTGCGCGTCGATCCAAAAATCGGGAGCAGTGGCGCGCCGCGCCGGACGTTCCTCGCGATAAAAAACATCGGAGCCCATCGTGAAGTCGCTGCCTCTGATCCACACCATCCCTTCGGTGCGGGCAGCGTTCATGGAAGGCGCCGCCGCTTTTGCGGAGCAGCAGCATGCGGGCTTCTCGAGTTTGATGTCCATGATCGGCGCGCCCATGGCGTTATGCGTTGAAGACCGACTTCGGCACGAAGTCGAGCTCGGAGCCCGGCGGAATCAGCGCCTCCTGCTTCACGCTGTCCTCGAACTCCCGCACGACGCGATGCGCGTGCTGCATCACCCACCACCGCACGTAGCGCTGATTGACCGCCTCGCGTTCCTTGGGATCTTCCTGCAGATGCGTGATGCGCGCGAAGCCGAGCGGCAGCTCGGGGTCGTGAAAATGCTGCTGGCGCTTGAAGTTGATCTTGAAGTCTTTCCACTTCACCGCATGCAGCTCGTCCTTGAGCCATACCATGCACGACTCGCGGTTCGAGCTCTCCTGTTCACCGAGGAAAAACGCGGTCTGGTCCTTACCATCGATGAGCCGGTCCTTCGGCGTGTCGCTTCCCGCGAACTTGAGCAGCGTCGTGAAGAGATCGGTGACGTGGACCATCTCGTTGCTTTCCACGCCCGCCGGAATACGACCCGGCCACCGCGCCAGCAGCGGCGTGCGGATGCCGCCCTCCGCCGAGCTGAAGTACGAGCCGTCGAAGAATCCGCCGGTGCCGCGTCCTGCCAGATGGTCCTCCGCGCCGTTGTCGCCGCACAAGATGACGATCGTGTCGTCCGCCACGCCGAGACGGTCGAGTTCGTCGAGCAGCACGCCGAAATCGTGATCTAGCATCAACAGGCAATCGCCCCATTCACCGTTGGTGCTCTTGCCGACGAACTCGTCGCGCGGCGACATCGGAAAGTGCATCAGCGAGTGATTGAAGTAAAGAAAGAACGGCTCGTCGTTTTTGACGCAACGCTGCATGAAGTCGAGTCCGCGCTTCTGGTACTCGAGGTCGCAGGTCTTCTTGGTTTCCATCGTGAGCTGCTCGTCGAGCAGCGGCCTCGCGCCCTGGCCCTTGAAGCCCTCGTGCATGTGCGAGTAGCCATCCCGCTCGGGCACGTAGTGGGGATCCTCCAACCACATGCACTCGTCATAGGTACGCAATGGGCCATACCATTCGTCGAAACCGTGATCGGTCGGAAAACGCCCGTCTTCCGCGCCGATGTGCCATTTCCCGAGGCACGAGGACTTGTATCCGCCCTGCGCCAGCAGTTCGGCGATGGTGACCTCCCAGCTCACGAGGCCGCCGCCGTTGCCCCCCAGCGCGATCGTGTGATTGCCGGAGCGGATCGGGTAGCGGCCCGTCATCAACGCTGAACGCGTCGGCGTGCATTGCGGCTCGACCACGTAGTGCGTGAGCTTGGTGCCCTCCTTGCAGAAGGCATCGATACGCTTGGTATCCGCGCCGCGCAGTTTGCCGCCGCCGTAGCAGCCGAGTTCCCCCATGCCCAGATTGTCGACGTGGAAGAACAGGATGTTCGGTTTCTTGCTCATTGCAAAACTCCATCGGATCGAGAACGTTATCCCCCGCCCTCGGTTAGGGACGCTTTTCGCGTTGTGTCTTACTGCGCCAAATGCTGGCTCGACAGGATCAGAGCATCTCTTCGACGCCGTTCGGGCCCATCTCCATGCTGAAACCCTCCACGCCGCCCGGTCCCAGTTCGGATCCCATCGCGGCGAGCGATTCCTCGCGAATCAGGCCTTTGAGGCGATGCACCAACTCGATGAATTCGGGCGTATCCAGCATCGCTGCCGAACGCGGACGCGGCAGCGGCACGCGTATTTCGGTCTTGATGCGGCCAGGCCGCGCCGTCATCACGTAGATGCGGTCCGACAGGAAGACGGCTTCCTCGATGTCATGTGTGATGAACAGCACCGACAGCCGGAAGCGCTGCCACATGTTCGTCAGGATCTCCTGCATGACGGTCCGCGTTTGCGTGTCGAGCGCGCCGAACGGTTCGTCCATGAGCAACACCTGCGGGTTGGCCGCAAGCGCGCGCACGATGCCGATGCGCTGCTTCATGCCCCCCGACAATTGATCCGGATAGTGGTTTTCGAACGTCAGCAGCCCCGCAAGGCCGAGCAGCGTGCGGGCAGTGCTTTCGCGTTTGGCACGCGAGACGCCTGCCATCTTCAGGCCGAACTCGACGTTCTCTCGCACACGCAGCCAAGGGAATAGCGAATACTGCTGAAACACCACGCCGCGTTCCGCGCCGGGCTTTTTGATGAGTACGCCGTCAAGCGTGACCGTTCCTTGCGTCGGTTTCGTAAAGCCCGCCGCAATGCTCAGCAAGGAGGACTTGCCGCAGCCCGATGGCCCGATCAGCGAAACGAACTCATGCGGTTCGACGGTCAGCGATACGTCCTTGACTGCTTCGGTCTCGGCGTTGCCCGAGCCGAACACGACGCCGACGTTGCGGCACTCGATGCGGCCTTTGTTTGCGTTGCTCATTTGCGCGCTCCGTTGACGTATGCGAGCCATGGCATCGAGAACTGCCCGACGAGACGGATCGCGCCGCTGCAGACGAGACCCAGGGCGCCGATCGTGATCATGCCGAGGACGATCGCCGGATAGTTGACGAGCGAATAGGCTTCCCACGTGTAGTAGCCGACGCCGTACTGCCCCGCGATCATTTCGGCCGCGATGAGCGACACCCAAGCCACCCCCATACCTACCGCCAGCCCTGTGAAGATATTGGGCAGGACGCCTGGCAAGATCACATGCCAGAACAGTTGGGCTTCGCTCGCGCCGAGACAGCGGCCGGCGCGCAGCAGCACGCCATCGAGCGACTCGACGCCATCGACCGTGTTGAGCAGGATCGGATAGAACGCGCCGATGAACGTGATGAACACGATCGACGACTCCGTTGTCGGCCATAACATGATCGACAACGGCACCCAGGCGATCGCCGGGATGGGCCGCAGCACTTCGATCGCCGGCATGAGCAACTGCTTCACGATGCGATATCGTCCGATCACCAAGCCCAGTCCTACGCCCGAGAGCAGTGCGACGAAAAATCCCAGGAAGATGCGTCGCAAGCTGTTGCCGATGTTCGTCGAAAACGTGCTTGACCCGGCGACATGCACTGCCGCATGAAACACGTCGAGCGGAGTCGGCACGTCCTGAAAGCGGACATAGAACTGGACCCGATAGCGCGTGCCGAGATACCAGACCAGGAATGGCGCGCCGAGCGAAGCAATCGCGAATGCGAGCCTCACGGCGACCGCTTGCGCACCGTTCGGCGCCGAGGCTTGCTTACGGACGCCGTTACTTGACACAGCGGCCGGCGGTTTCTCTCCAGGCAACGACGATGCGCCGTTCTTGATCTCGAGATCGAGGGAGCCTTCCATGTCACTTCCCTCCCTTGCCGACCGCGCTCAACGCCTGCGCAAAGTTCACGACCGTCTCGCCCGAGTTCTTCGCACTCGCCTCGGCATCGCGCTTGAGCATGAACGATCCGATGTCCGGTCTTTTTCCATTCGCAGCGCCGAGCGTATAAAACGCGGCATCCGCAAAGACCTTCACGCCGAGCGTCTTGTCCATCAGATAGACCGCGTCGACCTTCTTGCCTTGCGCGCGATACGCGTTCACACCTTCGAGCGTGCATGCAGCGGAGCTGAACGAGGCGACCTTGCCGCCTTCGGCCCAAATCTGTCCCGCCTGCGACGGATCGCCGATCGGCGCGTTGCACACCGTGTCGTTGCCCTGCACCTGATAGTTGGAGAAGTCTGCGAGCTGCGCGTCGTAATTGCGCCCGGACTCCTTGAAAGCCTCGCGCACGAAGGCGTCGTTCACCCATTTGTCGATGTCGAGGTCTTTCACCATGTCGAGCTTCTTGAGCACCGCATAGTCCGCCTTCAACGCGGCGACCCAGCGTGGCTTGATGGTTGGGTCGAGCGTATCGATGCCGCCTGGTCCCAGGAAGATGTACGCTACCTCCTTGTCCACCTTGGTCCACGATTGAATCTTTTCCGCGGCCTGCTCCGGATCGCGGCGGACCCAATCGTCGGCTTCCATCAAAGCCCTGATGTAAGCCGTCACGATCTCCGGATATTTCTGGCCGAAGTCCTTGCGGACCACCACGCCATGAAACGTCGGCTGTCCCGTCTCGGCACCGTCGAAGATCTTGCGCGCGAAGCCGCGATAGGGCAGCAACTCGGCGAACGGCACGAAGTCCGCATGCGCGTCGATTCGTTTTTCCTGGATGCTCGTACTGCCGACTTCCGGCGACTGGTTCACGAGCGCGAAGTAGTCGCTCGGCAGATGCCGGCTCTGCAACGCGGCGAGCAGCATGCCGTGGGCGGCGGAGCCGAACGGCACCGACACGCGCTTGCCTTTCAGATCGCTCAAATCGTAGTAAGGCGAATCTTTCGGTACGACGATGCCGTTGCCGCCGCCGTGCGCGTTATAGGCGATTACCGCGACGAGTTCGGTATCGTTGTTCGTTGCGTGCCCCGTCGCCCCGTTCACGAGCAGCGGATAGTCGCCCATCATGCCGATCTGCAACTTGCGCGCGATCATGGCGTTGGTGATGGGCGGCCCGGAAGTCGCGTTTTGCCACGTCACGTTGTAGGCGACATCCTTGTACTTTCCCGTATGCGGCAAATATTTGTCGAGCAGATGGAGCTGCTTGATGACGATGCCGCCCGTGACTGTGTTCGTCGTGGTGTCTTGCGTGCCGATGCCGATGTCGATCGTTTCCGCGTGTGCGGCGCCTCCGAACGCCGGCATGGCGCCGATTGCGACGAGCGAGGCACTGCTCAACGCCCGGCCTACCAAAGCTCTGATTCGCATGGTGTAACCCTAAGAGTGAGTGACATGAATCGGGTCCCTGCTCCGCCCGCGTGGGATCCAGCCAGAAACATCAACCGTCGACATCGACCGTCTGCCTTTCGACACGATCTCCGTGGACATAACTCGTCATTACAAGTTGGCGAATCTATGCAAGCCCTATGCCAACGTTTACCGGGGGCAACAACCGCCGACTTGCCCTTCTTTCAGCCTCTGTCGCGCCTCACGATTGCGCGCGAGCAGGTTGTCGGTGCAGAAACGGTTCCGGCTTGGTGCAAGCTTGCGCGGCATCAGGCAAGCGAACAGATCCACGGAAACGTACGGAAGCGAATAAACAAAGACGCGCCGATAGCCACCGCCATGAATGGCGCAACGCGCCTCGCCGCGAACTGCAACGCCGGGATCGACGAGCGGGAGCCTGCGCTCCAGAATGCGCAAAGACAGAGCAATGCCGTAAGCAATCCAAACGCCCCCGCAATGAATGTCATCTGGGACGGGGCGCGATCCATCATGACGCTCGAATAAACCATCACGTTGTCGATCGCGCCGGAAGTCGTCACAGCAGCCACCGTCGCTACGCGCCCGAACGTTCCGTGGCCCGGACTCTCCCGGCACACCGCATTTTCGTTTCGCGGCCCATCTCGCCGGCACAATTGTGCGATTCGCTTCAGCCCCGCCAGCAGCGGCACGGCGCCGACTAGACCGACCAACGGCGAATGCGCCACCCATCCCGAGCGCATGACCGCAATCGATATCGCCAACTGGGTCGCCATGCTGAGGAATTGCCCCGCGACGATCTCCATCGCGCGATAACGCTCGTTACTGAAAAATCCGAGCAGCAGTGCATATCCATCGACGTTGGTCGAAACATAAGCGGCCGTCGCGGTGACGATCAGGGCGGGCAAAGCGTCCAATTTTCTCTCCGTTAGTGCTTCACTCATCTACTCGTCATGACAAGACATGACATGTAGTCCCAAGCAAGGACGATGCCAATCGTGGAAACGCGGTTCGCTCGGGCTTTTTTTTCGGCGGTGCGCTTCATGCAGGTGCGACCTGGCACACGCATCAGTCATTCTCGCCATAAGTCGGTGCGTGACGCCGTATGCTCGAAACCGAATGCCGTCAAAAAACGAGGTCTTGAAATGACACGCCATCCCATGACATGACATGATGGGTTTTTGGGTCGTCAACGCAGATATGCAGCGGTATAATCTTCCATCGCCAAAGCTGCATCGTGGAATCCCCCGTGCTCCCGCTCATCGACCATGCAGACAAGCCAGATCGCCTTCGAACCCGACTCGCCGGTTCCGCTCTATCAGCAAATCAAAGATACGCTGCGTAGCGGTATCCTCGACGGAAGGTACCCTCCGCATAGCCGCATGCCATCGGAGAGTGAACTGCAGGCGATGTTCGAGGTGAGCCGCATCACGATCCGGCAGGCGCTCGGCGATCTTCAGAAGGAAGGGCTGATCTTCAAGGTGCACGGCAAGGGCTCATTCGTGTCGCAGCCGAAAGCGGCGCAGAACATCACGTCCCTGCAAGGCTTCGCCGAGGCCATGTCGAGCGAAGGACACGAAATCGTCAATCGCGTGGTCTCTTTCACTTTCGTTCCAGCCAACGCCGAGGTCGCCGCGAAGCTCATGCTTCAGGAGGGTGAGAAGGTGGCGGAGATTCATCGTGTGCGCCTGCTCAATCGCGAGCCGACATCCTACGAAATTACGTTCCTGCCCGAATCTCTCGGCAAGAAGCTGATGCGTGCCGACCTCGCCACGCGCGACATTTTTCTCATGCTCGAGAACGATTGCGGCATTGCCCTGGGCAGTGCAGACCTGAGCATCAACGCTATACCCGCGCGCCCACCTGTTGCACGCGCGCTCGAGATCAAACGCGATGCGCCTGTGCTTCGCGTCGAACGGCTGACGCACGACAGCAACGATCACCCCGTCGACTTCGAATACCTGTATTTCAAGGGCGATACGTTTCAGTTCCGGTTGCGAGTGAATCGTGAACGTTCCGCAAAGGGGCGTCGGAAGGCTTGAGGCGGTGGCTGCCTGATGGCGCTGCGAATGGAGTGGCGCGCCCCGGAAGCGCGCCCGTGCAATAGCCAAGCCAAGGTTCGTTAGTGGGCTCGAGGACGGCGCGTGCGCCATTCTCGAGTCCACAACTTGATGTCAAGCCACGTAATCGGGCTGACGCTGTGGCTGGGCGGCAACGAATGCAGCGTGTTGCGATGCGTGCTCATAGACGGCCAGGCTGCGCTTGTACGCCCCCAGGCTGCAGTCCATGCGCAACGCGTTGGCCATCTGCGGTACGAGGCACACATCCGCCAGCGTCGGCTGCGCGCCGAAGCACCACGGGCCTTCGTTGCTGCGTTCGAGCAGACGCTCGACGGCGGCCATGCCCTCCGCAACCCAGTGTCGATACCACTGCGTTTTCTGTTGCGGCGTAACTTTCAGCTCCGTTTCCAGATAACGCAAGACGCGCAGGTTGTTGAGCGGATGGATGTCGCACGAAATCGCGGTCGCCAGTTCGAGCACGCGCGCCCGCCGTTCCGGTTCCAGCGGAACGAGGCGAGGCTCGGGATATTTCCGGTCGAGATAGTCGAGGATCGCAAGCGACTGGCCCAGGCTGAATTCGCCGTCGATCAGCACGGGCACCGACGCCGACGGATTCACGTTCGCCACATAGTCGGTCGCGCGATGTTCGCCGATCCGAATATTGACGGGCAGCGTGTCGTACGCGAGGCCCTTGAGTGCCAGCGCAATGCGCACGCGGTACGAGGTGGAGCTGTTGAAGAAACTATGGAGTTGCACGGCCGTGTCTTCCGTTGATAGCGCTGCGTCACACGATGCGAACGGTCAATTCACCCAGATGCTCGATGCCGACCTTCATCAGATCGCCCGCCTTCACCGCGCCGACGCCCTCCGGCGTGCCCGTGAAAATGACGTCGCCTGGTTCGAGGCGGAAGAACTTCGACAGGTAGGCGACCGTCTCCGCTACCGACCAGATCAGATGCGACACATCGCTCTTCTGCCTCGTCTCGCCGTTGACGGTCAACCACAGTCCCGCGTTTTGGATGTGGCCGACGGCGCTTGCGGGATGAATCGGGCCCATCGGCGCGGAACGGTCGAACGCCTTGCCGATTTCCCACGGGCGCCCCATTTCGCGCATCTTCATCTGCAGGTCGCGACGGGTCATATCGACGCCGACGGCGTAGCCCCACACATGATCGAGCGCCTGCTCGACTTCGATGTCCGCGCCACTCTTGCCGATCACGGCCACGAGTTCCGCTTCGTAGTGATAGTTCTGCGTCTGCGACGGATACGTCAGTTCAAGCGTTTCGCCATAGGCGACGGGGACGACGGCATCGGTCGGCTTGCAGAAGAAAAACGGCGGCTCGCGATCGGGATCGAAGCCCATTTCGCGCGCATGCGCCGCGTAGTTGCGGCCCACGCAATAAACGCGGCGCACCGCGAATTGAGCGTCACTTCCAGCGACGGGAACAGCGACGGGCGCTTCGGGAGTGAAAACGAAAGCCATGATGGGGTCGACTCGACAAGTGAAAGGATGGAGGGCGCGCCCTGTGACCGGGCGCGCAAAGATCAGGATGCGCCCGCCTAGCTGCGCTCTTCGCGCAGCAGATTCAGCGCGGCGAGCACCGGACGGTCCGAATAGCTGAACAGCACGCTTTCCGCCGACGCCGAAAGTTGCACGGGTTCCCACGACGGGGCGACGAAAACGTCATGCGGCTCGAACGTGAATTCGTCGCTGCCGATCTTCACGCTGCCCTTGCCTTCGACGACGCAATACACGGTGGCGTCGGTGCTGCGATAGGCGCGGCCCGTAAAGCCCGCCGGCAGGTACTGCATGAAGGTGGCAATCGTTGGCATCGGCCAGCCCCCCGTCGCCGGGTTGACGTAGCGCAGCTTCACGCCGTCCCAGTCGTCGAGCTCGCCGTTGCGATACAGCGCATCGAGCGCTTCCCGGCTGCGTTCGTACGGGTAGCTGAAAATCGGCGAAGTCGGATCGGACGCGCGATGCCGCATCGGCACCATGTTGTGACCGAATCTCGCGAAGCTGTCGCCTTCGGGACGCGAGATGGGTTGAGTCGCCTCAGGGTAGTTTTCGGCGAAACCCGCGTCCATCTGCGCGACGAGCGGAATATCGAGGCCGTCGAGCCAGACCACGGGCTCGCCGCCTTCTTCTGCCGACGGATTGCCGTGGTCGTGCCACGCCCACGACGGCGTGATGATGAAATCGCCCGGATGCATCGTCGTCCGCTCGCCGTCGACGGCCGTCCACGCGCCCTTGCCCTCGACGATGAAGCGCAGCGCCGACTGCGTATGACGGTGGCTGGGGGCGATCTCGCCGGGCAGAATCAGCTGAAGCCCCGCATAGAGGTTCGGCGTCATGCTCGACTTGCCGGACAGCCCGGGGTTCTCGAGCACCAGCACGCGGCGAACGGCTTCCTCGGCGCTGATCACGCTGCCCGCCTCCATCACGAGATCGCGTACCTGTGCGTACTTCCAGATCGCGGGCTGTGCCTTCGGCTGCGGCGCTTTCGGAACGAGGCTGTGCAGCGATTCCCATAGCGGCGCCATGTGCTGGCGGGCGATCTGCTCGTAGTAAGCGGCGCGCGATGCGTCCGGACGATTGTTGGTCATTTGCGTCTCGTTTCGATGTCTCGGGGCGCACGCGCTGTGCCGGCGCCGCATTGAATAGATGGTTCGATCGACCTCGTGCACTCTTTATATGCGATAGACCTATGCTTAGTAAAATGGTTAAATCATCTAATCCATGTGTTTTCGGATATACCTCCGGAACCTGGCGACATCGTGACCGGAGGGCTGCGCGATGGACTGGACATACCGTCTGCGTCTGCGACATCTGCAATTGCTGCTGAGCCTGGCGGAAACGGGCAATCTGAGCCAATCGGCCACGGCGCTCAATACGACGCAGCCGGCGCTGTCGAAATGGCTGAAAGAGCTGGAGAAAGACGTCGGCCTGCCGCTTTTCGAACGGCATGCGCGAGGTTTGCGGCCCACAGGGCCCGGCGAGGCGCTGATCGAGCACGCCCGGCGCATCGGAGCCCATCTCGACACCGCTCGCGACGACATGCAGGCGCTGCGCGAAGGCGGCAGTGGCCTCGTGAGCATCGGCACGTCAGGCGTAGCGGCGGCGGACACGGTGCCGCTCGCCGTGTCGCGGCTGCTCGCGCGCATGCCGCGGGCGCAGGTGCGTCTCGTCGAAAGCACGATGAATCAGCTGATGCCGCAGCTCGCGCGTGGCGAACTCGATATCGTCGTCGGCCGCTCGGGGGAGCAGTACGAGGACGCGCAGTTGCAAAGCGAGACGCTTTATACCGAACTGATCGACTTCGTCGCCCGTCCGAATCATCCGCTGACCCAAAAGGCCATGCTCGAGTGGGACGACGTTCTCGCCTACTCGTGGGTCGTCTGGCCGCAAGGCACACCGGTGCGCAATGCGCTGGAGACGGCGCTCGCGGCCGCCGGGCGCACGCTGCCGGCTCATTGCGTCGAATCCAATTCGTCGGTTCTGAACCTCACACTGTTGAACAACACGGATTTGCTGGGCGTCGCCTCGCATCGGCCCGCACTCCGCTTCCAGCAACTGAACGCGCTTCAGATACTGCCAATGGAATTGCAGGGCTTCGGCTCGGTATCGATCTACTGGCATCCGGAGAACGAAAATCGGGCCGCGGTGGCCATGGCGCTGGAGGCGCTGCGCGCCTACGCCGACGGATCACGCCTCTAGCGCATGCACGAGCAGAAGTGGCGTCTGGGAAAGGTGCGCTACGCGCCCTGCGACAGTGCCCAGCATCCAGCGAGCCACGCCGCGTCGCCCATGCGTGCCCATTACGATCAGGTCGGCCTGCCAATGGCCAGCCTCCCGAACGATTGCGTGGGCGACGTCGTCGTCGGTGCGGGCTGTCCTGACAAGTCTCGTGCTTGATCGTCCCGATGCGCCAGCAAGAATTGGCTCTGCTTGTGCGAGTGCATGCGTACCTTCGTCAACGAAGCCAGCCTCGAGCGCATCGATGGGTACGAAGTCGCCCAAGCGCACCGCGCGATCGACCACATAGATGGCCCGGACATGGGTGTCGAGCGTCGCGAACTGGACGCCGTAATGCAGCGCCGCCATTGCCTGACGGCTGCCATCCACCGCGAATAAAATGCGCTCCGGCGGGCGATCGGCCTTGACCGTATAGGCTGCGGGCACGATCAGAATCGGGCAGCGGGAAAGTTTTGCCAAGGGCTCGGAGATGGTGCCCTCGATCCAACGCAGCAAACCGTGGTGTTGCCGGGTCCCAACCACGAGCAGTTCGGCCTGCCACGTGTCGGCCGCTTCGATGAGCGCGTGGACGACATCGCCGCCGTGCGTCGAGAGATCGATCGCATCCGTTTCGACGCGGATGTTGCACTGGGCGAAGGCCTCGCTCGCTACGGCCAGCGCGTCAGCGGCGTCGCGCAACAATTCAGCGCGCGCTGAACCTAGAGCTTCGCCGACGAACGAACCCGTTGGAACGAGCGTGCGAGGGTTTTCGGCGACGCTCACGAGACGCACCGTGCCGCCCTGCGCGACGATATTTCGTGCATAAGCGACGGCGTGCCGCGATGCCGCGGACGAATCGACCGCGATGAGAACTTTGCCGGGTAGCGTTGGCGTCGGGCTGCGTGAAGTCGACGTGTTCATGGTTCGCCCCTTGCGATGGGTGTGAGGTCTCGTCTACTGGAATTCTGTGGGTCGGAGATGTTTCGTCGTTTGATGGAGGTCAAGGCCGACGTGATAACTGTCTTACCCGAGTGATGCAGTGCCCTACCGGGGCAGCAGCATTGCCACGGCCGCGGCGCCCATCACTGCCGTCGCGATCCAGCCAAGAACGATCAGTGGACGACTTGCGGTGAAAGCGCCCATCACCGACTTCTTCGAAACCAGCATGATGATGACCACCATCAACGGCACGGCGACCACACCGTTGACGACAGCACTCCAGAAGAGCGCCTTCATCGGGCTGATCGGCGAGTACTGGATGCCCAGCGCCGCAAGCACGCTAACGGCAATGATGGCGTAGAAGCCGCGCGCATCGTTCACCTTGCGTTCAAGCCCCTCCTTCCAGCCCATCGCCTCGGAAAGCGCATAGGCTCCCGATCCGGCCAACACGGGCACGCCGATCAGGCCGACCCCGAGAATGCCGAGGGCAAACAGGAGATAAGCGAACTCGCCGGCCAGCGGGCGTAACGCGCTCGCTGCCTGCGCTGCAGTCGAGATGTCGGTGACGCCGGCTGCATGCAGCGTGACCGCGGTCGCCAGGATGATGAAATAGGCGGTGACGTTGGAGTAAAGCATGCCGCTCCACGTATCCCACCTGATTCGTCGAAGTTCCGCGACGGCGGCACGCGTGTCTTGCAGGAGCGCCTCGCTGCCGTGGTGTGCCGCCATGTCCTCGACCTCTTCGGATGCCTGCCAAAAGAAGAGATATGGGCTGATGGTCGTACCGAAAACACCGACGATCACGGCTGCGGCGTTCGTGTCCAGTGTGAATCTGGGCCACAGTGTACGAACCGCAATCTGGCTCCATGGAACATCGACGGTGAACAGTACCGCTGCATAGGCTAGCAGCGAGACGGTCAGCCACTTCAGGAAGAAGACGTAGCGATGATAGGGGACGAACATCTGCAGTAAAAGCGTACCGAACACGAAGCATGCCGTCATCAGGTGGCGGTCCACGCCGCTGACCAGTTCCGCGACCTCCCCCATGGCAGCGACGTCGGCGGCAATGTTCAGGGTATTGGCGACGAGAAGTAGCAGCACGACGCCTCGAAGCACAATGGGCGGAAAGGCAGACTTGATGTTGGCGGCAAGTCCTTTGCCAGTCACCCGGCCGAGATTCGCGCACATCGACTGAACGGCAGCCATCAACGGGAACGCCAATGGCATCGTCCAGAGCATGTTGAAGCCGAATTGAGCACCCGCCTGGGAATAGGTGGCGATGCCGCTGGGGTCGTCGTCAGCCACCCCGGTGATAAGTCCAGGCCCGATCCGCGACAGCGGGTGCTCCTTCAGACGCTCCCACAGCATCCGAAAGGTGCCGATGCGCGCCGCCTGGTCGATGTTCATTTAGGGCTCCATTAATGGGAACGAGCGTGCCACCTGCCACTTGCTTCTTTTTTTTGATCGACCTCAAGTTATGCCTCGACCGGACGTCCAGAATTCGGATATCGGCACGCGATCAATGTAGCGACTGTCTCGCGGTGCCGGCTTGATTTGCATCAATCCGGTTTGCTGGGCGCGCGCGTAGGATAAAAGCGTCGCGTCGCCATCGCCTGCAACGCCAATCCCATGCAAACCATTCCTCGCCGCGAACTCCGCGCTGAAGAATGAAGATTCCCGTCACGATTCTGATGCTGCTCGATCGCGGCAGACAGGAAGGAGACGAATGATGCTGAGCCTTCACGAGGTCGCTGCGCTATTGCTGGTCAAGGACGGGCACGCGCTGAAACAAATCGATCGAGCCGAGTTGGAAATGCTGTCCGAGCACGAACTGATCACGCTCGAAAACCGCGAGAACACAGATGTCCGCGCACGCGTCACGTACCGCGGCGAGTCTATGCTGCGGGCGATCGGAAGAAAGCGCTAGCGCGAGCCCGCGCGGCGCGCAGGCCTGGTACTGCACGACGGACATCCGGTTTCGGTCGCGATCAGCACGGGACTCGACGACGATACGCACACCGAAGTTCTGGACGGCTCCCTGCAGCCCGGCGACATGGTGATCGTTCGTGCCATATCCGCGCATATCCGCGTGCGAGCGTTACGCGCATTCGCACGAATACAGTTTCGCGCGGCACGCCCCGGTTTCGTTGATGTGGATCAGGAGAAAGCTTCGGAGAATCCGCATCATGAAGTCATGCTCGAGGGCATCGAGAATCACGGGATTGCACGGAGCCACGCATGAAACTGACTTTCCTGGGCGCCACCGAGACGGTCACCGGCTCGAAATACCTCCTTGAAGGCGCAGGACTGCGCCTGTTGATCGATTGCGGACTGTTTCAGGGCACCAAGAACCTGCGGCTGCGCAATTGGGCCCCGCTGCCGGTGCCCGTCGATACGCTGGATGCCGTGATCCTGACCCATGCTCATCTAGACCACTCCGGGTACTTGCCCGTGCTTGCACGCATGGGCTACCGGGGCCCCGTGTATGGCACGTCGGGCACAGTGGACCTGTGCGGCGTGCTGCTCAGAGACAGCGCCAAGCTCCAGCAAGAAGAGGCCGACTTTGCGAATCGCCATGGCTTCTCGAAGCACCACCCTGCGCTTGCGCTTTATACGATGGACGATGCCGAGCGCGTGCTCAAGCAACTCGTGCCGTGCGATTTCGACCAGTCCGTCAGGTTGCAAAACGGCGTGTCCTTTTGCCTGCTTCCGGTCGGACATATCCTCGGCGCCGCAAGTCTGCTCGTACATATGGGTGGAAAGTTGATCGCGTTTTCCGGCGATATCGGCCGGCCCGTCGATCCGATCCTGCGCCCTCCGATGCCGCTCGCGCATGCCGACTACCTTGTCGTCGAATCGACCTACGGCGACCGCCTCCATCCCGATAGCGATCCAGCGGCCGAACTCGAGACGATCTTCGCGCGGACGTTCAAGCATGGCGGCGTCGTCGTCATTCCGTCCTTTGCCGTGGGCCGCACGCAGTCGATTCTGCGGTACATCGCGTTGCTGAAGGAAACGGGACGGATGGCGAACGTTCCCGTCTATCTCGACAGCCCGATGGCCATCGATGTGACCGAACTCTACCGGCACCACCTTCGCGAACATCGGCTCACGATCTCGCAGGCAGACTCGATCCGCAAGGCCGCGACGATGGTACGCACCGTCGATCAGTCAAAGCAGCTGACGGCCCGGCATGGACCGATGGTCGTCATTGCGGGCAGCGGCATGGCCACCGGTGGCCGCGTGCTGCATCACCTGAAGGCGTTTGCGCCCGATTCGCGCAACACCATCGTGCTCGTCGGTTATCAGGCGGCGGGCACGCGCGGGGCGGCCCTCGAGGCGCACGCGCCCACGCTCAAGATTCACGGTGAATACGTGCCGGTGCGGGCGGCGATCGAATCGATCTCGTCGCTGTCGGCACATGCCGACTATCGCGAGACGCTCGCGTGGCTCGGCTCGCTGTCGACCCCGCCCGAGCGCACCTTCATCACGCACGGCGAGCCGGCAGCAGCCGATGCGCTGAGACGCCGGATCGAGGAAACGCTGCATTGGCGCTGCGAGGTGCCGACCTACCTCGAATCGGTCGAACTGCCGGCGGCGCCGTGCAGCCAACCCGCGCAGGACGTCGCGATCGGGACCTGCGACGAACGCACCGATCATTGCCGCTTCTGAGCCTTTCGGCGGACAGGTTTCCAATGCATATCGGTTCCGGCCCTCGCGAGCCCCAGGCAATCTGCGCGGCAGTCCACACGCGGGGATACTGGCGCGCGCTATTCGAGCGCGTGCCCACACCCGGGTTCCTTGCGACGTGTTCCATGTCGCGCGCCTAGCTCCGGACCGCTTCGACCTGCGCCGCGCCCTCGCTGTAGCGCTCATGGCCTGGTGTTGCAGCAAGTCCCCCGGCCGCTGGCGTATCGACGAATGCAGATTCGAACGGGCCGGGAATCGGCCGGTTGTGTCTTCTCGCCAGCGAGCGTTCGATTACGCGGTGTCCCGAGTTAAGAGCACAGGGCAGTGGGAAACGCGCAAAAAGCGCTCGGCCACACTGCCGAGCACGAGACGCTGCACACCCCGGCGCCCGTGCGTGCCCATCGCCACGAGATCGGCACCGTGGTTTTCGGCATATCTGAGCAAGCAGTGCGCGACGTCGTCCGCGAGACTTTCGGTTTCGACGGCTTCGACATCGCCCGCCACACGCTGCGCCGCCATCGCATCTCGTGCGGCGTCGAGCACCGCGCCGCCGTTGGCGCGCAATGCCTCCATCAGCGCGACCGGATCGTAGTATCCGGCGTACATGAAGAGCGGCGACTTGTCGACGATATGCACGACGCGCACCTCGGCATGCGCCAGCTTGGCCAGCCGCAACGCTTCGTCCAGCGCGCGTTTCGATGACCCACTGCCGTCGACGGCAACCAGTATCTTTCTGTACACGATTCATCTCCCATCGCTGCCTGGCAGCGGCAATCGACACTTTCGCCGGAGGGCCTTGCGGCTCACCCGATGACGATGTCGCGGTATAAGCGCTCGATATCTTCTTTTTTGCAAAGTTCGGTGCCCGCGTTCAGTAGCGAGGCGCACGCCGCCGCCAATCCATAGCGAAACGCGTCCTCGAGCGGTGCGTCGCGATCGAGTGCCCAAACGAGTGCGCCCAGAAAGCTGTCGCCAGCACCGATCGCGCTGGCGACAGGCACGCTCAGAGCCGGCGCGCGCAGCACGGCGCGCTCGCTGACGAGCAAGGCGCCCAGCCCGCCCAGCGTCAATACGACCGTGTGGGCCTGTCCCGCATGCACGAGCGCGAGCGCCGCCTCTTTCCATTCGGACTCGTCGGCGAGCGGCCGGCCGGTAAGTTCACGAAGCTCGCCAAGACTGGGTTTGACGAGGAAAACGCCCGCATCGAGCGCCGATCGCAAAGCAGGTCCGGAGGTGTCGAGCACGACCCGGGTCCCCTTCGATCGCGCCGATCGAGCCAGCCTTGCATAGATGTCATCGGGAACTCCCGGAGGCAAGCTGCCGCTCAAGACGAGATAGCTCGGCGGCGGGTCGAACGCGTCCAGCCGCGCGATGCAGCCTCGCCACTCCGCCTCGGCGAGAGTCGGTCCAGGAAGGACGAAGCGAAACTGGCGCCCGGTCGACTTCTCGTAGACGGAAAAGCTCTCACGTGTCTCGCCGACGATCTCGATGCACTGCCCGCACACGTTTTCCGCCTCGACGAGGCGCCGCAGTTCCTCGCCGAACGGGCCGCCCGCAAGATAGACAGCCACGCAATCGCCGCCCAGCCGCTCGATAACGCGCGCGACGTTGATACCCCCGCCGCCAGGATGCCTGAGCGCCGTGTCGCATCGGAGCTTGCGCGTATCGATCACCTGCTCGACGGCGGTCGAAACATCGAGCGCGGGATTCAGCGTGAGAGTCACGATCCGCGGCATCTGTCCTCCGTTGGGTTAGCGCCGCGCGGTGCGGTCACGACGCCGAGCGCGGCCCGTTTGTGCGCCGGCAATCATGTTTCGATGAGCACCTTCAGCGCATGCGTGTCGGCGGCATGTCCAAACGTCTCGTAAGCTTTGTCGATCTCGCCGAGCTTGAAGCGATGCGTGATGAGCTGCTTTGGATCGAGCTTGCCCGACCGCACGGTCTTCAACAGCATCGGCGTACTCACCGTATCGACGAGGCGTGTCGTGATCGCGATATTGCGATCCCATAGCTTCTCCAGATGCAGATCGGCTTTCACGCCGTGCACGCCGATATTTGCAATGATTCCGCCCGGAGCGACAATCGCTTCGCACAGCTCGAAGCTCGCGGGCACACCGACGGCCTCGATCACACAGTCAGCGCCCACTCCCTCGGTCAGCTTCATCACTGCCGCAGCGGGATCGAGCGCGCTGATGTCGATACAATCGGTCGCGCCGAACCGCCGAGAAATCTCGAGGCGATTCGCATCGCGGTCGATCATCATGATTCGTGCGGGCGAGTAGAACTGAGCGGTCAACAGCGCGGCGAGCCCGATCGGACCTGCGCCTACGATCGCCACTGTGCTACCGGGCTCGACTTTGCCGTTGAGCACGCCGCATTCGAACCCTGTCGGCAGAATGTCCGACAACATCACGAGCGCGTCTTCGTCGGCACCCGCCGCGATGTGATAGAGACTGGTATCGGCGTGTGGAATGCGCACGTACTCGGCCTGAGTGCCATCGATCCGGTTGCCCAGGATCCAGCCTCCCGTCGTGCAGTGCGAGTACATGCCGCGCCTGCAGTACTCGCATTTGCCGCACGACGAAATGCATGAAATCAGCACATGGTCGCCCGGCTTGAACGCCGTCACGGCAGAGCCGACCTCTTGAACGATGCCGACGCCTTCATGGCCGAGAATGCGGCCGGGTTCGCATGTCGGCACGTCCCCTTTGAGAATGTGCAAATCGGTTCCGCAAATGGTTGTGCGGGTGACCCGAAGGATCGCGTCGGTCGCATCGACGAGAGCCGGTGTCGGGCGATCGTCGAGCGAGCATGCGCCGGGACCGTGATACACGAGAGCTTTCATTACTGGATTACCTCCAAGGAGCCAAAGGTTCGTTCTGCATACAAAACACCTTAAGCCTTGGCGAAACACCCCGGGTTGATTTGCGTCAATCAGTAGAACTCGCCGCGCTCCTAGACTGGAAACAGTTAAGCACCCATCCAGTATCGGAATTCCATTCTTGGGAGCAATGGCAATGAGTTACAAAAGCATCCTCGTGCACCTCGATCCGAGCCAGGCTGTGCACAACCGGCTGGAACTCGCGCTATCGCTTTCCAAGCAGTTCGAAGCTCATCTCACGGGGTTTTTCACTGTCTTCAGGCCGGAACCCGGATCTTTCTACGTGATGGCAGGCAACGCCGACCTTTACAGGGAGCTCGACCATCGGCGCGAGGAGCGCAAAGGCGCTCTCGAACGCCTGTTCCGGGCCGAAATGTTGCGTCTCGGGGTCGCGGGAGAATGGCAATCTTCGACGGAATACGCCAATCGGTACGTGCCGCAGGCGGCTCGTCTCGCCGATCTGGCCATCGTCGGTCAATACGATCCCAGCGACCCCGAGTCGTTCGTCGCCGACCAATTCGTCGAAAATCTGGTGCTCTCGTCGGGACGCCCCGTGTTGGTCGTGCCGTATGCCCGCCAATTCAAAAGCACCGGCTCGCGCGTACTTGTTGCGTGGGACGGCAGTCGCGAGGCCACCCGCGCGCTACACGATGCGTTGCCGTTTCTGGGCCGCGCGAAGCAAGTGACCGTGCTCACCATCGACGCGCTGAAGGGCGAGCCCCCATCGAGCCGCATTCCCGGGTCCGATATCGCGGCGATCGTCTCGCGTTATGGCGCCAACGTCGCCACGCAGGACGTCGAGGGTATGAAAGACGTGCCGACCGGCGAAGCGATCCTCTCCCGAGCCGCCGACCTCGATGCAGACCTGCTCGTGATGGGTTGCTACGGCCATTCGCGCTGGCGCGAGTGGGTGCTCGGTGGCGCGACGCGGTCGATTCTCAAATCGATGACGTTGCCGGTGCTGATGTCGCACTGATAGGAAGCCGTCGACAGGAGACTTCAATGAGAATCACCCTACACCTCGATACATTCAATACCAACCCTAGCGCGTACGCCATTCTCTGGCTGGACGACGCTTCGCTCAAATGGTCGCGCGAAGCGCACGCCGGCCTCGCGCTACCCGCGTGGGGAACCGTGCGCACGGAAGCAGGCAGGACATTGATATTGGACCCGTCCGGCACGCAGCAGCTATGCAAGCTCGAAGGGTTGGGGCTCGGAACCGATGGCGGACCGTTCGAGGGCGAAGTCGGTCGCGCCTCGTGGTGCAATCGGGGTTCGACGAAACGCATGCTGGGCGATTGGCACGTGCAGTGCGTCGACTGCGAAACGAGCGAACCCGAATTCGGCGTCTTTGCCGATGACGAAGCCGCTTGACCTGATATTCGCGACACTCGCACCGCCGGCCACGGTCAACGCCTTCCGGAAGACTTCGTTCATTTCCAAGGATCCGGGTGCGAGTCCTCGTCGAGACCCATGAGCGGGTTGAGCAGGAGCACGAACGCCGCGACGCCGATGACGACTGCCGCCGCACCATAACGGACCGCACTGTCCCGATCAAAAAACAGTCCGTGAATTGCGGCAAAGATGCCGCAAATCGCGACGAATACCGCCAGCGTCGCCAATACGATTCGAAAGTTTGCTCGCATGATCGAACTGCCCCACTGTGCACGCATTGCTCGTGCGACGGCCCGGTGCCGGCGCCAGAGCCTTCATCTTCGCCGGTTGCCTGTGCGCCTCGTTGATATGCGTCAATCGTGCGCGAAGTGAGTAACGAACCATCGCGTACGTTCACACGAATGCCCGAGCCCCAAGCGTCGCGCGCGTTGACGTAGGTCATACCTGCCGGCACCCACGTGTGTAGAGTGGATTTCACGCCGAACTGAAGGATGCTCGATGGATACGCGCAGCAAGGAGAAAAACCCGATCGACGATGCCGCGCTCACGCCCGGCCTTCTAAGCGACAGCCCATTTCGCGCGCTCGACCATGCGAAGGAAGCATGGATCGCGCAAGCCACCGGCGGCCCATCGCCGGCAGCGCTCGCACTCGCTTTCTCCGATTGGTTCATTCACTTGCTGGCGGCACCCGGCAAGCGGATGGAACTCGCTGCACTCGCCGCGAGCCAGGCGGCCCAACTACTGGACTGCGCATACGGTATCGCGCCACGCGAGCCGGATCTGCCGAGCGACGATCGGTTTCGCGCCCCCGTCTGGCAGATCCCCCCATTCCGCGCCTGGCAGTATTCGTTCCGACTGACCGAACAATGGTGGTGTGCAGCGACGCACGAGATGCCCGGCGTGACGCGCCACCATCAAGACGTAGTGTCGTTCGCCGCGCGGCAATGGCTCGACGTTTTTTCGCCGGGCAACTTCCCGCCGACGAATCCCGAGGTCGTCCAACGCACGGCCGAAACCTTCGGCGTCAATCTCGTTCAAGGTACGTTGAACGCGCTCGAAGACGCGTCGCGCGTCGCCGCCGGGCAACCGCCCGAGGGAACGCAGCGGTTCAAACCCGGCGTCGATGTCGCCGTCACGCCCGGGCGCGTCGTTTTTCGCAACCACCTGATCGAGTTGATCCAATACCGTGCGTCGACCGCCGAAGTTCGTGCCGAGCCGATACTGCTCGTGCCCGCGTGGATCATGAAGTACTACATTCTCGATCTGTCGCCGCACAACTCGCTGGTGCGATATCTCGTCGACCAGGGGTACACCGTCTTCTGCATATCGTGGCGCAACGTCGACAAGGACGATCGCGATCTTGGATTCGACGACTACCGTAACCTTGGCATCATGGCTGCGCTCGATGCCATATTGCAAATCATGCCCGGGCGCAAGATCCACGCGGCCGGCTACTGCCTGGGTGGCACGCTTCTCGCGATCGCGGCTGCCGAGATGGCCCGCCGGCGCGACGAGACGCTGGCCTCGATCACGTTGTTTGCCGCGCAAACGGACTTCAGCGAACCCGGGGAACTGCAGCTGTTCATTGACGACAGCCAGATCTATTTTCTCGAGAGCGCTATGTGGGAACGTGGCTATCTCGGCGGCGAGCAAATGGCGGGGTCGTTTCAGCTGCTGAAATCGAACGATCTTGTCTGGTCGCGTGTCGTCCACGATTACCTTCTCGGCGAACGCGCGCCGATGAGCGACTTGAACGCGTGGAACGCGGACCGCACGCGCATGCCCTATCGCATGCACTCGGAGTATCTGCGCAAGCTCTTTCTCGGCAACGACCTTGCATGTGCAAGATACGAGGTTGACGATCGGCCCGTTTCCCTGCGCAACATCCGCACGCCGATGTTCGTCGTGGGCACGGAACGTGACCATATCGCGCCATGGCGGTCCGTCTACAAAATCCACCATCTCTGCGATGCCGACATCACGTTCGTGCTGACGAGCGGTGGCCACAACGCGGGCATCGTCAGCGAGCCGAACCATCCACACCGCCACTACCGTATCGAAACTACCGCCGCCACGGGTCTCAGCGTCGGTCCGGACGAATGGATGGCACTCGCGGACCGACATGAGGGCTCATGGTGGCCCGAATGGAGCGAATGGCTCGGTATGCGCTCTAGCGCGAAACGCCTCCCACCCCCAGCGTGCGGGTCGCTGGGGGTGGAAGACCATGCCACGGCCGACGCCCCTGGCACCTACGTTTTCCAAAGATAGAAGGGACCACGTGAACGACGATCTTTCGGGCAGCCGGCTCACAGGTCACGGTCGCTACGAAGCATTCATTCGCAGCGCTCAGAGCCGGCCGCCCCTGCGAACCGCGATCGTACACCCCTGCTCTCCCGAAGCTATTCGGGCGGCCGTCGAGGCGCGCGACGAAAACCTGCTCGACCCCGTGCTGATCGGCCCGGAAGCGAAGATCCGGGCGGCGGCGGATGCTGCCCAGTGCAGCCTCGCACACATCACGATCGAAGCGGTCGCGCACAGCCACGCCGCGGCCGCCCGAGCCGTCGAGCTCGGCTCGTCCGGAGCGGTGGCGGCGTTGATGAAGGGCAGCCTGCACACCGACGAGCTGCTCTCGGCCGTGGTCGCACCGGGCTCCGGCCTGCGAACCGAGCGGCGCGTCAGCCACGTCTATGTCATGGATGTTCCAGCTTATGAAAAACCGCTCGTCATCACGGACGCGGCCGTCAACATCGCGCCCGACCTCATGCAAAAACGCGACATCTGCCAGAACGCGATCGACTTCCTACGGCTGATGGGCATCGACGAGCCGCGCGTGGCGGTTGTGGCCGCGGTGGAAACCGTGAATCCCAAGATGCAATCCACGCTCGATGCGGCCGCGCTCACGGTCATGGCCACACGCGGTCAAATCACGGGCGGCCTGGTCGATGGCCCGCTTGCATTCGACAATGCGGTCAGCCCCGCGGCCGCGCTGACGAAAGGCATCGTTTCGCCGGTCGCGGGCCGAGCCGACATCCTGCTCATGCCCGATCTCGAAGCCGGCAATATGCTCGTCAAGCAACTCATGCTGTTTGCCGGCGCGGACGGCGCGGGTCTCGTGTTGGGCGCACGCTTACCGGTCATCCTCACGAGCCGCGCCGATTCGCTGCGCGTGCGCCTGGCGTCGGCCGCGCTCGCCAAGCTCGTTGCCGAACGCACGCACCACGATGCCATTCCATCATGAGCGAACCGCTTCTCCTCACGTTCAACCCCGGCTCATCGACGATCAAATGCGGGCTGTTTCGCGTAACGGGCACCTCGCCGATACGCATTGGCAGCGGCAGCATCGATTTTCGGAGCGCACCGTTATCGCTGAACATCTCGAATGGTGGCGAAGCTGTGCGGGTGCCGTTACGCGCACCGCGCACGGACGATCTGCATGCTGTCATCGACGAAACGCTCGATTGGTTCAAAGACCATTTTTCGTTGAACGATTTCGCGCTGGTCGGGCATCGGGTCGTACATGGAGGCGACCGATTCAAAGGTCCCATTGCGATCGACGATCGCGCGCTGGCGGCCATCGAAGAACTCGTCCCGCTCGCGCCGCTGCACCAACCGCAAAGCGTTCGGCTCATTCGTGCCATCCGCACTCTACGGCCACACGTGCACCAAACAGCATCGTTCGATACCGCATTTCATCAGGGGCAACCCGATCTCGTGCGACGCTTTGCGATCGCGCGGCGCCTGTTCGACGAAGGCATCAAGCGATATGGCTTTCATGGCCTGTCATATCGGTTCATCGCCTCGCAACTCGCCAGCCTTTTCCCTGCGCTTGCGCGTGGCAAGATCGTCGCAGCCCACCTCGGGAGCGGAGCGAGCCTCTGTGCACTCGAGGGCGGTGTGAGCCGCGACACGAGCATGGGGTTTTCGACGCTCGACGGCGTTCCAATGGCAACGCGTTGCGGCGCGCTGGATGCCGGTGTCGTGCTGCACCTGCTCGGCCAGCGTCAGTTCAGCCTCGCCGAAGTTGAAGCATTGCTCTATCACGAATCCGGCTTGCTTGGTGTCTCGGGCATCAGCGCCGACAGCCGTGAATTGCTGGCGAGCGCGTTGCCGCAAGCGCGCGAAGCGCTGGACCTCTTTGCCTTTCGTATTGCCGGCGAGGTCGCAAGGCTGGCGACCTCCATGGGCGGGCTCGACGCTGTTGTTTTTACAGCCGGCATCGGAGAGCACCAACCTGCCATTCGAGCGGCAGTCTGCGAACGCCTGGCATGGCTTGGGGTTCGGATCGATGCCCCCTCGAACGCACGCAACGCGCGCGTTATCAGCGATACCACGAGCAAGGTGGACGTGCTCGTGATCGCGACGGACGAAGAGCAGGTGATTGCGCAAGAGGCGGTATCGGTGCTCGACGGCCAGCGCTTGGCGAAAGGATCGGGAGGTGCGCAATGAAGGGACACACTGGCATAGTCGCCGAGCCGCACGCGGCATTGCCGTGTTCTGCGCAAACCGACACGATTGCTTCGGCCCCGGCCGCCGGAGACCAAGACGTATCCGGCGACGAGGTACAGCAGGAAGCCGCCGAGCGCGTGCGGCAACTGATCGAGAGCCCCAGCTACCGGCAGGCCGACGCAGACCGGGCCTTCCTGTTGCGCCCCGAGATGTGCGGCGTGCGCCTGCAACTGGACTTCTGGAAGACGGAGGAAATCCTGCGGCGCCACGGCATCGAACACACGATCGTCGTGTACGGGAGCACCCGCCTCATCGAGCCCGCGGCAGCGCAGCAGCGCCTCGACGCGGCGAGACAAGCGCTCGCCGACGCGCCCTTGAATCCACAATGCCGAAGAGCAGCCGCCATCGCCGAGCGGCTGCTCGCGAAGAGCGCGTACTATTCGATCGCTCGCGAATTCGGTCGGCTGGTCGGACGCGCGCGTACCTCAGGCGCACCGCCGCAACTCGCGATCGTCACTGGCGGCGGCCCAGGCATCATGGAGGCCGCCAATCGCGGCGCGTTCGAATCCGGCGCACCAAGCATCGGCTTGAACATCTCGCTGCCGCGCGAGCAGCTCCCGAACCCCTACATCAGTCCCGACCTTTGCTTCAAGCTGCATTACTTCGCCATCCGGAAGCTCCACCTGCTCGAGCGCGCCAAGGCCGCCGTGTTTTTCCCCGGCGGCTACGGCACATGCGACGAACTGTTCGAGGTTCTCACGCTCCTGCAGACGGGGAAAATCGCGCCGCTGCCCGTGGTGCTCGTCGGTGAGCAATACTGGCGGCGAGCGATCGACTTCGATTTCCTCGTCGAAGAAGGCACGATCGCCGCCAGCGATACGGCACTGTTCTCGTTCGCCGAGGATGCCCAGGAGATCTGGCAGTCGATCACGCGCTGACGAGGGTTGTCCGCATACACCGGCGAAAACGGCGCTTCCGTCCTCCCCGCCATGAAGCACGGGGAGTTCATACAGCCGGCCGCCTTACCCGACGACGAGATTGTCGATCACCGCGTGCACACCCGGCGCGGACCATGCGGCGCCACGTGCGGCCGAGCGCTCGGCGTACGAACCCACCGTGCCGGTCAGCGTCACCGTGCCGTCGCGAACCTTGATCTGAATATGCTTGGCTTCGCGCTCGGCATGCCGCTGCATCGCCTTGCCGATCTTCTCCGCGACATTTTCGGCCGCTTTGGGGCCGGCAACGTCGATCAGGTTCGTCACGCCGGTCACGCTGCGCATCTGACCGATCGTGCGCCCGGCGAGATAGCTCAGGTGCGCATTGGCGAGTTCGCCGCGCAACGTCACCCAGCCATTTTCGACCTGCACCTTGATGGCGTCATGCGGAACCCCGACGGTCCAGCGCAGCAATGAGCGCACCGCATTGGCGATGTCTTCGTCGGTATGCACGTCGTCGTGCGGCAGTCGAACATGCATTTCGACCACCACGGCCTTCACGCCCGCGACTCTTTGGGCCGCCTTCTCGGCGGCGAGCTTTTCCGCGTAACTCGAGGGGTGGCCCGACAGCGTGACGATACCGTCCGTCACCTCGACGCCGATCAGCGCCGAATTAATCAGAGGCGAGAATTCCAGCTCCTCTTCGACTTCATGCTTCAGTTGCTTGTCTGTCTTCATCGCGCCCTCCTTCAGGCCACGTTCGAAATCGTGCTGCCTGACGCTCAGCTGATCTGCAGACGCTTTTGTTCGGTGTTTTTCTTCTTCGGCAGCGTCATCGACAGCACACCATCCTGATACGTCGCGGACGACGCGCCCTCGTCGATGTCGCTCGCGAGCGAGAACGAGCGGCTCATCGCACCCGAATAGCGTTCGCGGCGAATCACCTGCTCGCCTTCCTTCAGTTCCTTGCTGCGCTCGGCCTTGGCGCTGATCGATACCACATTGCCATCGATTTTTACGTCGATGTCTTCCTTGTTGACGCCAGGCATCTCGGCTTTTACGGTGTAAGCGGCATCGCTTTCCGAAACGTCGACCTTGATGTCCGAAAGCGGCACGCCGCCTTCGAGCGTCAGGCTTCGCATCGGCCGGAAGAACCCCTGGAACAGGTCGGCCACCGGCTCGAGCGAAAACGGGTCATAACGGGTCGGGCTGCTCATAGCACACTCCTTTATGGAAACTCACAATACAGGTGCGTGCGCACCCGTGACAGCGCCTGCGTCCCGCACTCCGGCAGCTTCTCGCCTCGTCGGTTGCACGAGACCATGCACGAACTACTCTAGCCAGTGTCGTCGTAGGGCGATTGACTTGCGTCAACTCGCAGCCATCTGCGCTTCACTGTCGTAAAGGCACTTGCGATTCCTACGCTTACCGCATATGCATGCCGCCGTTGATCGCGATTTCCGCGCCCGTTACGAACGCGGCATCGTCCGAACAAAGGAATGCCACGAGCGCGGCGACTTCATCAGGGCGTCCGAGCCGGCCAATGGGAATCTGCGGCAAGATGCGTGTTTGCATGACCTCCTCGGGCACCGACGCAATCATCGCCGTATCGAGGTAGCCGGGCGATACCGTGTTCACCGTCACGCCGCGCTTGGCGACTTCGAGGGCCAGCGCTTTCGTGAAACCGTGCACGCCCGCCTTCGCGGCCGAATAATTCGTCTGTCCAAAAGCACCACGTGAGCCGTTCACCGACCCGATGTTCACGACACGCCCGAAGCCGCGCTCCACCATCCCGCCGATGAACGGCTTCGTCACGTTGAACAGAGCGTCGAGGTCCGTGCGCATCACCGCATTCCAGTCGGCCTTCGTCATCTTCGCGAACGTGCTGTCCCGCACGATGCCCGCATTGTTGATCAGCACGTCGACTGCGCCGTGATCGGCGAGCACACGTTTCGCGCATTGCTCGCACGAATCGAATTCGGCGACGTCCATCTCGTAGGCGTGGAACTTGCGCCCCGCGTCGCGCTCGTGCATGAGCCATGTCGATACGTGATCGTTATGTTCGGAATGCGACATCGCGACCGTCATCCCCATGGCGTGAAGACGCCGGCTGATCGCCGCGCCGAGGCCTCCCATACCTCCGGTGACGAAGGCAACCCGTTTAGCGGACATGCTGTTCTCCTCGAAAGGGAAATGCGCTGGATACCGGCGTGGCGTATCGGCGAGCGCCGTTAGGTGGCGCAAAAAAATTCGCGTGACGAGATCACTGTACGCAGCCGCTTTCGCACGCACTTGACTTCCGTCAATCAAACATGAACCGCCGCCAGCGGCTAGAACCGATGCACTCCACGCGATGCGTTCCAGCATCCGCGGACTGCGCATCCGGAGCCCACGCTCGATTGATCTGTGTCAATCCGCAATAAAACGCCGCTCCTAGACTCTAGATTACGCAAAGGCACTTCCGTTCCGTTGCAAACGAAGAGGTCCGATCATGTACCAACGCATCCTCGCGCCGATCGACGGCAGCGGCACCGCACAGCGCGCGTTCGATTTCGCGCTCGAGACAGCCCGCGAGAACGGCGCAGAACTGATTCCGCTGTACGTCGTCGAGGTTCCGATCGCGGCCTATCAGGCGCCCGGATTCAATCCGGCGATCGTGCGCGACACTTTGTTCGAAGAAGGCGAGCGATTGAAGGCGGAGACACTCGCCGCCATGCAGCGGCAAAACGTCAAGGGCGCGCCGTCTGTGGTCGAAGCCGCCGTACCCGGCGGCGACATCGCGGAGTGCATTCTGGAACAAGCGCGTGCCAACCACTGCGACCTCGTCGTCATGGGTACGCATGGCCGGCGCGGCGTCCGGCGGCTCATGCTCGGCAGCGTCGCCGAGCGCTTCTTGCGCATGGCTTTCTGTCCGGTGCTGTTGATTCCCGGCAGCGTCGAAGGCGCCGCCCCGGCGGCGGCTGCAGCGCCCTCCCAAACCGAAAAGGAACCGTCATGACTTATCAGACTTTGCTCGTCCACGTCGACGACAGCCGCCATAGCGAAGCGCGTGTGGACCTCGCGCTAGATCTCGCGCTCAAATACAACGCTCACCTGGTCGGCCTTTATGTGGTCTGCCAGGAGATATTCCGCCCGCTGCTCAAGCGCGATGACAGCCTCAATTTGGCCACTCTGGAAGCGCAAGGCGCGGAGCGCAGGCTGCGCGCGCAGGAACAGTTCACCGCCGCAGCCAAGCGCGCCGGATGCCGGTTCGAGTGGCAGGCGCCCGCGGGTCCCGCAGTTGACGCCGCCACCTTGTACGCCCGCCATGCCGATCTCCTGATCGTGGGTCAGGAAGACCCCGACGACCAGGCATCGTATGTCGCTCGCAATTTCATCGAAGATCTCGTCATGACCGCCGGGCGTCCCGTAATCGTGGTGCCGTACGCGGGCCGCGTCACTTCGTTCGGCGAGAACGTCGTCGTGGCGTGGGACGGCAGCCGTGAAGCCGCTCGCGCGCTCGCCGACGCGCTGCCGATCCTCAAACGCGCGCGCTTCGTAACGGTCTCGACAGTGGTGAAGCACCCGGATCGAGACGAGCCGGCCGGGTTCGACGTCTCCGGTTATCTCGAGCGGCACGGCGTACGTGCGGGGTTTGCGTCGATACCGCGCGCGTCCGGCGTCAGCACCGGAGCGACGCTCCTGAATCAGTTGAGCGACGTGCATGCCGACCTGCTCGTGATGGGTGCCTATGCGCATGCGCGCGCACGGGAGCAGGTGCTGGGCGGCGTCACGCGCACGATGCTCGAAACGATGACGGTTCCCGTGCTGATGTCCCACTGACCCACGGTGCGGCCGGTGCCGTATCCGTATGCGAGAACCGCACTCGATGGGCGTCGATCTGGCTGTGGCCGTGTCCCACATTTCACGCTGAGCGCGTCTCTTTCGGAAAAAAGCAATGAATGTGCGGCAAAAGCAATATGCAATCGGTACGGCCTGGCTGCTGGCTGCGGTGTTCGGCTCGCCGGCATTCGCGCAGCAGCATGAACCCACCGAGCTGATCGATCAGCAGCATTGCATGTTCTGCCACACTATCGACGCGCCGTTTCTTGCGCCGTCCTTCCATCAAATCGCCGACCGCTATCGGGACAAGCCGCAAGCCGCCGAAATGCTCGAGCACAAACTACGTCTCGGTGGAAAAGCGCACTGGGGCGACACGTCGATGCCGCTGCCCGCGGATCGCGGCGGCCCACTGTCGCCAGAGGACGCGCATACGCTTATCCAATGGGTGCTCAGCCAGTAATCCCGGGGGCAGGTAGCGACGCATTCAATCGTAGTAGCCAAGTACCGACTTGACCTCTGTGTACTCCTCCATCCCTTCGATCCCATATTCACGGCCGTTCCCGGATTGCTTGTATCCGCCGAACGGCGCCTGCGGATCCCATGCCGGATAGTTGAGATGCACCTGTCCCGAACGGATGCGCGCGGCTACCGCACGCATGAGTGCCTTGTCCGTGCCTTGAACATGCGCACCCAGTCCATAGACGGTGTCGTTCGCAATGGTGACGGCTTCTTCGACCGTGTCGTAAGGAAGGATCGCAAGCACTGGGCCAAAAATCTCCTGCTGGGCGATGTTCATATCGGTGCGGACATCGGAGAAGATAGTCGGGCGTGCATAGAATCCCCTGCTGAATCCCGCGGGTCGGCCGGGGCCACCCGCGATGACCTTTGCGCCTTCCTCGATGCCCGCTTCGATCATCTGCCGAACTCTGTCGAACTGCATGCGATTGGCCAGTGGGCCATGCGTCGTCGCCTCGTCGAGCGGATCGCCAACGATCATCTTTTCCGTTGCGGCCACAGCCAACTCATTCACCGCCTCGAGAACGTCGCGCGGCACGATCATGCGGGTCGGTGCGCTGCATGACTGGCCCATGTTCCGGAATGCAGCGGCGACGCCTGGCGCAATGGCCCTCGGCAGGTCGGCATCCGGTAGCATTCGCCATCGACAAAGAACCGATCCAGCCTTTGCGCTTGCATCAGGTGATGAACAGGAGAAGTCACTGCAGTGCGTCCTTGAGTGCGGGATAGCGCATTGCTACGCCAACGCCACCGCCTCGATCTCGATCGTCAGACCGAAATGAAGCGCCGGAACCGGCACGACGGCACGGGCGGGTCTCGCGTCGCCGGCCCAGCGTGCATAGATTTCATTGAAGCTCGCCCAATGCGCGATGTCGACGATATAGACACGGACCTGAACCAGCTTCTCGGTCCCGCTGCCAGCACCGATCAATGCGGACGCCAGGTTGGCCAACGCCTGCTCGGCCTGCGCCTCGAAGGGTTGGCCGGTGAGCTTGGCGCCACTCGCGTCGATTGGAAGTTGACCGGACACGAAAACCAGGCCGTTTGCGATCGCAACGTGACTGTAATGGCCACCGGGCGTCGCCAGCCCGGGAGGGTTCATCGTCTGAGGCAACTGCGTACCGTGTTCGTGCTGAACCATGAGCCACTCCGTTCGGAATCCGTAGCCTGCACTATAGAAAAAAAACGCCCCATCTTGTTTAATACGGAGTGAACCCTTCGTTAAAGGTCACTTAATGCTCGAACTGGAAGACATGGCATTACCTCGCCCCCAACGACCGCTTGCTGTGTGCAAGCCCCCCGTTTGCGCGTCGTTTATCGAAGCTCGATCATCCATCCGAACTCGCGCAGTGCGCGTTCCTCAGTTTGCGCGAGAACGATGAAGACGTGACCCGCTTACGCTTCACTCGACACGATGCGGCGGGCAAACGCCCGAGCAAGGCCGTCACGATCCGGCTCGCCCGTACTGTATCCTCGAACGACGCACACCCCTCGGCTATCGGCTCAAAGCCGATTGGGCGCGTTGCAACCACTCGCTGTTGTGGTCACGGGCGTAGCGCGTCCAATGCCTCGCATCGTGCACGATATCGGCGTAGAGTTCGCGCGCTCGCCGACGATCGGCGTCGTCGGCCTGCGTCGCCAGCCAATCGGCGTACAAGCAACGGGGCGCCGCATCGCTCGCGCTGGCGAGCGCCACCTCGAATGCGGCGCGCGTGCCCGATGCGCCGAGCGCCGCCAAAGCTCGTGCGTACAGCAAGGCAGGTTCGGATTGCTGACGGGCGATGGGATGAACGGCGAAGAGCCTTTCCAGCGTCTCCTGCGTACCTGTGGCATCGCCGTTGGCAAACTGCGCTCGCGCCAATCCCTGTAGCAAGCCCGGATCGGATGAGAACGGCCCCGTAGCCGCCGCTCGGTAGTGCTCGAGCGCTTCAGCGGCGTTTCCCGCATCGAGCAGCGCGGCACCGAGCCGCATGCGATGCGCGACGCTCGGCGCGCGATCGAAAGCCATGCGCGCCTCGCGTACGGCTCGATCCGGGTCGACCAGCTGCGAAAAGGCCCGCGTTGCCGCCCTCGCTCCACGCGACTGGCGCAAGCCAGGCAGGTAAACAACGAACAGATAGACCAGACTGCCGAGGCCAGGGAAGAGAAACAGAATCACCAGCCAGTACATGTTCTGCTGCGTGCGCACGGCATGCACCGCAAAAATGAGGGCGATGATGATGTGGATGCTTATTCCGAAAATACGCATTTACGAGAGGCTCGATCGTGATCCGTTGTCGACGGTGCGCCGGCGAATCGGCGAACGCCATTGTGACAGAAGTGATGCCACGCGCTTTCTGACGGCGAATTACCGGGCAATGCTGCAAAACAAAAAGATCATCCTATGCAATGAGGGCCCGCAGATCGATCATGTGTAGTCCAGGTATCGCTGTCAGCAAGGGCTGAAACAAAGATGAATAGCTACCCCATCGAAATCGACTTCCCCGATATTGCCCCGCACGCGCCTGGCAATACCGGTATCCCGTACCTTTACACGTTCGATTCCGGCGTAGCCGGCCCGCACGTCATGATCAACGCACTGACGCACGGCAACGAGGTCTGCGGGGCGATCGTCGTCGACGAACTAGTGCGCGCACGATTGCGCCCCCGTCGCGGCAAGCTCACGCTGTCGTTCGCCAACGTAGCGGCGTATGCGCGATTCGATCCCGCCGCGCCGGACCGGGCGCGCTTCGTCGATCAGGACTTCAACCGCGTGTGGACCGCGGCGAAGCTCGACGACGTCGCGACGCGTTCGGCGGAACTGGACCGCGCCCGCGCGATGCGGCCAGCGATCGATACCGTCGATCTGCTGCTCGACCTTCACTCGATGCACGAGAAGAGTTCGCCGTTGATCGTCGCCGGTCCGCTGAGAAAGGGCGCCGAACTCGCGGTTAGCCTCGGCACACCGGCCACGGCGATTCTCGACGAAGGTCACCCCGAAGGACGCAGAATGCGCGACTACGAGGGCTTCGGCGATGAAGCGAGTCCAAAGAGCGCCCTGCTCATCGAATGCGGGCAACACTGGGAGAAAGGTGCGGTCACGGTCGCACGAGACAGCACGGCGCGCTTCCTGCTGTTGGCGGGCATCGTCGACGAAAGCGACCTGCCGGCCGAATGGCTCAGGCCGCTCCCCGAGGAAATGCGAGTTGTGCGCGTCACGGAACCGGTGGTTGCGAAGAGCATGGACTTCCGGTTCGCGGCACCGTACACCGGCCTCGAAGTGTTCGAGAAGGCCGGCACGGTCATCGGGTGGTCAGACGGTCAAGCCGTCACCACACCGTACGACGACTGCGTGCTCGTCATGCCGTCTCTACGTCAGTTGCGGCCCGGCGTGACAGTCGTCCGGCTCGGGCGAATCGAACAGCGCATCGCCCGTTCGCCGGACAAATGGCAACAAGCAACGTGAATGCATGGTGTTGCGTGTCGGGTGCGCGACCGAGCCGACCCCTCAGCCGCGCACCGGAACGCTATAAGCGCTGCGAATGCGTTCATCCTGGAATCGCGGAGCGCGGCACGCTCGTCGTTCTACTGCGGGATTTTGCCGGTCGCGCTACCTGAAGCGCCCTGGGGCGACATACCCTGCTCACGCTTTTGCATCAGCGTGCCACCTTGGGGGGATGACGCTGGGTGGCTCGGATCCGCATAGCGCGTGGTGGTGCCGGGCGCCTGCTGGTCGGGTTGCGCGCCTTGCTGGGTGGAGTTCGGTTGCTGCGGGGGCTGTGTGGTCTGGGCCATGGCCAGCGGACTTGCGATGACCAGTTGCGCACAGGCGGCTATCAGTATTGGCCTGAAGAATTCCATGGTACCTCCCGGTTCATGCGAATCGAGTCGGCGGCAAGCGATCGTGCCCGCCGCCTCCCATCGACATTGCGGCAAGGCACGTGCCAGGTCTCTCGACATGGACACGCGCCCTGCACCGCCTGATCCCGGCTCCCGCCACACTATCGCATCGCTTTCTCCCGCCCATACAGCATCATCATCACGATGATCACCAGGCCGAACACGACCTGCCGGAAGACATCGGCGGGCAGCTTGATGCCCATCGAAGCGAAATAATCCTGCGGCTGCAGTACCGAAAGAATCGACTGCAAGAGGGTAATCAGAATCACGCCGGCCACGGTGCCGAGATAAGTACCCCGACCGCCGAGCACATTGGTTCCGCCCAGCACGATGGCGGCGATCGTAGGCAACAGATAGGGATCGCCCATGGCCTGATACGAACGGTTTGCCCATCCGGCGAGCAGCACGCCGCCGGCCGCCGCGCAAGCGCCGGAAAAGGCGAAAGCGATCAGCGTGACCCTCCGACTATCGACGCCGGAAAGAAACACCGCCCGCTCGCGATTGCCGATCGCATAAATCTGACGACCGAATACGGTGCGCGTCAGGATATAGACGGTGAGTGCCCCAAGCGCGATCCACACGAGCAGCGGATTGGAAAAACCGGGGATCCACTGACCACTGGCAAGCTCGATCATGAGTGAGGTCGCCCGGTCCTGCGGTGCGAAGCCCCCGGTGTGATAGACCATGAGGCCTTGGGCAACGGCATTCATGCCGAGCGTGAAGATCATGGAAGGCGCCCGCAGATAAGCCACGCCCCAGCCGTTCACCACCCCGATCAAAGCGCCGCATAAAATCCCGAACGGGACGGCAAGCGGTACGCCGAGCGTAGTGCCGAGAATGCCCGATGCGCCGGTGGCCATCATGCCGCCGATACCGATCGTCCACGGAATCGAGAGGTCGATCTGTCCCATCAGGATCACGATCATCTCTCCCGTCGCAATCACGCCGAGGAACGCCGCAACCTGAAGTTGCTGACCGAGATAGTCGACGGACAAAAAGCCCGGTTTGGCCACGCCGCCCAGCAAAAGGAGCAGCACGATGCAGCCAAATGCGATCAATGTCGCGACGTCGATCTTGGGTAAGGAACGAAGCATGGCGGCTTTAGCGATAGAGATCGAGCTTGTTACGCACCCGCAGCAGGCGCAGCGAGCCAAGGCTGACGGCGAACAGCAACACCACTCCGACGAATAGCGGCTGCAGCACCGGATTGATGTTGAAGACGACGAGCAGATCGCCCACCGTGCGCATCACGAAGGCCCCGAAGACAGAGCCGACCACGCCGCCCGAGCCACCGAAGAGCGAGGTGCCGCCGATCACCAGCGCGGCAATCGAGTTCAGCGTATAGTCCCCGCCCAGCGCGGCACGCGCTTCGCCGGAATACGTCAGGCACGTGAGCAACAGCCCGCCCACCGCGGCGAAGAGCCCCGCGAGCGTATAAGCGCAAAGCTTGGCTCGCGCAATCGGAATGCCCGACATATAAGCGGCCTGTTCCGACGAACCGACGGCATAGGCCGCCCTGCCCAGCGTGGAGTTTCGGTAGGGCATCCAGATCAGGACGACCGTCGCCACGATCAGCACCACGGACGAAGGCACGCCATAGGTCGACCTCGTCATCAGATCGGCGAAATCGCCGTTGACGTCACCGCCCGGCTGCGGTCGTAACGCGAGCGCAATACCGAAGTAGATCGCGCTCGTCGCAAGCGTCGCGATGAGGGGCTGCAGCCGCCCATAGACGACGATCAATCCATTCACGAGACCGCACGCCAGACCTGCCGCGAGGACGCCGGCAATGCCGAGGATCGTCATGACCGGACTGCCCGTGACGATGACCGATGCCAGGCAATTGGTCAGCATGAAGATCATGCCGACCGACAGGTCGAGCCCGCCCGTGAGCACGGGCACGGTCTGCGCCATCGCAACGAGCGCCAAGAGCGCCCCCTTGTTCGCCGCGGTATTGACGACATCCGAGCTCAGCCCCGTAGGCTGCGCGGCGCCATACACCGCGAACATGATCGCGAAAATAGCGGCCGCCGCGAGCGCGCCGCGCTGGGCGGCGAGCCGATATCGCCAGTTTCTGTCGCGCGCTCCGACCGTCATCTTCGCCCCTCGTTCCACAGTTGCATCGGCAACCTCTAAGCAGCGTTCGAAGCTGGCCGCTCGCCCGCCGAAGACAAGTTCAGCGCCGCACCCACGAGATTGCGCTCGGTCAGCTCGGCGCCTTGGAGCATCCGGCTGATCGTGCCGTCATAGAAGATGGCCACGCGGTCGCAGCAACCGATCAGTTCGTCGTAGTCGGTCGAATAGAAGAGCACGGCCGTTCCCTGCTGCGCGAGCCGGCGCAGCAGCAAGTAGATCTCCTGCTTCGTGCCGACATCGATGCCACGCGTCGGATCGTTCAGGAGCACGATGCGCGGGCGCGTCATCAGCCACTTGCCGATCACCACTTTCTGTTGGTTACCGCCGGAAAGCGCGGCCACGGGACCGTCGAGGCCATCCGATTTGATGGCCAGCTGCCGCACGAGCGCATCGAGCTGCTCGGCCTCCGCCTTGCGGTCGATGCGGCCGAACCGGCTCAGCGTCTCGAGCGCGGCAAAAGAGAGGTTCTCGCGCACGGTCATGGGCAGCATCAGCCCTTCGTTCTTGCGGTCTTCCGGAATCAGCGCGAGCCCGAGTTGGGGCGACTTCGCCTGACGCGGGCTGCCGATTTTCGCGGGCCGGCCGGCCACTTCGATCGTCCCCTCCACGCCGATCAGCGCACCGAACAATGCGAGCAGGAACTGCCGCTGGCCCTGACCGTCAAGACCGCCCAGACCGACGACCTCGCCCGGATGGACTTCGAGCGAAATGTCGTTCAATTCTCCGGCCCAGGACAAGTTACGCACGGCAAGCGCCGGTGTTCCGTCGCGCCGCGTCCCGCCGAGCGGCGGGAAGGCACTCGAATACTCGCGGCCGATCATCATCTCCACGATGGCATCGTCCGATCGCGTACCGGCTGCGAAGGTTTCGATGTAGCGGCCGTTGCGAAACACAGTGCATTCGTCGGCAAGCTCGGCGATCTCGTGCATGCGATGGGAGATGTACACGATCGCCATGCCCTCGGCCCGAAGCTGCTTCAGCAGGGTGAAGACCTTGGCTACGTCGGCCGCTGTCAACGCCGAGGTCGCCTCGTCGAGTATCAGCACTTTTGGCCGCCGTGCCAGCGCCTTGGCAATTTCCACCAACTGCTGGCGCGAGAGCGGAAGCTGGCCTACAGGCGCGGCCGGGTGGATATCCTCGCCGCCGACGCGGGCCAGCATCTGCTCCGCCCGCCGCCGCTCTTGCGTGCGATCGATCAATCCGAGGCGGCGCAGCGGATCCGCGATATTGATGTTGTCGGCCACCGTGAGATCAGGCAGCAGCGAAAGCTCCTGAAAGATGCAGGATATGCCCGCGTCCGCCGCCGCGGCGGGCGTAGGAAAGCTGACCGGCATACCGCCAAGCACGATGCGGCCGCGCTCGGGCTGTACCACGCCGGAAAGGATCTTGATGAACGTGGATTTGCCCGCGCCGTTTTCGCCGAGAAGCGCATGAATCGAGCCCGCGCGACACGAAAACCGCACATCCTCGAGCGCCCGGACGCCGCCGTAATGCTTCGACACACCCTCCACGCGCAGCAGTGGATCCGATGCTCCCTCCCCCATCGTCGTGCTCCCCTTGTCGGCCGCGGCAACGATGCGCGGCCGCGCTCAAGCGTTCAGTTGTTCTGGCTGCTCTGCTTCGCAATTTCCTCGGCGGAGAACCCGATATTGCAACTGGGGAAGTTGTTGCCGGCGAAGAAGCTGCCCGGCAGTTTGGGGAAGACATTCTTGTCCGGCGTAAATGGCGAATAGTCGACCGACGTAGGCAGCGCGATGCTTTGCGGCACCACTTTGCCTTGCAGCGCCGCAATCGCGGTTTTGACCGCCACCGCGCTTTGCGCCGGCCCGGTACCGCCCGACTGGCAGGTCAGGTCTGCCTTGTCGCATAGCATCCGAAAAGCGTTCTCCGTCTCGCCGGAAATCGGCGCCTTGAACTTGCCCGCGTCGAGCATGGCCTGCACCGTGCCCTGGGAGCCGCCCTGTACGTAGATACCGTCGAAAATGCCGCCCGCGGCGATCGCATCCGCGGTTGCCTTCTGCGCATCGCCCGGTGCCCAGTTGCCGATCACATCGACTACCTTGACCTTGCGGCCGGACTTGTCGAGCACTTCATGAAAGCCCTTGTCGCGGGCGAGATCCACCGGTTGGCCCGACGGTCCGCGTACGTGCAGGAACGTCAGATCGCCGCTCTTCTTTTTGGCTTCCTTCAGCAAGAACGTCGCCGCCATTTCGCCGAGCCCGACCTGGTTGACATTGACCGAGACTTGATCGGGGCTGTCGATCACGTTATCGAACGATACGACGACGACACCCTTCGCATTGGCCTTGCGCACCACGCCCTTGAAAGCCGCGGAATTGTTGGCATCGACGATGATGGCATCGAAGCCTTGGTCGATGAAATTGTTGGCGGCGGCAATCTGCGCGGAGATGTCCTGGCCAACCGAGACAACCTTGAATTCCTTGATGTCCTTTTTGACCGCCGGCTGGGAAACATAGGCTTTGGCAACGCGGATCATCTGCACGCGCCAGTCATTGGCAATAAAACCGTTAACGAGCGCAATTCGATAGGGGCCCGGTTTGGCCGGCCACTGGAAGTACTTCGTGTCGGACGCCTGTGGCTTGAAACAGCCCGGATCGGCGCCGGGCCCGCCAACCGCCTTCGGGCCTTGCGCAAATGCCGGAGTCGATAACGCGACCGCCATCAGTGCGCCAACGATCATGGGATGCAGAGCTTTATGCCAAGCTTTCATTGACCTACCCCCATAGAAAGGTATCGCCGCAATGCGGGCAAGTGTGGAGAGTGGCGATTGCCCTGTCAAGAAGTGAGAGGGCTCGTCACTTAATGGGATGTCGTGGGAGTAGGTTGTATTTTGCGCTGCAGCAGCAGGCGTCGCCGTTGCCGATCAATCCACATCCGAGGGTTTTTCCCCGGTGCCGTCCGTCCTGAAACCGGTCATCTGCTGCGCCAGGTCCTGCGGCCGCGCGTGCCGTTCGGGGCGCACGTCCCAGTCGAACACCGTGCGCGCCACTTCGGCGTGGCCGTGAACGCAATTGCTCTCGTCAGCGCCGCTCGTCTCGTATTCGGGAAAAATCGGCTGCTGCTGAATTTCCTTCATACGCGCGAGCTGCTCATCCGTCATCTCGCCGTGGTCGATTACGCGCGACGCCGATTGCGGCTCGATGAGCTTGTCGTCACCCGCGTTGATTGCCGCGCCCTTCAGTGCATTGACGCGAAACGGCGTGCCATCGGGCAGCGAGCCGCTCACCTTGAAGCGATGGACCTTCGGTGCATGCGGATCGGTGCGTCGCGAATGTCCGATGGCGAGCGCCAACTCCGGCTCTCTCGCGCGCTCGGCCTCCGATGTTTGATATTGGATGTGTCCGGGATCCGTGACGTCGCCTGCTTCGTTGATCTTCGTGTCGCTCACGACGGTACTGACGCGCCTGCCCGGCAGCGCCGACAACATGGGCGAGACGTTCCGAGTCCGTGAGTCGCCTTGGGAAGGCTCTTGTTCGGCCGTGCGGTTGTTCGTCCTTTTTCCAGCGGTGCTGCCCGTCTGGCTAAGCGCTCTCGCGGCGCGGCCCACTCCTCTGCCATGCATTCGCCCCCTCCGTTGTCGCTGTTTATCGTCGGAGTATCGAGTCCAGGCCGTTGTAATGTTTCAAGCCAAAGCGTAAGACCGCTCCCGCAAGCGAAATGGTCGCGTCGCTTTCCGCACCAAGCTCGAGCGCGGAAATCGACCGATTTCAAGGGCGCCATCTATACACGACGACACTGGATCCGTTGTAGTTGTCCTTCGCAACCAGGTACTCGCCGTTCGTACTCAGATAAGCCCGCAGTCCATACATCGAATCCACGTCGTTGCCGACGTCGATCCGGCCTTCACTGCTGTTGGTCAGCGTCGCCACTCGCTGGCCGCCGCTCAGGCTGAATACGTCGATGTTCGGCACGGTATGGACATACCCCACGAAAAGATAGTCTCCGGCGGCTGCGAGCGACTTCGCGCTCGCGTTCTCCAGCACCACGACCGGATTCGGCCTATTTGTGTTGCCGGCAAGCCAACCGTGATAGACCTCGATGCGCTCGCTCATCTGCGTCCAGTCGAGCGTACTGCCGCTCCCCTGCGCAAGGATCATCGTGTCGCTCTCGGGCAAGTAAACGATTCGCACGAGCGGACGGACGCTGGCCGGGACCGGGATCGTTTCGGGCGGGCTCCACCTCGGTTTCCCATCGGCGCCGAAGCCGAGAAGCCGGTAGTGGTAGATCGCGTCGGTCTTGTCGAGCGCTGCCCAGACGTCGCCCTTGCTGTCCAGGCAAAAGCCTCCTGTCACTTCCCGCACCGTATCGAACAAATCGCCGGGCAACGAGCCGTCCGGTATGGCGATATATCCATGCGCGGCATTGAAGTGAAAGAAATGAAACGTTCTGGGGTTTTGGCTTGCCGCGACCAGAATGAGATTCCCTCCCACGCGGGCCAGTTGTCCGAAATGCTCACCGCGCTGGGTGCTGTCGAGGCGCGGGTCCGAGGGAAACTCGAACGGATCGACGGTATTGGCGAAAAAGACGCCGCCCGACTTTCCACGATAGATGTTCGTACCGCTGTAGAAATCGGTGCCATCGTTACCGGGATCGGGTGCGGCAATCGCTTCGAAATTCAGCGAATGCAATTCCCACTGCATTCGGCCGGCCCTGTCATACGCACGGATATCGGTGCCGCCGGTCCGGGCGAGGTCCCATCCCCTACCCCACGGATTGTTGAGGACATAGAGATTGCCGCTGCCGTCGCGTCCGATCCCTACCACGCGATTGAAGCGTTTCTCGCCCGTTTGCCCTTTGATGCCGGTCGAGGTGTCGAGGTAACCGCCGCGCACGCCGAACGTGCCGGCGAGCCTGGGAAGCCCATTCGAAAACGAATATAGCTTGATGTTCAAATCAGGGCCTTCGTCGCCCACCAGCAACTGCTTCGAGGTCGAATCCCAGGAAAGTGCGGATGGCCGCGACCCCTCCGGCATACGAATAGCCGTCAATTGACGCCCGGCCGCGCTGAACTCGACGATTTCGCCCTCGTCTTGTCGGGCAACCCAGACGTTTCCGGCATCGTCCGCCGTCAGCGCGCCGGGTTTCTGAAAGGCGATATCGCGCTGCCAGATGCCATCGACGGTATAAATGCGGACCCGGCTGCCGGGAAGGTCGCTCGCGTAGACCAACGATTTCGATGCCGCAAGACCGGTGATTCGATCGGCATGAACGCCGACACTCGCATTGCTGACCTGGAATACCCGGTCGCGCAAGCCAGTCGTTCGATCGAAACGTCCGACCGCCCCGCTGCCGCCGCGCGCGCTCGACTGCAACTCGGCAAAGATCGAGGTGGCATTTCCGGCGATGGCGCCGCCTTGAACGTCGTTGTGCCGGCCGATGGAGCCGATCGTTTTACCGTTGCGATAGATTCCGATACCGCCCGCGTTCTCGTCCCACATCGATGCCGTGTAGACCGTGCCATCAGGCGCGACCCACATCGAGCGGGCCGCGTTGCCGACATGCTCGGCAAGCGAACCGTAGGAGTTCGCGAGCCAGTCCGTGGTGTATCGCGCGGGACAGGACGGCGCAACCGCCGCGACCATGACGCCGAAAAGCGCCATACGAATTATTTTGTTTGTGAGCACCGATTTTTGTCCAGAGCTTGCAGCAAATTTCGATAATAGCAACCAGAATTTGTTGAAAAATTCCTGCGAGCCGCAACGCATATTTTTTATTCAACGATGACGATCAAGCGTGTCCGCATACTCGTATCCGGGCTTCTCGATCGGAGAAGACGTGATTGCGTTCGCCGCGCCCGCGCTTCGTATCGGTATCGCGCCGGCGTCGGCTAACGTGCTATTTCTCTCGGTTTAATGTTTTGCGCCGCGACATCTCTCGCGGCGCGCAGACGATGCAACGCTTTTTCGTCCAACACACGCTTGCCACCCCACATCGGAAGTCGCGTCTCCCCGGATCAGCAATGTAGCGCAACGCTTGCGCGACCCGCCGCGGAATACGACGCGGCGATCATCTTGAGCGGTTTGGTGCGCTCTCTCACAGGCGGCGAAACGTCGAGCGAGCAACATGAATGGACGGACACGCGAGACCGGTCTTCCGCTTTCGACCGGTAGCGTTCCCATTTGCGCTCAACGCCAACCCAATGGAGCGAGCCGTGAGCATCAGAACCTCGGGAACCCCCCATCCGGCCTTACGCAGCATGGCTGCGGCGTCATTGTTCTGCGTTACCCTCTGCGTCGTGCTACCGCTGTCGACGTACGCGGCGCCACCCGCCTCCTCACCCGCCAGGACTGTCCATACGTCGCCCGACAGCGGCAGCCGCAACGGCAGCATTGAAAGCGCACCCAACTACGCGATATTCGTCGACCGGTACGGGCCCGCCGTCGTCAATATCCGTGCAGCGGGCGACGCGGACCGACCTGCGCAACTCGACGCGATCGCACCCGACGATCCGATCGGCGCCCTTCTTCAGTCCACCGCCTCGCAGCAGGATCAATCCCCGGCCGCTCGCGTCATGTGGGGGCGTGGTTCGGGGTTCATCGTCAGCCCGGATGGGCTCGTCGTGACGACGGCGCACACCGTGAACCGCGCGGACGAGGTCACGGTGACGCTGACCGACCGGCGCCAGTTCAAGGCACGCGTGCTCGGCGTCGACCCGCGAACCGATGTCGCGCTGCTTCAAATGCAAGGCGCGTCGAAACTTCCTGTCGTCCGGCTCGGCGACGCTGCGAGGGTAAACACCGGGGAGACCGTGTTGACGATCGGCGCTCTCGAGGGCGCGCAAAACACGGTCACTGCGGGGATCGTCAGCGTCGCGCCACATGCGTTGCCCGACGGCACCACGTTCCCGTTCTTTCAGACCGAGATTGCCGTGAACCCCGATAACTCGGGCGGCCCCCTGCTGAATCGAGACGGCGCGGTAATCGGCGTGGACGTGCAGCTTTACGTGGACGCACCCCGCTATCAAACGATGACGTTCGCCATCCCGATCGCGGCGGCAATCGAACTGCGTACGCATTTGCTGGGTCAGGCGAAGGCCAGCGGCGGCAGTCTCGGCATTACAACGCAGGATCTCGATCCCGGTCTGGCCACGGCGTTCGGCCTATCGCGACCGCAGGGCGTACTCGTGACGCTCGTCGCCCCGACGGCGCACGGCACCGCTGCCAACGGCCTGAGGGCCGGCGACGTCATCACGCACGTCAACGGAAAGAGCGTCGATCACGCCGCCGACCTGCGCGATGCCGTCGCGGGGCTGACGTCAGGCTCGAAGGTCACGCTCAAAATCGTCCGCAACAACAAGCCGATGACGTTGAGTGCAACGGTAGCGGCGTCCACTGACGCCGCGGCACCCAGCGGCGACGATCTCGACAGGATCGGTCTAGTCGTCCATCCGCTCAGCGAAGCCGAACGGCGCACAAGCGGGGTCGAAGCTGGTTTGCTCGTCGATGCGGCCTCGGATCTCGCGGCGGATGCCGGGATCGAGCCCGGCGATATCGTGGTGTCGGTGAACGGAAAGCCCGTTGCGTCCCGCGAAGCGTTGGCCGCACTCGTCGCCTCGAGCCCGAAGGTAGCTGCGCTGCTGATCGTTCGCGATAACACGCGTACGTTCGTATCGCTGAAATCCAGGTAGCGCGGCCCGCGCCGGGCGCGATGGCTTTGCTCCGTTATCGGCCGGAGCCAGGCCCCCGCGCGGCGGAACATCCGGTCTCCCTCAGGCGCGCCACGGTCCTCGCGCCCAAACGCGTCAACACGGGCCGGCTGCGCCCGCCGCCGGTGTGTTCGATATCGATCAACTCGCGCTCAACGAGCGATGCGACGTTCGAGTCGTCGATATCGATGCGCTCCGGCGCGTCCGTGGCGACAAATAGCAAAGCGACCTCATGCGGCGTCAGCATTGCGCTCTCCATGTCGGATCGATCGTCGAAAGTGCAGGCAGTTTGGCTCAAGCGGGCGGCTTCCGAAACCGGACTCGGGCGGAATCTCGGGTAAGACTTCCTTACTCTCATGTAGGGATATTCTTATTCGTCGGACAAGAGCTCTGGTAGCGGCAAACGCACCTTCCCTAGCTTTTTCCAGCCTTTCATTTGCGCCCTCTCATGAAAAGAACCACACTTTGAACACGCACGAGAATGCGTATGAGAGGCGCCTGATGATCAAGGTCCTACTCGCGGACGACCACACCGTCGTGCGGCAGGGGCTGCGCCATATTCTCGAGACGGCCGGGGATTTCGAGGTCGTCGGTGAGGCGGGCGATGGCGCGGCGGCGCTCGATCTGGCTAATCGCGTCGACGCCGACGTGCTGCTCCTCGATTTGTCGATGCCGGAATGCACGGGGCTGGACTTGATCGGTCATATCCGGGAGGCAGCGCCGCAATTGCGCATCCTCATCGTGACGATGCATGCCGAGCAACAATACGTCGCCCGCGCTTTCAGTGCGGGTGCCGCGGGATACATGACGAAGGAAAGCGCCGGGCTCGAACTCATCTCGGCGCTCAAAAAGATTGCAACCGGCGGCGTCTATATCAGCGTGCCGATCGCCGAACGGCTCGCGGGCAAGTTGCGCGAGCCTGGGCACGCGTCGGCTCATCAGCGGCTTTCCCGGCGTGAACTCGACATACTCCGTCGCCTCGCCCGGGGCAAGTCGGTCACTGAAATCGCCACCGAACTCGAGCGCAGCGTAAAGACGGTCAGCACATACAAGCAGCGTATCCTCGAAAAGCTGGAGCTGCCGCATGAGGCTGCGCTGATTCGCTACGCGGTTCGCCATCATCTGATCGATGCCGAGGAAGAAGAATAGGCAAACATCGGCCATCCGCCGCGCGGTGACGCAAATGAACGAGTTGCCCGACCCATCCCAGATGTTCATGTCGACATCGCCGCCCGGACATCGCGACAGGCGGCTCGCTGCGGGAGTGATGAGCGTCTCCGCTGCAGTCTTCATCGCACTGGTTCCGTTCGCCGATCGCCCGCTACCGCAGATATGGGCATTCATCCCGCTCTATCAATCGGCTTTGATCGTCAATGATTTCGTCACAGCGGCGCTTTTAGTCGGGCAGTTCGCCATTCTGCGTTCAACGGCCCTGCTCGTTCTCGCGTTCGGTTACCTGTTCACGGGTTTCATGGGCGGCGCTCACGCGCTCACCTTTCCGGGTCTCTTTACGGCAACGGGGTTGCTTGGCGCAGGAGAACAAACGACTGCATGGCTTTATATGTTCTGGCACGGCGCCTTTCCCGTGGCAATCGCGGCCTACGCCCTTTGGAAGCCTACGGCCCAGGTGCGCAGCGGCACCCGCGCAGTCTGGATCGGAGCCTGCATCGCCGCAGCGTTGCTGGCGACGAGCGCCCTCGTGGTACTGACTACGACGGGCCACGCTCTACTGCCGCACATCATGGCGGGTCACTTCATGACACCCTCGCTGCTGGTCGTCGTGTGGACGGTATGGGGGCTCAATCTCGCTGCGCTCGTCATCTTGTGGCAACGGCGGCCACACGCCATTCTCGATATCTGGTTGATGGTCGCCCTGGGCGCATGGCTTCTCGACATCGCCCTCTCGTCGATATTCAATCGAGGCCGATTCGATTTGGGCTTCTACGCCGGGCGCATCTATGGGCTGCTCGCCTCGTCGACCGTGCTCTTCGCGCTGCTCTTCGAGCATGCCAAGCTCTATGCGCACGTCGTCAACGCCCTGGCGGCCGAACGGACCGAACACCTGCTCGTACAGGAGAAAACAGCGCAGCTCAACGAGGCGAACGCGCGGCTCGAGCACCGTGTGGCTGCGCGCACGCGCGAACTGACAGCGTCGAACGCGGAATTGCGTCGCGAGATCGAAGAGCGCGAGCGCGCCGAGCGAGCCTTGAAAACGTCGCGCGAGGAAGTACGGGAGCTGTCGGCCACCTGCGCCAGCGCGCGGGAGGCCGAACGGCGCCGCATCGCACGCGAGCTCCACGACGAACTCGGACAAACGCTCGGCATGCTGAAGGTCGACCTCGATTGGCTCATGGACAACGTCCCGCAAGACGACGCTCACGTCGCCCGAAAGATTGCCTCGATGCATATGCTCTTGAGCGGGACGATCAAGTCCGCTCGGCGCATCGCCTCGGACCTCCGTCCGCTGGTGCTCGACGATCTCGGATTCGTGGCCGCCACGCACTGGCTCGTGACGAACGTCGAGCAACGATACGGCATTCATTGCAAACTGACTTTCCACCCCGCCGATCCTGCGCTCGTCGAGCCTTACGCCACTGCGGTTTTTCGAATCGTTCAGGAGGCGCTCACCAACATCGCACGCCACGCGCATGCGTCGCACGCCGACATTACTGTCGCCCTCACCGACAGCCACATCCTATTGCGGATCAGCGACGATGGGACCGGATTCGATCTGACCCGCCCGCGCAAGAGCGGATCGTACGGACTCATTGGACTGCGCGAGCGCGCCTATCTGCTGGGAGGCACCTTCGAGATCGAAGCTTCTCCCGGCAACGGCACGACCGTCGAAGTCCGCATCCCGCTGGAAACGAGCCGCAGCAACGTGCAGCCATGGGCGAGCGGCGCGCGTAGTCCCGGACCGGCTTAGGATCTTTCATATTACAAAACCGAAAGCGACCGGGCTGGCCGGGCGAGGCGTCTTCCCCCGCGCAACGCGGGGCATCGAACGCCGTCGACAGCCGATTGCTGGCGACGTTCGCCGTTTTCGCCAATAATGCGTCGATAACAATCGCAGGACGGAGGCGCCATGGAATATTCCCCCGAAGCCATTCGTACCGTCGCGGTGGTCGGTCACACCGGTTGCGGCAAGACCTCGCTCGTCGAGGCGCTCCTGCACGAGAGCGGCACGATCCACGCGCCGGGCAGCGTCGAGCGCGGTACGACGGTCTGCGATTTCGATCCGCTCGAGCGCAAATATCACCATTCGCTGAGCTCCGCGATCGCGCACGTCGATTACCGCGACACCCGCATTTATCTGGCCGATACACCGGGTTACCCCGACTTCTCGGGCCTGTCGATCAGTGCGCTGCCCGCCGTGGAGACAGCGGCCATCGTCATCAATGCGCGCGCCGGCATCGAAATGACGACGCGGCGCATGATGGCCTGGGCTCAGGCGCGCAAGCTGTGCCGAATCATCGTGGTCAATGGCATCGACGGCGAGAAGGTCGATCTGCCCGGCATCGTCGCTCAGATTCAGGATACGTTCGGCAAAGCGTGCCTGCCGATCAATCTGCCCGCCCAGGGCGCGCAAGCGGTGGTCGACTGCTTCTTCAATCCTTCGGGCGAATCGGACTTTCTGACGGTAGCCGCGGCGCACGATGCGCTCATCGATCAGGTGATCGAGCTCGACGCGAATCTGATGGAGCTCTATCTCGAACAAGGCGAAGCGATCAGCCCCGAACAACTGCATGAGCCGTTCGAGCGCGCGTTGCGTGAAGGGCATCTGGTGCCGATTTGCTTCACCTCCGCGGCCACGGGCGCCGGCATTCGCGAACTCCTCGATATCTTCGTGAAGCTGTTGCCGAGTCCGCTCGAAGGCAACCCGCCTCTTTTTTATCGCGACGTCGATGGCCGTCGCGAGGCCGTTCAAGCGCAACCGCTCGCCGACAAGCACGTGCTCGCGCACGTATTCAAGATCGTGGTGGATCCGTACATCGGCAAAATGGCCGTGTTTCGAATTCATCAAGGCACGGTTCGGCGCGACAGCCAGCTCTATATCGGCGACGCACGCCAACCGTTCAAGGTCGCCCATTTGATGACACTCCAGGGCAAAGAACACGTCGAGATCGCGCGCGCGGGACCGGGCGATATCTGCGCGACGGCCAAGGTGGACGAGATCGGCTTCGATGCCGTTCTGCACGATTCGCCCGACGACGGCAACATTCATCTCGCGCCCCTCGCGTTTCCGACACCGATTTACGGCCTCGCGATCGAGCCCGAGCGCCGCGGCAACGAACAGCGCCTGTGGGAAATCCTCCAGAAGCTGACGGCGGAAGATCCTTGCTTGCGAATCGAGCATTCGGGCAACAACGAAACGGTCGTACGCGGTCTTGGCGAGCTGCATCTGCGGCACATGCTCGAGCGGCTCGCCGATCAATACAAGGTCTCCGTGCTCACCCGGCCTCCCAGGATCGCCTATCGGGAAACGATCGTCGCGCAAGCGGAAGGACATCATCGGCACAAGAAACAGACAGGCGGCGCCGGACAATTCGGCGAAGTCATGTTGCGCGTCGAACCCTTGCCGCGCGGCAGCGGCTACGAATTCGTCGATGCGGTCAAAGGCGGCGCCATTCCGGGTCAATTCATGCCGGCCGTCGAGAAAGGGATATTGCAGGCGATGGAAAGCGGGCCACTGGCCGGCTTCCCGATGCAGGACGTGCGTGTGACGGTTTTCGACGGCAAGAGCCACCCCGTCGATTCGAAGGAAGTGGCGTTCGTCACGGCGGGACGCAAGGCGTTCATCGACGCCGCGCTGAAGGCGCAGCCTCTCGTGCTCGAGCCGATCGTCAATATCGAAGTGATGACGCCCGAGGCGGCCATCGGCGACATCATCGGCGATCTGTCCACGCGCCGCGCCCAGGTACAGGGCACGCGCGCACTCGCGGGACACGCCGTCGTGGTAACAGGAAAGGTGCCGCTATCGGAGCTGACCGATTATCAATCCCGCCTCAACGCCATAGCCGGCGGGCATGGCAGCTATAGCATCGAGTTCAGTCACTACGATGCGGTCCCGCCCAATCAGCAGGAGCGGCTCGCCGCGGAACATCGCAAGCAACATGAAGCTGCGGCGCAGTGAATGCGCCGCCCAGGGCCTGCCTCGATTGACATGGCGCAAGACTTGCGCACCGACTCAGGCCGCCCTCGTCCACACTTTCTGCAATGCGACACCCGTTTTTCACGATCGGTCATTCGACACGCTCTCTCGACGAGTTCATGGGCCTGCTCGAGGCCTCCGATATCGAACTGCTCGTCGACGTGCGCAGCTTTCCGCGCTCGCGAACGAACCCGCAGTTCAACGTGGACACGTTGCCGGATGCGCTGGCGGCGCACGGAATCGAGTACTGTCATCTGCGGGAGCTCGGCGGACGGCGAGGCAAGTCGCAGCGCACGGAGCCTTCGGCGAACGGATACTGGACACATCCCGCGTTTCGCAACTACGCCGACTACGCATGCACCGCGACGTTCGCCGAAGGCCTGGCCGCGCTGCTCGAATTGGGCGCGCGCAAGCGCTGCGCCATCATGTGTTCGGAGGCCGTCTGGTGGCGCTGTCATCGCCGCATCATTACCGACTACCTGCTATCGCGCGGCGAAGCGGTCAGACACATACTGGGGGATCGTCATGTGGACGCCGCCACCATGACGCCGAGCGCTCGACCTCAACCGGATGGCACCATCATCTATCCCGCAGGCACGCAGTCGTGAACAGGCACGGTCCGCGTACCTGAGACGAATGCCCTGCTATAAGCCACCTGGGAAAAACCGACTTCGGTCGGCGCAAGCCTATCGCCGCTTGTTACGTGAAATCGTAAAAACTGCCAAAGAAAGCGGAAATAGGCGAAAAAGATCGACACAGCGCATCGAATCGACGGCTTCGCTTCGAAGATCAACCTTTCGCGATCGATCGAACAAACCATCGTCGAGCGCTTAACGTTGCGCTCGAGGCAACGCGCTTGCAAAACACCGGCGATTCGCGTCGCCGCATTCAACGTTTCCGAGATTGCCGTCAAGTGTCGCCTGACCGGTCAGATAAAACCTCCATGGACAGACAATCATTGCCGCCCGATAGCGACGTCGCCTCGATCGCCATGAACGAGTCGCTTGGCATCGAAGCGGCTGAACTCGAGGCGCGGGCGGATTGGCACTTCACGAAGCGCGAATTCCGCGATGCGCTGGCGTGTCAGTTACAAGCCGTTGCCATCCGTCAGCGCGCCAATGACGTGACAGGCGCGGGAAACGGCGCACAAAACGCGGGCCTTCTCTATTTTCTTCTGGGCCATCACGAAGATGCGATACGCGCTTACGGGGAGGCGTTGGAATCGCGTACGAGCACGGACGACTTTCGCGGGCAAGCCGTGACATTGGCGCGGATGGCCGAGGTGTATCAGCATATCGGCCGGCACGGGCAAGCCGTTCAACTCCTCGAAAAGTCGCTGGACCTCCTCTCACGGGCCGGAACGAGCGAAGACATCGGGACCGCGCTGAACAACATCGCCGTCTCCTACCGGGAACTGGGCGAATGGGACAAGGCGATGCGATGCTATGAGCGATCGCTCGAGAATCGCAGACAGACCGGCGACATCGAGGGACTCGCGGCAACGCTTCATAACCTCGGCGTCCTGTATTCCGATCAGTCGCATGACGATCACGCCCGCAAGCTGCTCGAGGAAGCCCGCGGCCTACGGGAAACGATGGACGACATGCAAGGAGTCGGGCAAACGACGCTTCGGCTCGGCATGCTTCACGAGAAGCATGGAGATTTCCCGGCCGCTATCGCGGCCTACGAGCGTGCCCTGACATTGGCCCGGCGAGCGGACGTGCAAAGCAAGGACGACGAAGCCGCTGCACTGCTCAATCTCGCGGATGTCCATTCGAATCAAGGCAACATCGAGCGCGCGCTCGCGCTACTGGGTGACGCCGAAAGGCTCTTCAACGAAACAGGCATGACGACCGGCGTGGCCATGGCGCAATACGGGCGTGGCAGCACGCTCGCGGCAGCGGGCCGTATGTCCGAAGCGCTGGCCTGGTTCGAGGCGGCACAATCGCATTTCTTGCGGCTGAACGACCGGCCTCGCCTCATCTCCACGTTCATTGCCATGGGCACGCTTTTGTCGCGCACGGAGCGGCACAGGCAGGCTCGCGACGCGTTCTCGTCCGCGCTCGAATTGCAAAGGGAATTGGCACTGCGCGCCGACGAGGCGATCACGCTGCAATTGATCGATCGTGAATCTGCCGCTTTGGGCGACGCCGGAACCGGTCTCAATCGCCATTAGCGGGTTGATCGTTCCGGCCGGCGGTCGTCCCTATAAACGGACCGGAACGAACAGGCCGCTCGCACCCGCCTGCACGCGCCCCCGAATTGCGCTAACCTGTGCAGCGCTCGGCTGAAAGTGGCCAACTTCTTACTGGCGAAGCAATGACGCAGCCCCTTCGAATCGACTTCGTTTCCGATATCGCATGCCCCTGGTGCGCGATCGGCCTATCCTCGCTACAACAGGCACTTTCCCGGCTGGGACAAGCCGTCGACGCACAGATCGTCATCCATCCGTTCGAGCTCAATCCGCAAATGAGGCCCGAGGGCGAGGCGATCGTCGATTATCTCGGCAAGAAATACGGACGCACGCCGGAAGAGATCGCGCAAACCCAGGCCATGATTCGCGAACGCGGCGCGAGCGTCGGCTTTACGTTCGGCGCGCGCAACCGGGTCTACAACACATTCGATGCGCATCGGCTCTTGCACTGGGCCGGCATCGAAGGCAAGCAGTTGCCGCTGAAGCTCGCGCTCATGCAGGCCTATCATTCCGACGGCAAGGATCCGAGCAATCGCGACGTGCTCGTCGAAGCGGCGCAAACGGTCGGACTCGATGCCGACCAAGCGCGCGATGTTCTGGACAGCGGCCGGTATGCCGATGAAGTCCGAGCCGAAGTACGGGATTTCCAGGCACTCGGCATCCAGTCGGTTCCGTCGATCATTTTCAATCGACGTTACCTGGTCACGGGCGGACAGCCGGTAGAAGCATTCGAGCAAGCGATCAAAGAGGTTTTGGCGGAAACGTAGTTTGCTATGTCCGCCATCGCGTGACGCCCCGAGCACAACGCGATGCGTTTGCGCCGATCGGCGCAAACGCGGTTGGATACTCGAGGCAGGAGGCTGCGTCAGCCGAGCGGCAGGACTGTCGCCGCCACGGGTGAGTGCTTCGTCCCTTCGTCCCTTCGTCCCTTCGCCGTTACGACTTGGTGGGCGCGAGCGAGCCCATTCCGTGCGGCGTCTTCATCGTCGTGCAGGTACCCGTCGGCACATTCTTGTAGTGCGCGCCGTCATAGTCCATCTTTTGCGTGCCGGCGCAAGTGGTCCCCGCCCCCGCCTTGCAATCGTTATGGCCGGCAAGCGCCACGCCATAGCACTTTTCCACATTCTGGGCGGCAGCGTTCTGCGCGAATGCGCCGGTCGCCAGCGATGCGAGAACCAGGGCTGCTGCGGAAAGTTTGTTCGTATTCATCAATTCGCTCCTAGATGCCATCAAGTGGTTAGCGATCGCATGCACCGCATCATTGGCCTTGCCCGACTGTCCTGGCACGGCGCGGCTGCACTGCGCGATCTGCCAGGTAATTCGCCGCAGCTGGGCAAGCGGTTACAGCGGTCGAAAAATTTTCGACACCGGCTTCACGAAGCTGCGAATGCTTCGGCGACAACCTCGATGAGTGCTTGCATGCGGGCCGTCTTATACAAGTCCAGATGGGCGACGAGCCAGACCTCGAAGTGCTCGCGGCGATGCGGCATCACACGCACGAGTTCGGGCTCGTCGTCCGCGCGAAAGCATGGCAGCCCGGCAAGACCGAGTCCGGCGATCGTCGCCTCGAACAGCATCATCGTCGATGCAGTCTGAAACGCCACCCGCCCCCGGTTGGTAGGCTCGCCGCATAGGGCGTCCCACATCGACGGTACCACCGGCTGCTGATACATGACGAGATCGTGTCCTTCGAATGCCTCGCCCTCACGCGGTGTTCCACGCGCGGCAACATAGGCGTGCGAAGCGTAAATACCCATTTCCAACTGGGCCAGCCGCCTGACGACGAGCTCCGGCGAATCAGGCCGAACCGTCCGGATCGCGAGATCGGCCTCACGCCGGGTGAGATTGGCGATATCCACCGATGTCACGCAGACGATATCGATACCCGGATGCGCACGACGCAGCTTCGCGATGGCGGGCACGACGAATTTTTTGCCCAGCGAGTCAGTCGTCGCCACGCGAATCGTCCCGGACAACGCTTCGTCCATCCCGGCCACGCGCCGCTCCATCGCCAGCGCTGCCTGCTCCATGGCCTCCGCCGGTGCGACGAGCGCTTCGCCCGCCGAAGTCAACACGTACAGCGAGGGCGTGCGCAGGAAAAGCCGCGCGGACAGCGCCGCTTCGAGCGCCGCGATACGCCGCCCGACAGTGGCCTGATCGACGGAGAGGCGGGCGGCCGCGCCGCGCAGTGTGCCGGCTCGCGCCACCGCCAAAAAGAAACGCGCATTGTCCCAATGAATCATCGTTGCGAGGCCCTCGGGCGTGGATTCGCGCCGGTGATGCAAATCTGCATCAGAGATATGCGATATTACTGCTTTATTGCATCGCCGCGCATTCGTAAACTGAGAGGCATTCAGCCAACGGAGGAACGAATGTCCGATACGCTTCTCGCACACGCGGACGAATGCGGACTGCAGCGCCGCGACGCATGGCGCAGGCGCGTCACGCTGGCTCTGGTCGCCGGTGGCATGTTCATGGCAGTGCTCGATACGACGATCGTCAATGTCGCGCTGCCCGCCCTGCGTGCGTCGCTCGGCGCGACGGTGAGCGGCCTCGCATGGATCGTCGATGCTTACACGCTGACTTTTGCCGCGCTGATTCTCGCCGGCGGCGTCGCCAGCGATCGTTTCGGCGCGAAAACGGTGTACCTCGCCGGGCTCGCGGCATTCGTCGCGGCGTCCGCCGCGTGCGGTCTCGCCCCATCCGTCGGCGCGCTCGTCGCGGCCCGCTTTGCGCAAGGTGCCGGCGCCGCACTGTTCCTGCCCGCCTCGCTTGCCATCGTCCGCGCCACTTTCGACGATGCGCAGGAACGGGCCCGTGCCATCGCCACGTGGGCGCTCGTCGCGTCGGCCGCGGCCGCGATCGGCCCTGTCCTGGGAGGATTGCTCGTCGATAGCTTCGGATGGCGCAGCGCATTTCTCGTCAATCTGCCGACAGGCGCGGTTGCTTTCGCGGGTGCGCTGGTTTCAGTCCGACAGGCGGCGCGCAGCACCTCCGTGCGCCGCTTCGATTGGGGCGGACAGTTCTCGAGTGCGGCAGCGCTGGGTGCACTGTGTTTCGCCGCAATCGAATTGCCGACTCGCGGTCCGCGGTCGCCCGAAGTCGTTGTCGCTTCTGTGTTGTTTGCCGCCTGCGTCGCGGCACTGGTTTTCTTCGAGCGCCGCTCGCGCGAGCCGATGGTGCCGCTCGCGTGGTTTCGAAACAGGATCTTCCTGGCGATGAATGCGGCGGGCACGCTTGTCTACGTGGGCTATTTCGGACTGCTGTTCAATCTGAGCCTTTACCTGCACGGCGCGCTCGGCATGAATGCGAAGGCGACCGGTTTCGCCCTCTTGCCCATGGCGGCAAGCCTGTCGTTCGGCAACCTGCTCTCGGGCAAGCTCCATGCGCGCCTCGGCGCCGCCCGCTTGATGACGATCGGCCTGGCCGCGGCGGCGGTCTCGGCCCCTCTCATGGCCGCACTGTTCTCATGGGCGGCACCGCGCCCATTCATCTATGCCTCGATGGCCGTTTTCGGAGCGGGCACCGCTTTGTCGGTACCGCCGATGATCGCCACCGTGCTCGAGCAGGTGCCCGCGGAGCTCGCCGGCGTGGCCTCGGGGCTGCTGAACGCGTTGCGCCAGGCGGGCAGCCTCGTCGGCGTCGCGTTGGCCGGGGCGGTCACGATGCTTGCCGCGCATCTGAGCGTTTCGCTGTGCGTCGTCAGCGCGGTGGGCGGCGCGGCGTATGCCGCGGCCGCCATGCTGGCGCATGCGTTCGGTGCCGAGCGCGGCACTCAATAACCGAGAATCGGGTCCCGGAGCGCGCAGTCGTACTGGACACCGTCATGGTAAGCAGTCCTGATGTCCATTCATCGGTTCATGGAGTTCGCGCATTCACCGCGCACGCAGATCTTCCCGCTCGAGGCGAAACCGTTGGTAGCTCAGCGCTTCGCTCGCGTTGTATCCGACCCATTGCATGCCAAGCTTTTGCGCGACACGCAGCGACGCGGTGTTCGCGGACGCGATGTCCGCAATGACGCGCGGCAACCGTAGCGTTGCGAAGGCGTGATGCACGAGTGCGTGGGCGGCCTCGGTGGCGATTCCCCTACCCCACGCATCGCGCACGAGACGCCAGCCGATCTCGACCTCGGGCCCCGCTCCATGGTCTGGAATGAGCAACACCCAGCCGATGAACCGCTCGGGCGCGCTGCGCTCGCGTATCGACCAATAGCCGAGCCCGGGCGGATACGCCCTCGTCGTGCGGAATGCCACGAACTGTCGATGCGCGACCGGGTCCTGCCAAGGCCCGGCGATATGACGGGTGACCTCGGGATCGCGATCCATTGCGAGGCACGCCTCGAGGTCGGCGAGCGTACGCTGACGGATCAGCAACCGGGGGGTATCCAGGGCAGGCAGTTCGGGAGTCGAAACGGACATGGCGAAAGAGTAATGGGTTTTCTGTATCGAATTCGGCTGGTTTGCAACGAACCGCATAACCGTTGCCGGAACAAGTCTTTCTAAAAGCCGACATTTAAAACCAGATCGTAATATTTTAGACAGCCACATAGGGATTAATACCGATAAACGGGCAACCCAATCATGCAACCGCTTAGAGTGCGCGTACACTCGTCATGCCAACCCACGGGACGGCCGCGCCAGCGTGATCCGCGGTGCGGCTGACGATCTGGAGACAAAAAGGAGAACGCAAAAATGGCTTGGACGCGTGAGCAGAAAAACGTCACGATCGCAGCCTATCTAGGCTGGACGCTCGACGCCTTCGATTTCTTCCTGATGGTTTTCGTCCTCAAGGATATCGCTGCAGAGTTCAACACGAAAATCCCGGCCGTCGCGGTTGCGATCACCCTGACGCTGGCAATGCGGCCGCTCGGTGCGCTGATCTTCGGCCGGCTCGCCGACAAGTTCGGCCGCCGGCCGACCCTCATGATCAACATCGCCTGCTATTCGGTGCTCGAACTCCTCTCGGGCTTTTCGCCGAATCTCGCGACCTTGCTCGTCATGCGCTCGCTGTTCGGGATCGCCATGGGCGGCGAATGGGGCGTCGGTTCCGCGCTCACGATGGAAACCATTCCCGCCAGCGCCCGCGGCTTCGTCTCCGGGCTGCTGCAAGCCGGCTACCCGACCGGATACCTGCTCGCTTCGGTCGTGTTCTGGCTGCTGTTCGACGTCCTGCATTGGGGCTGGCGCAGCATGTTCTTCGTCGGCATCATCCCCGCGCTGCTGGTGCTCTATATCCGCAAGAACGTTCCGGAATCGCCCGCATGGCGCGCCATGGAGAAGCATCAACGTCCGGGCCTGATCGATACGCTCAAGAGAAACTGGGCGCTCTCGATTTATGCGATCGTGCTGATGACGGCATTCAACTTCTTCTCCCACGGCACGCAGGACCTCTATCCGACGTTTTTGCGCGTGCAGCACAGCTTCGATCCGGCAACCGTCTCTCGCATCCTGATCGTCCTCAATATCGGCGCGATCGTCGGTGGACTGTTCTTCGGCTCGATGTCGGAAAAGATCGGCCGTCGCCGCGCGATCTGCATCGCGGCATTGATCGCTTTGCCCGTGCTGCCGCTGTGGGCGTTCTCGGCTAGCGCCGTCGCGCTCGCGATCGGCGCGTTTCTCATGCAAATCTCGGTACAGGGCGCGTGGGGCGTGGTTCCTGCCTACCTCAACGAGATCTCGCCCGATGAAATTCGCGCCACGTTCCCTGGCTTCGTCTATCAACTTGGCAACCTGATCGCTTCCGTCAACGCCACGATGCAGGCATCGCTCGCCGCCAGCCAGAACAACAACTACTCGCTCGCCCTGGCCGCCGTTGCGGCAATATCGGCAATCGTCATCGCGGTGCTGATTCTGTTCGGGCGCGAGCAACGTGGCGTGGACATGCTGCGCTCGGCTCAACGCGTCGGCGAATCGGCATGACGGGACGCCCGTGATACCCGATGCCTGACCGCCTTCAGAGTTTGACGGACCGGAATAGCGCCGCACCGCGTGCCTTCGGCCCGTCATTTCCGCAAGGGTTGGCGGACTCTAGAGGACTCCACCCACAAACAACGCTTGCCGCCGTATCGATACGTTTTTATCGTTCCCGAAACAACGAGTTTCAATCAAGAACTTGAATCGCTTGTTCGCGGCCGGCAAACCGGCATGGGAGGCGCACATGGCAGTTCGCACATCGAACCGGATAACCGGCGACACGAAGGCACGCATTCTCGATGCGGCCGAAGACATCTTCATCGAATACGGTTTCGAGGCCATGTCGCTGCGGCAAATCACTTCGCGCGCGGACGTCAACCTGGCCGCGGTCAACTATCATTTCGGCAGCAAGGAAGCGTTGATCCACGCGATGCTGTCGCGTCGCCTCGATCGCCTCAACGAAGAACGATTGAAGATGCTCGAGCGTTTCGACGCGGCGCTCGGCGACCGGCTCACCTGCGAACATGTGCTCGGCGCGATGTTCATTCCCGCGCTGCGCCTGTCGCGCGATCCGCAAGCCGGCGGGCGGGCGTTCCTGAAGCTGCTGGGCCGCGCCTATACGGACCCTTCCACATTCATTCACAACTTCCTCAGCGGCCACTACGCATCGGTCGCCGAGCGCTTCTTCGACGCCTTCCAACGCGCGCTGCCGCATTTGCCTCGCGAGGAGCTCGGCTGGCGACTGCATTTTGCGATCGGCGCGCTGTCGGGCGTGCTGGCGGGCGGCGATACCGATAATCTCATCGCCGAGTTCTCCCAAGGGCAGACGATGAGCGATCTGCAATTGATTGCGCGCCTCGCGTCGCTGATGGTTGCCGCGCTGAAGGCACCGTTGCCCGACGCGGCCCAACTCGCAGCGTTCGCCGCCGTGCTGGGCGACGCCGCGGACGGAACCGATGCGGCCGTTGCAATCAGTGCCTGCGGCTCGCTCGATCGGCATCCCGCTACCTTCGAGGACGATCCACGTGCGACGGCCCCGAACGGCGGCGCAAGCGATGCCGAGGCAGCGCCGGCATCCGGTCCGCGGCCCATGCCCCTACCGGAGCAGCGTGGAACCCAGCGTTCGGCGCTCTGAGCCTCGATCGGCATCAACGCAGGTCGATCGCTACCTCCACCGTATGCGCATGCCACGGTCGCTCGATCACCGTGTGTCCAGCATGCCTGGCCAACCGCGTCAGCACGAATGCGTCCGACGGACGCAACAGGCCGACGATGCGGCCCTGAGTGCTGGCGAGGCGCGCGTACCATAGCGCGCCAATGTCGCCGCCGACGGGCGCCACGGATGCCGTCGGTGCGCCGGCCGATACGGCATCCGCCGCAAAGGCGATGCTTCGCCCGAGGGACGCGTCGACGAGCACGGTGGTGGCCGGCGCGACCGTCCGGCTGGCCGCCGCGCGCGGCGCACTCGCGAGCGATTCCGGGCTACCGCCGCACACACCGGCGATCAACGCCGCCGAGTCCACGATGAAGCTTCGCCGATCCATGAAGCCGAGCCTCCTTACGTATAGCCACGCCGATCGCGCCAGGCGCGCGGCCAGATGCCCGATTTGCCCGGCGCCAGAATGCCGTCGGGATCGAGCGTGTCCTTGATCGTTTCCGACAAGCGCAGCAACGCACCGTCGTTGAAATCGTATTGCGCAGCCGCCAGGTCCATGTAGGCCAGATGGGTACGGTACTGGCCATACCCCGCCGCGCGCGCATCGCTGATCAACACGCGCAGCAAGTCGCCCGCGGCATCGGTCTGGGTTGCATCGTCGCGGTCGAAGATCGTTGCGACGATGTGATGCAAATGGCGCGTGCCGGCGGTGAAGCCGCCGTAGTAATCGAACCCGTATTCGGCACAACGGGTCTTCGCGAGCCAATATTGCCGCATCGCGTCGCGCCCCGTGAACGGGCAGATCGGCGAAAAATCGACGTGCGCGCCCGCGCCGCCGCGCCAGTCCAGCATCCGAAATGCGGTCATGGTCGGGATGCCGGCCATGTTGCGGTCGCCGCCGCCCTCGGGTTGCGCGTCGCCGGCATACCGCGCGGCCTCGATGCGCACCCCTCGCAAGCGGGAAAACGCCCGCTTGACGACCGAAAACTGCGCCTCGACGACTTCGGGCTCGCCGTACAGGCCGAAACGCAGATTCCATCGCCCGATCCCGAGCCGCTTGGTCATCGCATCGATGGCGGACTCGGGCATCGGCCCCTGCCCGTCATACCACTCGCCGCGCGACGACACCCCCGCCGCAAAGCGAACAGCGCCTTCGACGACGGCGTGATTGCGAATCGTCTCGTCGAGCTTGAACGGACGCAACGTCTCGACGATGGCCTCCAGGTCCGCTTCGTCGCCGAAGCGCAGATGCGCGAGCAGATAGCTGGCCGGCCGCGGCATCAGTGCGATGCCGAGCTTGGTCACGATGCCGAAATTCGACTGCATGAACATCGCGTCGTACGAGGGGCCGAAGCCCGGCTTGTAGAGCTGCCAGGTACTGCCGATCTCGATGCCGCCCATTCCGGTGCGCACGATGTCGCCCGTCGCGAGGACGACTTCCATGCCGCACTGCATCGCGGCGTGGTCGCCGTAGGGCGTGTAGCCGAAGCCGCGCTCGAGCGTATTGCCGACGACGCTGCCCCAGCCCGCCGCGGGCGGATCGATCCATAGCTTCGCACCGCGCGCGCGCAAGTGCTCGTGCAGATCGAAGTAGGTCACGCCGGGCTCGACCAGGGCATAGCCGAGGGTCTCGTTCACTTCGAGGATGCGGTTCATGCGTCGCAGATCGACTACGATCGATCCGGACAGACGGGGCGCCGCTCCTCCATACGCATAATTGCGGCCGGTCGAGACCGGCCAGAGCGGCAGACGATAGCTGCGCGCGACGCGCAGCACTTCCCTGATCTCGTCGACCGAAGCGGGCAGTATCGCTGCGGATGCCGCGAAGCGCGGCTCCTGAGGGCCCGGAGCGAACGGATCGGCGTATTCGATCAGTTCGTTGTCCGAAACAACGACGTGAGTTTCGCCGACAATCGAACCGAAGAGGCGCAGCGCTTCGTGAAAGCGTTGTGCACTGCAATGGGGCGGCAGCACGCTCATCGAGGCCGCCGCGGCGAAAGACGCACTGACGATTTCATCGAGTCCCCTTGATTGCGGAGCAATGTCCGCTCGTTCGCTCGACGCGAAGCTGCGCTGGAGGACTTTCCGCAAGCTTCGGCATCCGATGCTGCCGCCATTGTCCCACGAGCGCGCGCTTTTCCGGGGGCCCATGCGCGGGCATCGACCATGCTCGGACATGCGCAGCACCCGTGGTATCTGAAACCCGCGCGGGGCGAAAACGAATGATGCCGCGCGCCTTTTGGAACATTTCGTTACGCGCGCGTGGGCCCGATGCGCGTGCGAAAGGACCCTCGCGGCAGCACACACGGGTTAAAATCCCCGCCAGCCACGAATTTCGCGCGTAGCCACCGCGCTTCACTAACCAACCTGGGGCAGCTCCTGCTGTCGTCCGTGCAATGCCGAATCCCGCAGAATCCCATCCGCAGAACGACTTCATGAACGCAGCGCGCAAAGAGCGCAAGCGCGTCGAAATCTATCTCGTGAACGGCATCCGTCTGACTGGATGCATCGAGTCGTTCGATCAATATCTCGTCATGCTGCGCACACCCGTCGGGCTGCAAGGCATTTACAAGCGTGCGATTTCGACGATTCAGCTCGATACCGGCACCCGCCCGGGGCCGCGCGGCCCGCGTACCGGCGGGTATGGCGGCGAGCGCCACGGTCCGCGCGAGGGCTCCGGCGCACCTCGCGAAGGCCGCGAGCCGCGCGAATCGCACGGCATGCATGGGTCATCGGAGCGCTCGGGCGACGCGCCGGTGGTCGTGACGCGCAGACGCCGCCCGTTCAGCACGGGCCCGCATGGCAACGAGCACGGCAACCACCACAGCAGCAGCAACAACAACGGCAACGACGGCAACAACAACGACGACAACAATAACAACAACGAATGAGGTGCCTCGCCGCGAGGCACCTCAGGATGTCAGCGAAGGCCCGCCATCGCGGGTCGAGCATCGCTCTGCCGCTGCGAAAGGCTCTCTAGCAATGCCTCCGCGCGGGCGCGCTGCTCGCGCGTCAGTTCGAATTGCCGGCGGATGCTCAAGATCCGCTGCCGCCAATACTGCGCCGTAAGCATACGATTCTCGGGTTCGCGGATCGCCCGCTCGAGATGATCCAGATCCGCGTCGACCAAATGAAGCGCATACGTCCGGCGCACAGGTTCCGTCTGTTGAATTGCCATTGCAGTCCTATTTCGAAAACACCGTGCCTCTAGTCTGCAAGTTCGATGCCTCCTTGCGACGAATAGCGCGCGACGGAGAGAAATAGGCGCATCGCGGCGAATGTCTTGCGGCTCTGGAGTCGAAGTCCGGCGCGATTGGCTGGCAACGATTACATCCGTTGCGGAAGAATGTGCCTGCATAAAAGCCGGGAACGCGGCCCCGCCGGAATCATCCGACGAAAATGTCACTCGCTGACCCGCGCGTAGACGCAGGTATCGCGCAACGTCCCGTCGGGATCGATTCGCTCGTGCCGCAGCACACCTTCCAGCTGCATACCGGCACGCTCGCAGACGCGCAAACTCCTGACGTTACGCTCATCGACGAACGCGGCGATCCGACGCGCGCCGAGCCGCGATTTGGCGAAATCGAGCAGGCCGCTCACCGCTTCGGTCACGAGCCCCTGACCCAGGCACGAGGCACGGCCCCACCAGCCGATATCGAACGCGGGAATCGACCAGTCGGGCGAACGCAGTCCGCAACAGCCGGCGAGTGTCGACGTGTGCCGCACAAAAATCAGAAACGGGAAGTCGCGTCTCGCGACGAAATCGGCGAAACCTTCCCGGCAGAAAAGTTCGGATCGTTCTACCGAGGGAGCTTCGAGCGCCCACGGCAATGACGCCGGGAACCGACGCAGCGCGTCCAGCGACTCGACGAGCGCTTCATAGACCAGGCGTCCGTCGCCCGGGCGGGGGCAACGGACGATCAAGCGCTCCGTTTCGAACGCATCGGGGATGTCGATGAGCAGCGGATCCATGGGCTCTGGGCTCGATGCAGTACCGCATGATAGCCGGCCTGCTGCCGGGCCCGGCCCCGCACGCTCGATTTGGGACGGCGCGCGCCCCGTTCAGCGTACGCGGTGCGGCAAGCCCGAGTCCGCCTCACGCTGCAACTCGCGCACCTGGCGCTTGAGCGCACGCAATTGATCCTGCGCGGCGCGCTTTTGCGCGTCCAGCGCCGCCGCCTCGCCGCGCGCCCGCTTTTGGCGATCGGCGGCGAGTGCTTGCTGCTGGTGCGCAACGTCGAGATCGGCCTGCAAACGCTCGGCCCGCGCTTGCGAAAGCGCGATCAAATGTTCCGTATAGGTTTTTTGCGCGGCCAGCTTGGCCCCGCGCAACTCGACATCAGCGAGCTGCGCGCTCTTTTTCGCGAACTCGGCATAGATCGCTTCCGCGCGGGCCTCATCCTGCGTCTTGACCACGCGCCAAAAGTTTTTCTGTTGAAAGAGCGCGACGTAGTAGGTCAGTTCTTTCCCATAGAGCAGCAGGCTCGCGCCGTAGCTGCCGTTGTAGCTGGTGCGAAGCTCGGTCAAGTCGCTGCCGTGCATGAGGCGCTGCAATTCGGCAACGTTGCCTTGCGCCGCTTCCTTCGAGTCTTCGGCTTGGGACACCGCCGACGCTGCTGGGGCTTGTTCGTGTACCGGCGATGCGTCGGACGTCGCCACAGCGGGCGTTGCCGCGCCCGCGGTCAACGGGATCGAGGCGCTCGTCGTCGTTGCCGGTGCCGTCGTACTGCCGCTCGATTGCGCGCCGGCGCAGCCGAACATGCCCAATCCCCCGATCATGACAAGCGCCGCAAGCGCTGTCCCCCGTACTTGTGGTAGATGCCTCATCGTCATTCCCGCGCGAATAGTTTTTATATGAGTAAGCATGATTTACTGACTCAAGCGTGTCATTATTACTCAGTTTCGCGCGCTTCGGGCTCTTCATCGAAGATTTGGTATTTGCGCATCTTTTCCCATAAGACTTTGCGGCTGATACCCAGGTGTTGAGCGGTATCCTGCCGGCGCCACGCGTTCGCGCTCAGCGCCGCGAGCACGCGGTTGCGCTCGGCCATGTCCCACTTGCTTCGATCCACGATGAGTTCGTTCGCGCTGTCGGCCGGAGCCGGCTGCGCATTGCGCGCGTGCGCGATCAACCGCTTGAGCCGGATGGCATCCCATGCGCCGATCTGGCGCACGGTCACCCCGATACGCTCGGCGAGATTGCGCAATTCGCGCACATTGCCGGGAAAGTAGGTGTCGGCCACCGCATCGGCGAGCCAGTAAGGCACCGCGGGCAGGCTCGCCATGCGCTCGGCGCCGAGCACCGAAGCAATGAAGGCGTTGAAGATCGCGATCTTGTCGACCGCGCCCCGCTCCTCGAGCGACGGGAGGCGCAACTCGATTACCGCGAGCCGGTAATACAAGTCGGCGCGAAATGCACCGTCCTTGACCAATTGCGTCAGGTTCTTGTTTGTCGCCGCAACGAGCCTGAAGTCGACGCGCGCGGGCGTCGCCGAACCGATGCGCGTGACGGCGCCGTCTTCGAGTACGCGCAGCAGTTTCACTTGCTGATAAAGCGGCAAATCGCCGATTTCGTCCAGAAACAGCGTGCCACCGTCGGCCTGCTCGAAGTAGCCCTTGTGCGCACCCACGGCACCGGTAAACGAGCCCTTCGCGTGGCCGAAAAATAGCGACTCGAAGAGACCGTCCGGAATCGCGCCGCAATTGACGGGGACGAACGGGCCGTCGGCATAGCGGGAGTGCTTTTCGTGCAGCAATTGCGCGATGCGCTCCTTGCCCACGCCAGTCTCGCCGCGGATCAGCACACTCGTGTCGCAATCGGCGAACGTATCCACTTCGCGAAGCAACGCTTGCATGGGCTCGGAATGCGCGACGAGCGCCGTCGGCTCGGACGTTCGCGCGGTATGCGCGCGCAACTGCGCGACAAGCTTGGTGACCATCCCGCGCAGCTCGGCGCACGTGAAATCGAGCGGCAACACATGCGCGTACTCGTGCGGAAACATGGCGGGATCGCGCTCGCGCGGCACGGCGCCCACCCAGATCACCGGCATGCCGTTGGTCGCCTGCCAATCGTGCAGTACACGTGCCGCGCCGTCGATGACGCTCACGCTGACGATCGCAAGCGATGAGCGGACTTCACCGCTCGAAGGCGTCATCGTCATCCCGTCCGCACGGATCACGTCGACGTCGAAGCTCGCCATGCAGCGCATGACGCGTTCGACGATATCGGCCTTGCCCTCCCAGACATAGATGTCCAGTTCCTCGATTGTATTGGCGGCTCTCATTGTTCGCTTCTTCGATGTTTTCAATAGACGAGTTTCGACACGCCGCAGGTCAATGACAAATCATGGATGGTTGCGACGCCGACCTGCACCCCGAGCAGTTGCAGCAACGGGACGAGCGCTGCGTCGACATCTTCGGCGACGAGCGTGAGCGCAGGAGCAAGGAACGCGACGAGTGCACTGACGACAGGTCCCAACGGCACACCGAACGCGCCTCCCAACAGCGTGACCGATAGCGCGCCCGGCTGCGCGAGTGTGGCGGAGAGTCCCGACAGTGCATTCGCCAACACGCTGCCCACAGCGTTCGAATTCGCGCTCTGGTAGTCGTCTGCGTTGCCGGCGATGCCGTCGAATTCGAATGTCGACGAATCCTCTGCCGGGACTACCGCGGGAAGCGCCGCGTTCGCCTTCACGACGATCAGATTCGAGACCTGGATCAACGTTGCAGCTCGCGTGCAGCTGAACGGCTGCGAGGCCGATAGATTGGGGGGGGCGTCGCCTACGCAGACATTCGCGAGGCCCGGCGTCGCACCGATCGTCGAATTGCTCGCAGCGGCACTCGTCGCGCAATGCGCGGCTTCGAGCCAGGCCTGCCCCGGCGCAACCTCGAGCGAGAGCGGCAGATTGGCGCCGACCGTGCCGACGAAAGGAAGGGTGACGGGACCCAATCCGATGTTCAGATAAAGCCGCACCTGTGCAGTTCTTGCCTGCGTACGCCATGTCTGCGTGGCTGGGTTCATCCCCGCCTCGCCGATCGCGAGCACCGGCGGCTGAAGAACTTGCACTTTCAACGTGGTCTGCAGCGTGCCGAGCGCGAGGCCGGCTGCGATATCGGTCGGCGCTTGTCCGGCTTTGGCGATCTCGGCCGCCACGACGAGCGCATCGAACGGGCTGATCGTCGCGCCCACGGCACTCTGCGTATGGGCGAGGTTCACCGAAAGCAGCCCGGGCGCTGTGTCGGTCGCGCCGAGCGGAAACTTCACGGACGTCGAAAGACTGCTTGCCGCGATCGCTTGCAACGTCGCGAGATCGGTCTGCAGGTTCGCATCGGCCACCGATGTACGCGATAACGCACTCAGCATCAGATCGGCGAGCTGAGCGGCATCGACTTGCGTCGCGAGCAATGCGTCGACCGTATCGACTCCAAGCGCCGCCATCAGATCGCCGACCTTGATGCGCGCGCCGGCCAGCGATTGATACGAAGCCAGCGAAAGATCGAGGTTCGCGCCCAGCAATCCGTTGAGCAGACCGTTGATGAGGCCGCCTTGCAATTGCGCGAGCGCCGTGCCGATCGTGAACGCGCCGAGATTCGTCGCCTGCGCCGTCGCGGTGGCACCGATCTGCCGTGACGGCCCGAGAAAGAAGTACGGGACCGTGCGCACCACGCGGACTTGCACGGCGTTCAAAGGCGAGGCGTTCGCGCTGGCGAAGTAGCTCGGCGCGGTATTGGTCGCGGTATCCCAACGGCCGCAGACGACCGTCAGCGACTGTCCCGCCGCTGTCGCCGAAAAGCCGTTGGCCGCGGCGTTCGCCCGCGCCGTGGCCGTCGGTGCCGAGCAATCGTCGTCCATCGTTTGCGCGCCGGCGAGCGCAGCAAGATCCGCGATCCGCTGCAGTGACCGCCGTGCGAAGAAGGCGTTGCCGACGTCGAGCGCGCCGAGGACCGCCACCGCGAGCGAAAGAAAAATCGCGACGACGATGGCCGCCGAACCGCGCTGCCGATCGGTGCGCGGCGGGCGGGGCCGGTCGAATGTGCGGCGGCGCGCAGCCTTCATCGCTCAGTTCGCCCCGCTGGGCGAGGCGCCGACGGCGTTCATGTAGTTCCCACGCGCTGCGTTGCCGCCCGCGCCGAGCGTCGAATCGAACGAACTCGGAATCCTGGTCTTGAAAGAGTCCAGATAGCGTGCGTAGGCCAGCCCCGCCTGTGCACCGAGCACGGGCAATGCCGGCGCGGCCTGCGCGTTGCTGCGCTGAAGCTCGAGCCAGCTTCGCGTCGCTTCGCCGATCGGCACGGACGGTCGCACCCCGGCAGCAGGCTCGCCTGGCGCTTCAGCCATCGCTGGCGCACACAGGCCAGCCACGAGGAGTACGGCCGCACCGAATGCGATCGTGGCGATCGTGCGTAGGGGGTCGATGAAGTAGCGTGTCGTCATATCGTCCTCGTCACGGCGAATGCGTCATTGCGCGAACCGCTGCAAGAGCGGCAACGGCGTACGGGCGCTGGCCGTCGCCGCCGGCGCCTCTTCGGGGCGCACCTGCGGCTGCCTCGGTTTTTCGGTGCCTTGTACCGAGCGGCGCCCCTTCCGTGCGAGCGCGACTTTCGCCGCGTCCTGACGCACCGCTTCGCGCACTTCGCTCGCAAAATGCTGCTCGTCCATCAACGCACGCGCATCGCGAGCATGGCCCTGCGAGAGCAGCAGCAACGCGACATTGGCCAGCACCGTCGGGTTATGGGCATCGAGCTCCGCCGCCTTCATGAGCGGAACACGCGCCCCTGCCACGTCGCCTTCGCGCAATCGTGCATAGCCGAGATCTGACAACGTCGCGGCGTCCGTGGGCGCGAGCGCCGACGCCGCTTCCAGGTCGTGCGCCGCCCTATCGAAGTCGCCCGCGGCGCCTGCGACGAGCCCCAGCCCGCGGTAGCCACGCGAGGCAAGCGGCGTCGCGAGCAGCGAGCGATACGCATCGGCACTGGCCTCGGGCTGTCCCGTCAGGCGCAGTGCGTCCGCGCGCAGCAGCGTCGAGTCGGGCGTCGTGCCGTATTGCTTTTCGTATGCGTCGATGTGCGCGAGGGACGCAAAATAGAGCCCCTGCGACTGCATCCGGTCGATCAGCGCGAGATACATGCCGAGCGTATCGGGCTTCGGTTCGGGCTGAGCGTTTTGCAGCATCGCGGCGCGCTCGGCCTGCGGCCCCACGCCATAGCCGGACGGCTTGAATGCGCAGGCGCTCAGGACGAGCACCAGCGCGGCGGCGAGAAAGCGGCGCGATGACGGCGGAATCAGGCTCGAACGGTTCATCGGATGATCGATCGTCGTTGTCGGGATAGTGTTCTTCAATGCGCGGCTCGCTCTCGGGTGTGCCATTCGTCAACGATGCGTCGTCGAAAGCGCGTGCGTGATCGCAACGATGCCCGGTCCCGCCGTCACGATCAGCAGCGCAGGCAACAGCGTCAGGATCATGACGCCCGTCATCTTGACGGTCAGTCGCCCGATCCGCTCCCGCAAACGGGCTCGGCGGCTCTCGCGCAGCCTTTCGCCGAATTGACGAAGCGGCTCCTGAACCGCGCCGCCGTGCCGGTCGACCTGGATCATCAGACGCGCGACAGCCCGCAAATCCTCGTTGCCGAATGCGCCCGCAAGACGCTGCAGCGATTGCTCGCGCGTGCGCCCCGCCACGAACTGCCGCTGCGCGATCTCGAGCTCGTCGGCGAGCACGGGCAGCATCGTCCGGAAATCGTTGATGATGACCTGCAAGCTCTGGTCGAGCGATAAGCCGACACCTTGCAGCAGCCTGAGCAGGTCGACGAATGCCGGCGTCTCGTCGGCAACGCTCGCCCGCCGGGCGGCCGCGCGGCGGCCAAGCACCGCCTTCGGCAGCATGAATCCCGCGACGACGGCCGCACCCAGATAGGCAGGCTGCGTACTGCCGTCGATATACGGGCTCACGAGCCACGTGTAGAGGGCAAGCCCCAGCGCCGCGCTCGCGAGCCGCGATATCAAAAAGATGCCGCGCGCATTCGCGTCGGCGAAGCCGCATTGCTCGAGCAGCGAGCGGTCCTCGCCCGCGACGATCAGTTTGCCGAGCGGCGTATCGAGCCAACGCATGCCGGCGCTGCCGATCCGGCGCAACCATACCTTGCCGCGCCGCTCGGCCTCCTGTCGCGCCGGCGAGCCCGCCTTCGTGCGCCCGTCTCGCGCGGCGGCGAATGGGGGAGACTGCGAGTTCGGCGAATGCACCGCATGTGCCGCATATGCCGCATTCGTCGCATTCGACTGCTCGGCACGCAAACGCGAAGACACAGGCGCGCCGCACGGCGGCTCTGGATCGCGCCCGGCAACGGCCGGCATCGCACGGCGCGCGAGCGCATCGTCCAGCAAACGCATGCCGCGCCGCGCAGCGAGCCGCCGCACCAGCATATGCAGCGCCAGCATCGTCAAGCCCAATGCGCCAAGCGCCAATGCAATCGAGGCAATTCGATCCGCAAGCATCACGACCTCAACCGGGCGAGACGATAGAGCAGGCAGCCACCGGCGCCCTGAAGCCCGAATGCGACATAGACGAGCGTGCGGCCGCCCGCGTCCTGCCACATCGCATTGAAATACTCCGGATTCGATGCGATCAGGAATCCGCCAATGAGGAGCGGCAGCACGGCGAGTACCCACGCCGACATGCGCGTTTCCGCCGACATCGCCGCGAGTTCGCGCTCGGCCTGCTCGAGATCTCGCATGAAGGCGGACATGCGTTCGAGCATGACGTCCGCCCGGCCGCCGTATTTGACGGACAAGCGCAGCACCGCGCCCACGAGCGCGAACTCGCGCAGGCGATAGACGCTGCCGACCTGCGCCAGCGCGCGATCGATTTCCACGCCGGCGCGCATCGTGCGCGCGACGCGCTCCAGGCACTCGCGCAACGGCTCGTCCGTCGTGGCGAGCGCAGCCTGGAAGGCTGCCGGCACGCTGTTGCCCAACGTGATGAGCCGCACGATACCGTCGAGAAACGTCGGAAGCTGCCGCACGATCGAGAGCTTGCGTCGATGCGCACGCGCGTTGACGGCGAGCGCGAGCGCCGCGACGCAGGCAACGCATGCCGCGACGGCCGCGAGCATGCCCGCGTCGAATGCCACCCAGACCGTGATGGCGCCCGCTAGACCGAACGCAGCCAGTATCGGCATGCGAGCGCCGTCGAGGCCCGCGCGCGCGGCCATGTCGTCGAGGACCCCCCGAAAAGATCCGCGTGGCTCGGACGCGGGTGTGCCGCTGGTTTTCGGGAGAGCGGCACGCCCAAGCGGCCGAGCCGATTTCGGCTCGGCGTTGCCGCCGCGCGATGGATGCGTCACGGGCTGCGCGAGACGGCTTTCGACGAAGCGCTCCGTGCTGACGTGCTCCTGCCTGCGCACCGCGCGTTGCCATAACAGCAAGCCGAGCGCGGCGCACAGGAGGGCGAAGGCGAGCGCGACGATCGAAGCAACGACGCTAGACACGGAAGCCCCCGCCCATATCGAAGCCGCCGCCGAACGTTCCCCCCGTGGCATGCCGCGCACGCGCGAGCTTCGGCGAATGCGGATGGATGCCGAGCGATACCCAGTTGTCGATCTCCTCTCCGTCGGCGCCCAGAATCGGCTCGTAGCGATACAGCTCCTGCGTTGCGATGATCGTATCCGAGAGGCCCGTCACTTCGGTGACGGACAGAATACGGCGCCGGCCGTTCGAGAGCCGGCCGATCTGGACGATGAAGTCGATCGCGTTCGCAATCTGCCGACGCAGGCTCGACTCCGTTCCCTGGAAACCCGCAAACCCGGCCAGCATCTCGAGCCGATAGAGGCACTCGCGCGGCGAGCTTGCGTGCACGGTCCCCATCGAGCCGTCGTGACCGGTGTTCATCGCTTGCAGCATCTCGAGTACTTCGCCGCCGCGCACTTCGCCGACGATGATGCGATCGGGCCTCATGCGCAGCGAGTTGCGCAGCAAATCCCGAATCGTCACCAGGCCCGCGCCGTCGAACCCGCCGGGACGACTCTCCAATCGCACCACGTGCGGGTGATTGAGCGAGAGCTCGGCGGTGTCTTCGATTGTGACGATGCGCTCCGGCTCGGGAATATGAAAGGCGAGCGCATTCAAGAGCGAGGTCTTGCCGGAGCTCGTGCCACCCGAGATCAGCACGTTGCAGCGCGCGGCAACCGCCGCCTCCAGCAGTTGGCCGATCTCGTCGTGGTACGTGCCGTTCTCGAGCAGGTCCGAAGGACGCAGCGGGTCCTTGCGGAATTTTCGGATCGAGACGACCGGACCGTCGATCGACAGCGGCTCGATGACCACGTTCACGCGGCCGCCGTCCGGCAAACGTGCGTCGACCATCGGGTTCGATTCGTCGAGGCGCCGGCCGATCGGCGCAAGAATGCGCCGCACGATGCGCAGCAGATGCGCGTTGTCGGTGAAGCGCACCGGCATTTTCGCCAGCATGCCGTGGCGCGAGACGTAGACGTCGCGGTATCCGTTGACGAGAATGTCCTCGACGGCCGGATCGCCGAGCAAGTCTTCGAGCGGCCCGAACCCGGCAAGCTCCTTGGTCAGTGCCTCGGCAATGAGCCGGACTTCAGTCTCGTTGATGGGGATATGGCGCAGCCGCACGAAGCTGTCCATCTCCAGATCGACGAACTGCTTTATCGCGCCGCGCGACCATCGCCCGAACTCCGCCCCGAGTTCTTCGATGCGCGTGAGCAAATGCTCGTGGGCGGCGTTCTTGACGTCGTGGAACTGCTGTGTATGGGCGAAGGACGTGCCGTCGTCGGCGAATTCGATCGGGTTTGCCATCGTCTATGACCGCTCGTGAAGGAAAGGGATGAAGCGCCGAACGCGTTCGAGGACCGACACCGTCGCGCGTGCATCGTGCACTGGCGATCCGTTCTCGTCCGAGCGCCCGACGACGCGCTGCACGAGCGCACTCACCGCGCGCACATAGGGGTCCCGCTCCGCCGTTTCCGCGAGCAGTTTGCCCTGATTCGCCGCCTGACCGAGCGGCACGCTGCGCGCCGGCAACGTCGCGACGAGCGGCAACTCGAGACGCAGTGCGATCTGCTCGGCCGAGAGTCCGAGATGCGGATCGAACTTGTTGACGACGAGACCTAGCGCGCCGGCCTCGAATTGCGCCGCCGTCAATTCGCGGATCAACGAGCTCGCCGAAACGATGGACGCGATCGACGGATCGCAAACGAGCCACACTTCATCGGCTGCGCTTGCAACATGCGCGATGAATTCGATGTTGCTGAAACCGCCAAGGTCGACGATCTGCTGATCGAAGAACGCCCGCAGCCGGTTCAGCAAGGCCACCGCGGAGGTGAACGAAATCGTGCGCAGCAAGCTCAGGTCGGGCGGCAATGCGGTCAGCGCGAGCCCGCTCGCGTGGCTCGCGAACGCGGTATGGACGAAAGTCTGATCGAACCGCCGCAAGTTACGCACGGCTTCGACGAAATCGAATTCGCCGCGCGCATTCAGGTAGAGCATGGCGTCGCCGGCCGGCAAGCCGAGATCCACCAGCGCCGCCTGATGTCCGGCAGCGGCGCCGCGCCGTTGCAGCGTCACCGCGAGATTCGCGGCGAGCGTCGAGACCCCGACACCGGGCCTCGCACCGATCAGCGCGGTCAGCCGTCCATGGCGTACGACGGGCTCGGCCACGTGCTCCAACACGTTGCGTGCGATACGTGCCGCCTCCTCGGCGCCCGCGCTCAGATCGATGAAATCGCGTACCCCCGCGCGCAACGCGGCCAGCGCGCTTTCGGGCTCGGCGATGGTGCCGACGGCGACGACCTGCAACTGTGGCGCGATCGAGCGCACCGCATGGACGGCCTGTGCCGCCGCGACGGTACGCCCGCCCGAGAAATCGACGAATACCAGTAACGGATCGAGTGTCGCAATGCGCTCGGCGAGCGCGGTGGTCCCGAGTTCCGCTGGCTCGACGGCGCCCACGGCCACGAGCGTATCCGCGAGCCAGCGTATGTTCGTCGCGCTCGCGGACGCGAAGACGAAAGATTCGACGACCGCCCGCTCGGCCAATGGCTCCGCCCTAGCATTCATGCCGCACCTGTTCCCCGGCCCAACACGCCATGTGCCGGGCTCATTTGGAAAAACCCGGGCCCGCGTCGCGCGACAGCGCGCCGCCGAGATAGCTGCGCCACACGGGCCCGTCGTGCTGGTCCGCTTGTTCGCCCGGCGTGGCCGGCAGCCGCGCGCCTTTGGCGAGCGGCGAGACGAGATGCGGCGTGACGACGATGACGAGCTCCTTGTCGCTTTGCTGATAGCTAAGTTCCTTGAAGAACGCGCCGATGATCGGCAAATCGCCGAGCAGCGGCACCTTGCTCACGTTCGAGCGCGTTTCGCGATCGATCAGGCCGCCGATGACGAAGCTCTCTCCGTCGCCGAGCTCGACCGTCGTATCGGCGCGCCGCGTCGTAATGGCCGGCACCGATACGCCGTTGATCGTGATCGCGTTCTGGAAATCGAGCTGGCTCGCCTCGGGCGCGACTTTGAGGGCAATGCGCTTTGCGCTCAGGACCGTCGGCGTCAAGGTCAGACCGACGCCATAGGGCTTGTATTGAATGGACGTCGTCCCGAGCGCCTGCGGTACCGGGACGGGGATTTCGCCGCCGGCCAGAAAACTGGCGCTTTGACCCGACAGCGCGACGAGCGACGGTTCCGCCAACACTCTCGCGAGGTTGTTGCCTTCCATGAGGCTCAAGTCGGCGAAGAGCCCATGGCTGGCCGAGTTCAGCACGAGATTGAAGGCCGACGCGATCGGTGCGTTGGTCTGCGCCTGAAAGCTCGATGTCGCGCCACCCGTGAACGAGCTCAGCGCGGACGGCGCGAACGAGCCGAACGCAAAGCCGTTGCTCTGCTTGAACAGGTTGATGCCCGCTGCTTTGAGCACAGCGCGGCTGAACTCGACGACGCGCACATCGACTTGCACGATGCCGGGTGTCTCGATCGTCGACATGTCGACGATACGGCCATCCTTTCCTTTGGCCGCCGTCGCGGCGGCCACGGCTTTACGGTGCGTCTCCATCGTCGGAGTCGAGCCGGAGATCACGGCATCGCCGCCGAAGGCCCGCACGCGCGGCGTCGAGCCGTCGAGCAACACGGCGCCCGCGCTCGGGCCGACTTCGATCGGATAGACGACAGGCGTTGCCCGCCCCCTCGACCAGACCATCAAGTTGGTGGCACCCGGCGCCTTGCCCACGAGCAACACGCCCCCGGCTCTACGGTTTTCATCGCCTTTCATGACCAGCACATCGGCCACTGCCGGATCCCCGATCGCGACACGGGCGAGCGGCCCCTCAGCGTCGATCTGGCGCTGCTCGCCGACTGCCAGCGAAACGGTCGCCGTGGAAGCCTCCCGCTCGGTCGATGCGCCATTCGTGGTTCTTGCCGCGCCGGCCTGGCCGACGAGACCGAGGAGGCCGATCGCCACGCCGGCCGCCATGACGATGCCGCGAACCACCGCTCCCGCCCATCCGCTCGATGCTGCCACTAGACGCCTGTTTGTCATGTCGTATCGTGTAATCCGTTGCCGCTGGCAGTACGGTTTGCTATTCCCTACAGCGTTGCCCGCCGCGAAGCAGCTTCGTCGCGGGCACCCTCACCTCGGCTCAACCGCCGGTCGAATCGACATGCCCTGCCCGCACCACCTCGACCCGCCCCGCACCGCTCATCGACCGGCGCATCGTTGGCGGCCGAACGGCCGGCGTCGCCTCGACACCGCCGTCGCTGCCCGAAAGTGCACCGAGCGAAACGCCGGCGTCCGCCACCGTCGACGGCCGGACCGCGCCCGCCGCGCTCCCCCCCACTCGCGCCAACGCAGCGCTCGACGAGCGCTGTCCGCCCTCGATGTCATGTGGATTGCGCAGCGCAAGCAGCAAGTGTCCCGCGCTATCGGCGAGGGCGAGGCGATCGACTGCCTCCGTCGGCACGGCAAGAACGACGGTGCGCGCGTGCACGTCGTGCGTGTTCGGCCCGCCGCCCGCGGGCTGCGCATCGCCAAATGCGAGCACGCGCACCCGCGAGAGCAGCAGTTTGGCCTGCGATCGCGCGATCTCGCCATGGCCGCCGATACCCGCGCCATCGCGTTTCAAAGTCAGGAAAACGTCGACGACATTGCCGGGACGCACGCGATCGCCCACCGCGCCCGCTTCGTCGACGCGGACCGCCACCGCGCGCTCGCCCGCCTCGACCCGGTCGGCAAACCCCGACGAAAGTTGGCCTTCGAAAACGGGCGTACCCGGTTCGATGTCCGCGAGCGGTACGCGCTTCGAGACGAGCAGCGGTTCGGCGAACGCGCCGCTCGGAAACGCGCTCACTTTGTCGACACGCAACGCGTCCCTGGCGATGGGCTGCCCTGCCGGCAGCCGCCTTGCCGCGACGACCACCGCAAATCCGGTCTTCGCGACAGACACGGTTTGGGCGGCGTTCGGCGCATGCCTGCCGAGCAGCCAGGCGTAGATTCCGAGCAAGAGCGCCGCGGCGATGAGGACGCCCGCCGACACCTTCGTGAGGTTCAGCATTGCGCCGCCGCGCGAGCGATGTAGCGAGCGCGGCAAAGGCCAGTAGACTCCAACTGTCCGCCCGGCGAAACGTGCGCATCGTTCATAACAGGTTCTCCGGATTGATCTGCGCTGTCGCGGCACTCGTCAGCGTGCCCGGCAATGCCAGGCCCAGCAGCGGCAACGTCGGCACGAGCGGACGGCTCGCGTAGTCGTAGGTCAGCGTCACCTCGACGCAATCGAGCGATGCGTCGTAACTGCATGCCTGAGCCTGAGCCGCGCAATTGGCGGCGCCGCGCAGCCACGCCGCCGAATTCGTTGCCACCGTGCAGGCGCTTTGACTGCGCGCGCTCAGCGCGGCAGCCGCGCTTGACGCGCTCTGATAGTTGAGCGCTGCGCGTGCGCCTTCCTCGGCTGCAAGCGTCAAGCTTTGCTTTGCCACGAAAATCATGCTGTAAGTCACGATGCCGTAGAGCATCACGAACAGCAGAGGGAATACGAGCGCGAATTCGATAGCCGCTGTGCCGTGTTGGCGCTCACGAGCACGGCTATGCATCGCCAACCATAAGGGCTTCAAGGCGCCACTCCCGGCAACGGCGCGCCGAGTAGCGCAATCACCCCCGCTCCGACAAGCAACGCGGCATAGGGCGCCGCACGGCGCGCGCCGACCGCGAAGGTTGGCGCATTCGCGGTACGCCAAGGCTGGCGCGATCGTCTCGCCATGACGATCAGCGCAAGCGCATGGACCGCAGCGGCGAGCGACGCGAGCACCCATAGCCCGATGAGTGCATGAACACCGCACCACGCGCCGAGCGCCGCGAAAACTTTCACGTCCGCCGCGCCCATGACACCCAGCAGGAAAAACGGCAGCAGCACGGCAAAGCCGAGCGCCGCTCCGCCAGCGGCCTGCAGCGGCGCGACGGGGAAAGGCCCCGCCTGCGTCACCGAACAAACCGCAGCCGCAACGAGGCCCGTCGCGACCAGTCCGTTCGAAACCCGCCGGTATCGACAATCTGAAAGCGCGACCGCGGCGGCCCAGCAGATGAACACAGTGCTTCCCGGCTGCATCGTCGAAATGAAACTCAATGTGAATTGGCCGCACCGGCCCGCACGGATTGCAGGACGCAATCCGCGATTTAACTTTCTTTTAGAAAGAGGCTTGCCTTTCGGCGCTATTTGCGCCGCGACTACGGCGTCAGACTGGTGACGATGTTGGTGAACACCGTCACGATACTCGTCTTTACATTGTTCAATGACGCAACGATTGCGAGCGCGATAAGCCCGGCGATCAATGCGTACTCGATTGCGGTGACACCCCGTTCTTGCCTCAGGAAACGCCCGATGAGCTTGCTCATGATGATCCTCGTATTTTTTTTGACGGCGGTCGTGCAGAACAATCGGATTCACGCAGCGGAAGGCCGCGCTCCAGCGCAGCACACTCGCCGAGGCGCGTTTCCCACATGCAAACATCGAATAGTGTTGAAGTTCCCCCCGCATGCTGACGCATGCGGTTCATGCTTTATCGACAAGAGCCAAAAAAGCCGGTGACAGCGCCTTGCTCGGTCCTGTTTCTCGTGTATTTCCGAGTTTTCTCGAAGCTCAGATGTCTTTTACACTGAATTCGTGCACTCGCTAAGTTAGGGGTTACGATAGTTTAGATTAAGTCCACTAGAACTGTAAATCGCAGTCAGCCGCGTTACGGTAGTCATCGTAACGGATCGTGCGTGCCGTTACGTTACACGCGGACTCGGAAGACGCAAAAATCATCGTCCGCGTGTTTACTTCGCGCGTCATCATATCTCTCGCAAAGCACCGCCAATCCTCGATTAGCGGATAAACATCCATTTCGCGCCATCGCTTTGTCTTGTTCGAAAGCCCTCACTGGCATAGCCATTGCAGAGCTACCGCCCGCAGCATTTCTAATCGACAACAAAAGCGGGTGACATCGTGCGAAATCCAAAAAGCGACGGGGCATTCAGGACCCTATTGGCTGCGAGTGTGGCGAGCGCGCTACTTTCTCTTACCGCTTGCGGGGGATCGGGGACCCTGAGTCAGGGACTCGGATCGAAAGGCGGCAGCAGCTCACTCGCCAGTTCGGACAGCGGGGCTTCGGGCGGCGGCAGCGATTCGTCGGCGGGCGGGACGACCGGGACGAGCGGCACGGGCGGGGCGACAGGATCGAGCGGTTCGGGCTCCGACTCGGGAGGCACCGCCAGCGCCAACGCGATCGGCAAAGTTGCCGCCGACGGCGGCGGCATCGTCAGCGCGATCGGCTCGACCGTCTCGTCGATCGGCTCCTCGGCCGGCTCGCAGACCATCCCGGGCGTCAGCTCGCAGACGGTACAAGACGCCGGTGCCGTGGTGCAGAACGTAGGCGGTGCGGTGTCCACCCTGGGCAACGGCATTTCTCAAGGTCTCGGCCAACTCGGCAGCACCGCAAACCCAATCGGCACGACGCTCGCCAGTGCGGGTCCTGCGCTCGGCCAAGTCGGCTCCGCGATCACGAATACGGGAAATCTCGTGACCAGCCTCGGCAGCGGGCCGCTCGCACCGCTGTCGCCGCTCACCTCGGCCGTCGGCGGCGGCGTCGCCACGCTCGGCACCTCGATCGGGAATGCGGGGTCGACGCTTGGCGGCGCGCTGTCGAGCGGCCCTGTCGAGCAGGTGACGCAACAACTCAGCACTGCGATCACACCAATCACGACATCGCTCGCTTCGACGACGCAAAGCGTCGGCACGATCACCGGTGCCGGGCAGCCGCTTGCCACTCTCTTGACGACAGCGGGGGGTGCGCTCGGCAAGGCGGGCGCGATCGTCGCATCTACGGGCGGCAATCCCGTGACCAGCGGTCTCGGCAACGTGCTCTCCCCGACTGGCGCTACGGTTGCGGGCGCCGGCGGCCTCATCACGGGAGGCAGCGGCGCAAGTTCGCTGGGCGGCTCGCCATTGGCTCCTCTCGCTGGGGCGGTCTCGGGCCTGACAGGCGCACTCGGCGGGGCGGGAGCGGCAGGCGCGAACCCGTTGGGCGGAACTCAATTGGGCAGCAGCGCCCTCGCACCGGTTACCGGCGCCGTCTCGGCTATCGCTGGCACGGCCGGCACCGGTACTGGCACGACCGGCGGCCCGCTGGCGCCTCTCACCAGCTTGCTGAGCTCGGCCACCGGCGCCTTGACGAGCGCGGCCGGCTCATCGAGCGCTGGCCAGTCGAGCCCGCTCTCGGGACTGGGCGCACTGACCGGCGCGCTCACGGGCGGGCTCTCACGAAAATGAAATCCACGATAACCCGTTGCCCCAGCCCGGCTTGCGCGTCGCGCGGCGGGGCAGCGCAAGCGGCCATCGGCGAGCGCTGCCGCGCTTGCCATTCACGAGCGTGCGAACTGCAAGACGCAATGCACGCGACAGCAGACCACGAGGAGCAGACCATGTCCGATCGACGTCGAGTTTCGATTCATTTCATTCCCGCGCCTTCGGTGCGACTGTGTGCGCCAATTGTTGCCATCGTTGCGGCCTGCGCGCTTGCCGCCTGCGGCAGCGACGGCGTCTCGGTCCCCACCGGACTCAGCGGCAACAACAGCGGCGGCAATGTCACCCCGACCGATCCGCCCTCGCCGCCCACGGCCAAGACAACCGGCACGATCACCACCGTCGGCAAGGTGGCGACCGATCTCGGCGGTGCGATCTCGTCGCTGCCGGTGCCTGGCGCCAGCTCCGGCGTCACTGGCGGCGTGGGCAGCACCGTCGGCGCACTGGGCCCTGTGATCGATAGCACAGCGGATGCGCTGAGCGACGGACTCGGCCAAATAGGCACCACGGCCAATCCCGTCGGCACGACGGTGGCCAAGCTCGGCACGCCGGTCAGCGCGACGAGCGGCGTCATCGCAGGGGTCGCGAAAACGGTCGATGCGCTCGGCACCGGCCCGCTCTCGCCGCTGGCACCCGTCACGACGCCCGTGGCCGGCGCGCTCTATACGGCAGCGAATGGTGTACAGGCGGGCGGGATGATACTGGGCAATACGCTCGCATCGTCGCCCGTTCAGCAAGTCACACAACCCGTCAGCAACGCGATCACGCCGCTCGTCATCACGCTCGGGCAGACGACGCAAGCCGTTGGCACCACGAGTGGCCTCGGTCAACCGGTATCCGGCGTACTCGCCCAGGTCGGCAACGCACTGCAGGGCGCGGGCACGACTGTCGGCTCGAGTTCGAAGGAACCGCTCGTCGGCGACAGCGGACAACTCGCATCGGTCCTCGGCACCACCATCACGAATGCGGGCGGCCTCGTCAACCCGAACGGACCGAACGGGGCGGCACCGATCCCAGGACTGATCACGAGCCTTGCGGGAAGTACCAACACATCCGTCGCAGCCGGCAGTGCTGGCAGCGGCGGAGCCGGCAGTCCGCTCGCGAGCCTCACCGGACCGTTGAGCGGGGTGACATCCGGTGCCAGCGGCGGCACGAATCCCCTCTCGGCCCTGACGGGGGCGCTGACGAGCGTCACCGGCGCGCTATCGAGCGCCCCGGCCGCCGGCGCCGGTTCGGGTGCCGCGGGCGTAGGTTCGCTGCTCGGCAACGGCCTGCCCGTTCTCGGGAAACTGCAGTAGCGTCATCGTGCGGGATCGAGGCGCGCCCCGCTTGTCGGGTGCCGCCATCGGTCCACGCACGCAAACGGCCCGAAAACGAAAACGGGCGAAGGTACCGAGTCGGCGCCGGCCTCAGAGCCGGCCCGACGGTATCCATAAAAAGGCCAGACGAGGAACAAACGATGAGGACTACTGAATTCCTGGTAGGGGTCGGGCTCGCGCTCGGCGCGGCGGGCGTGGCAACAGTGACGCATGCGCAAACACGCGCGGCCGCGAGCGGGAACCCGCTTCAGGCGCTGCCGCAAACCCATGCCCCGAGCAACGCACCCAGCGTCACGGTCCAGGTCGAACGGCCGACGCCACAGTTGCAGCAATTGCTGGCATCGCATCTCACCCCAACGAAGATCCAGGTGGAAGGCGTCAAGGCCGTCCCTTTTGCCGAGGTTGCAGGGCACTTCACGCCGCTCGTCGGCAAAGACATCACGATCGGGCAGTTGATCGAGACCGCGAACGAGATCACCCGGCTTTATCAGTCGCGCGGATATGCGCTATCGTTCGCGTTCATTCCGGCTCAGACGTTCGAAAACGGCGTAGTGCGCGTAACCGTTGTGGAAGGATACGTCGCGCAGATCGACATCAAGGGCAATCCGGGCTCGACCGAACGCAAGATTCGCCAGCTTGCCGAGCGCATCCGCAACGAACGGCCGCTGCGTCGCGCGACGTTCGAGCGCAGCGTGAATGCGCTCGGATTGCTGCCTGGCCTCACCGTGACGGCCACGGTACCGGCACCGAAAACGACAGACGGCGCGACGACCCTCGAGCTCAACGTCGCGCGCAAGCCATTGAACTTCAGCGCGGGCATCGACCTGCACCACCCGGGCGTGCAAGGCCTTTTCACGGTCACGGAAAACGGACTGGCGTCGCTCGGAGAGCAGCTCAGCGTTTCTGCTCTCGCTCCCAGGGGCCGCGACGACACCACCTATTACTCGGCCAACGGCGCGGTGCCTTTGGGCAACGATGGGCTCGTCGCGCACATCGACGCCTCGCACTACCGCGGCCATCCGACCGACAATCCGGGCTTGCCTTCGTACGTCGAACGAACGGTGGTCAACGACAAGCTCGCGCTTTCGGCCGCCTACCCGTTCCTATTGCGCGATGCGCACAAGTTGATCGGCACCGTGACCGGCTATGCGTCGCATGACGAAAACCATTACCGCAATACGATCAACGGCGCGCAAATCGGATTACGCTCCCAAGAGCGCGTGCTGCAGGCGCAACTCGATTACACGGGCGTCGAGCCGGGCCAAGTCCGCCGCGCGAGCATCAACGTGGCGCATGCTTTCAATATTCTGGGCGCTTCGAAGACAGCCGATTCGAATGTGCCGGGCGCCGTTCCGACGAATCCGGTATCGCTCACGTTCGTGCGAACGGGCGCGAGTTTTTCTCAATCCAACGAATGGCCTTTCAAAATCGGTACGACCGTTGCGGCTACGGGACAGTTCAGTCCCGACAACCTGCCGACTTCCGAGCAAATCGCATTCGGCGCTCAACGATTCGCTTCGGGTTATCAGCCGGGAGAGGCATCGGGCGATTCGGGATGGGCCGTATCGTTCGAAGTCAACCGTGCTTTTGCGGTGGGGATGCACTACTTGCAGACCGTTACCCCGTATGTGTCGTTCGATATGGCGCGGGTGTACCTACACTCGGGGCCGACATCGCCCAATAAGCTGTCTTCGGTCGCGCTTGGCTTGCGGATCACCGACGCGAAGCATTACAGCCTCGATCTCTCGATCGCCAAGGCCGTTGCCGACGCGCCGATCGAAAGCCCATCGCGCAGCCCGCGAATCAACGCCACGTTTTCGTACCAAATGTTTTGACGTCCGAAGGAAATGCCGCGGGGACGAACCAGGACGAACTGCGTGCCCGCTCCAGCCTGATTAGAGGTTCCACTATTAAACCTCAGTCATTTTTTCGTGGGTATGCTGGCCTGATTCCAACAAGCGCGGCGCGACAGGCCTATCCGCCACCGCGCGAAAGAAACGACAGCCGACTCACCCCATCAGGAGGACGACATCATGCACTTCCCGCACGACACCCGCTCGATCGCCTTATATGCCGTTAAGCGCATGGCAGCAGCCGGCTTGTTACTGGCCAGCGCCACGATAGCCTTCGCGCAAGGCACCGATTCCCCCGTCGGCGTATGGCAAACAATCGACGACCACACGCATCAACCGAAAGCGCTTGTACAGATTACGCAAAACGCCGATGGATCACTGAGCGGGAAAGTCATCAAAGGCCTGAACCCCGCGGACTCGCCCGATCGCCGATGCACCGAATGTACCGACGACCGCAAGGATCAAAAAATTCTCGGTATGACGATCATCCGCGATATGAAGCAGGACGGCGATCATTGGGATGGCGGCAACATCCTCGATCCCGAAAACGGCAAAGTCTATCGATGCAAAATGACGCTGGATGAGGGAGGCCGGAAGCTCGTCGTACGCGGCTATATCGGCGTCTCACTGCTAGGCCGGTCGCAAACGTGGAACCGGCAAGCCGATTCGGCTTCGGACCAGGCAAAGAACTGATCGAGCTCACGACAACCTGTTGCGCGAGCGGTCCTGACCATACGGCAGGCTCGCTCGCAGAAGAGCGCGTGGCTCACGCGGCGCGACGCAGTGAAGCCAGATAGGACAACGTGGGCGCATCGATCGTCGAGAAAGCCGGCGCCACCTTTGCCGGATTCAACTTCGCGCGCATACGCGCCCTGACCGACTCGCACAGCCCTTCGGCCGCATCGCCATACAGTTCGCCCAGTACGTGCCTGAACACGCCCGCGTCGTACCACGTCTTGAAGCGACGGTGGCAGGTTTGATAGGAGGGGTACCGGCGCGGCATCGAAGACCACGCTGCGCCGCTATAGATCACCCACAACACGCCATTGAGCACCGCGCGTGTATCGGTGAGGGGACGGCCACGCGCAGGCGCGCGCGCCTGCAATTCAGGAAACAGCGTGACCACACGGTGCCATTGCTCGTCGGTTATTTCGCGGTAAGGGGTCATCTGTGCCTCCTTCGTTTGAATAGAGAGCACAATAGGCCTCGTCCTGGCCGGCGAATATCAGAATAATCCGAATCTGTCCCGCGCCCTGCTCGCGCAGCCAAAGCCTTCAGCCCGCGACCGTCAAGTCAACGAGGTGTCGACGAGCCTGCGCGGCGCTTCCAGATATTCCTTCGACTGCATTTCGACGAGACGCGAGACCGTCCGGCCGAATTCATTGGCCATCGGCCCTTCGGGATAGAGCGCTTCGGGCGCCACCACCGCCGACATCAGCAGCTTCACCTTGTGATCGTAAAAAACGTCGACGAGCCAAGTGAAACGGCGTGCCTCCGATGCCATGCGAGGCGTCATTTGCGGCACGCCGGAAAGCACCACCGTATGAAATCGCGAGGCCAACTCGAGATAGTCGTTTTGCGAGCGCGGCCCGCCGCACAGCGTCGCGAAATCGAACCAGACGACGCCGTCGGCGCGCCGCAACGCTTTCAATTCGCGCTTCTCGATATGAAGCAGCGGGCTTTCATCGGGCACGGCCGCGAGCTGCGCGAATGCCGCTCTCAGCGCACGGTCGGCTTCGGCGCCCAGCGGCGTGTGATAGACGTTGACCTGTGCGAGCGTGCGTCGACGATAGTCGGTACCGCCATCCACATTCATCACATCGAGCCGCTCCTTCACGAGCTCGATGGCGGGCAACACGCGGTCACGGTGCAAGCCGTCGGGGTAGAGCGTATCGGGATCGTAGTTCGAGGTCATCACGAACTGCACGCCGTTATCGAAGAGCCCGGTGAGGAGCCGATGAAGAATCATCGCGTCGGCAATGTCGGAGACATGGAACTCGTCGAAGCAAATGAGCCGATAGCGCTTGGCGACACGGCGCGCCAGCTCGTCGAGCGGATCGGCCTGCCCTTTGAGCTCCTCGAGCTGCCGATGGACTTCGCGCATGAATTCGTGGAAATGCAGCCGCGTCTTGCGCTGCACCGGAACCACCGCGTAAAAGCTATCCATCAGGAAGCTCTTGCCGCGCCCGACGCCGCCCCACATATAGACGCCACGCGGCAGCTCGGGATGCACGAGCAGCTTGCGCAGCGCATTCGAGCGCCGGCTCTTGTAGGTGACCCACTCCGCATAGCATTGCTGCAAGCGATTCACCGCCGCGAGCTGTGCGTCGTCGGCGAGATAGCCACGCGCTTGCAGCTCGTGTTCGTAATATTCGAGAACATTCATCGTGAAGGAACCGCTCGGCCAGCGTCCGGAGCGGGCGCTGTGCGGGGAACCGGGCGCGCCCGCGCACCGGCCCGGACCGGCCGAAGAGGCGCCGGGGATTTCGCCCCGGCCGCTCCTTGGGCCGCTACTGCTTGAGAGGACTGACTACCAGAACTTACTGCCAGGAGTGACTGCCGCGACTTACTTGTTGAGCGAACGCTTGTCGACGGCCAGCGCGGCTTCGCGCATCACTTCGGAGAGCGACGGGTGCGGATGGCAGATGCGTCCGATGTCTTCGGATGCCGCCTTGAACTCCATCGCGACAACCGCTTCGGCGATGAGATCCGATGCGTTCGCTGAAATGATATGGACGCCGAGCAGCTCGTCGGTCTTCGCGTCCGCGATCATCTTGACGAAGCCCTCGGGCTTCGCCACACCCAGCGCACGCCCGTTGATCGAGAACGGAAACTGCCCCGTCTTGATCTCGCGGCCCTCGGCCTTCAACTGCTGTTCGGTCTTGCCGACCCAGGCGATTTCCGGCTCGGTATAGATGACCCACGGAATGCAGTTGTAGTCGATATGCGGCTTCTGACCGTCGATGATCTCCGCCACCAGCACGCCCTCGTCTTCCGCCTTGTGCGCGAGCATCGGCCCGCGGACGACATCGCCGATCGCATAGACGTTCGGCACCGCCGTACGGCAGTGATCGTCGACCTCGATGAACCCGCGCTCGTTCGCCTTCAGGCCGATCGACTCGAGACCGAGGTTATCGGTATTCGGCACGCGGCCCACCGATACGATCAGACGATCGGCCTCGAGCGTTTGCGCGTTGCCGTCCTTGTCGGTGTAGGCGATCGTGACGCCCTTGGCGTTCGCCTTCACCTCGCCGATGCTGATGCCGAGCTGAATATCGAGGCCCTGCTTCTTGAAAAGCTTCGCGGCTTCCTTCGCGAGCGCATCGTCGGCCGCACCGAGAAACTGCGGCAGCGCCTCGAGCACGGTGACCTGCGAACCCAGGCGGCGCCAGACCGAACCGAGCTCGAGCCCGATCACACCGGCGCCGATGACGGCGAGCTTCGCCGGAACCGCATCGAATGCGAGCGCGCCTTCGTTATCGGAAACGATCTTGTTGTCGACCGGCACGTTCGGCAGATGACGCGCCTTCGAACCCGTCGCGATGATGACGTTCTTCGCCGTAACGACCTCGGCCTCGCCTTCGCCGCTCACCTCGATTTGCACGCCTGCGTCGCTTTTGCCGGCGAACTTGCCATGGCCCTTGAGCCACGTGATCTTGTTCTTCTTGAACAGGAACTCGATACCGCTCGTCATTTTTTCGACGATGCCGTCCTTGCGGGTCTGCATCTTTGCGACGTCCATCTTGACCTCGGACACGGCGATGCCGTGCTCGGCCAGATGATGCGATGCATTTTCGAACTCCTCCGACGACGCAAGCAGCGCCTTGGACGGAATGCAGCCGACGTTCAGGCAGGTGCCGCCGAGCTTCAGCGTGCCGGCCGGGTTCTTCCACTTTTCGATACAGGCGACGCTTTTGCCGAGCTGGGCGGCCCGGATCGCGGCGACATACCCGCCGGGACCCGCGCCGATCACGACGACGTCAAATTGTTGGGACATGACGATCCTTTCGATGACGCGACGGCGCGGCGTGAGCCGCGCTTCGTCGCGATTTTCAACCAAGCTTTGCTGCGCCCGGACACCGGGCGCGGGGAATTACAGATCGAGGAGCAAACGCGCCGGGTCTTCGAGAGCGTCTTTCATCGCGACGAGCGAGAGCACGGCTTCGCGTCCGTCGATGATGCGGTGGTCGTACGACAGCGCGAGGTAGTTCATCGGGCGGATGACGATCTGGCCGTTTTCGACGACCGCCCGCTCCTTCGTCGCGTGGACACCGAGAATCGCCGACTGCGGCGGGTTGATGATCGGCGTCGACAGCATCGAGCCGAACACGCCGCCGTTCGAAATCGAGAACGTGCCGCCCGTCATTTCCTCGATCGACAGTTTGCCGTCCTTGGCTTTCTGACCGAACTCGGCGATCTTCTTCTCGATCTCGGCAAGGCTCATTTGATCGGCGTTGCGCAAGATGGGGACGACGAGACCGCGCGGCGAGCCCACGGCGATACCGATATCGAAATAACCGTGATAGACGATGTCCGTGCCGTCGATCGACGCATTCACGAGCGGGAATTTCTTCAGCGCATGCACGGCCGCCTTCACGAAGAACGACATGAAGCCGAGCTTCACGCCATGCTCTTTCTCGAATTTGTCCTTGTACTTGTTGCGCAGATCCATCACCGGCGCCATGTTCACTTCGTTGAACGTCGTGAGGATGGCATTCGTTTGCTGCGACTCCAGCAGACGCTCGGCGATACGCTGGCGCAGGCGCGACATCGGCACGCGCTGTTCGGGGCGGTTGCTGAGCCACGTGTCGGCCGAGGCCGGGGCCTTGACGTCCGGCAGCGCCGGCTTCGACGCACGCGCAGCCGGCGCGGCAGGCGCCGCGGCCGGTGCCTTCGCGCTCGTGCCGAGCACATCGCCCTTCGTGATGCGGCCGTCGCGGCCGGTTCCCGCGACCTGGTCCGCCGACAGGTTCTTCTCCGCCATCAGTTTATTGGCGGCCGGCGATGCAGCGGCGCCGGCCGTGGCCGTTGCGGTGGCTGCGGCGGGAGCGGCAACCGGTGCGGCAGCGGCTGGAGCGGCAGCAGCAGCCGCGGGTGCCGCGGCGCCGGCCTTGCCTTCCGTATCGATCTTCGCGATCAGTTGCTCGGAGCTCACGATCTCACCGTCGCCGACCACGATGTCCGCGAGCACGCCCGATGCCGGCGCCGGCACTTCGAGGACGACCTTGTCGGTCTCGATCTCGATGAGCGTTTCGTCTTGCGTGACGGCCTCGCCGGGCTTTTTCTTCCACGCAATCATGGTGCCTTCCGAAACCGATTCGGAAAACTGCGGAACCTTGACTTCTACAATAGCCATTTGATTTTCCTGAACTCGTATCTGGTGTGGAGCGCGAACGCTCGCCCGTCCTGCCCGCGCGCTTCGATTGGTCTGGGCGGCATACGGCGCGGGAAAGCGCGCGGCGCTTTCCCGGTTCGCTGTCGTTTAGTTATTTCGCAATCGATGCGCTCTTCAAGCGGCCGAAAGCACCTTCGATCAACGCTTTTTGCTGCTCGTAGTGCTTCGCGTAATAGCCGACCGCGGGCGATGCCGATGCCGGGCGGCCGCTATAGGCGAGCTTCTGCCCATCGCGCATGCCTTCCTTCAGGTGATGCTCGATGTAGAACCACGGACCTTGGTTTTGCGGCTCGTCCTGGACCCATACGACCTCGGTGGCATGGTCGTATTTCTTCATCTCCGTTTCGAACTGCTTGTGAGCGAACGGATAGAGCTGCTCCACACGCATGATCGCCACGTCGTTCGCCTTCGCTTCGCGACGATGGGCGATCAGGTCGTAGTAGACCCGGCCCGAGCACATCACCACGCGCTTGACCTTCTTGGCTTCGATAGCGGGGTCGACTTCGCCGATCACCGGCTGGAATACGCCACTTGCGAGTTCCGACAGGTCCGAGATCGCTTCCTTGTGGCGCAGAAGCGACTTCGGCGTGAAGACGATGAGCGGTTTGCGGAACAAACGGATCATCTGACGGCGCAGCAAATGGAAGATCTGCGCGGGGGTGGTCGGTTGCACGACCTGCATGTTGTGCTCGGCGCACAGCTGCAAATAGCGCTCGATGCGCGCCGACGAATGCTCGGGACCCTGCCCTTCGTAGCCGTGCGGCAGCAGCATCGTGAGGCCCGAGACACGACCCCACTTGACTTCACCCGACGAGATGAACTGGTCGATCACGACCTGCGCACCGTTGGCGAAATCGCCGAACTGCGCTTCCCATGCGACGAGCGTATTCGGTTCGGCCGTCGAGTAGCCGTATTCGAAGCCGAGTACGGCTTCCTCGGAGAGCACCGAATCGATGACCGTGAACTTCGCCTGACCGTCCGCCACGTTTTGCAGCGGAATGTAGGTGCCGTCGTTCCAGCGCTCGCGGTTCTGATCGTGCAGCACCGCGTGACGGTGCGTGAACGTGCCGCGGCCCGAGTCCTGGCCCGTGAGGCGCACCGCATAGCCCGATGCGACGAGCGACGCGTAGGCGAGATGCTCGCCCATGCCCCAATCGAGCGGTGCATCGCCGCGCGCCATGGCGCGGCGGTCGTTGATGACACGCTCGACGAGCGGGTGCACTTTGAAGTTCTCGGGAATCGTCGTGATGCGCTCGCCGAGGCGCTTGAGCTCGGCAAGCGGGACGGCCGTATCGGCCGCATCCGTCCACTTGCGGTTCAGGAACGGCACCCAGTCGACCGCGTACTTGCTCTTGTAGTTCGAGAGGACCGGATCGACGGTGTGCTGGCCGGCATCCATCGCCTGGCGATAGGCCTTGACGAAGGCATCGGCGTCTTCGGAGCCGATCACGCCCTGCTGCACGAGCTTTTCCGCGTAGAGCGCGCGCGTACCCGGGTGCTGGGCGATCTTCTTGTACATCAGCGGCTGCGTCACCGCGGGCGTGTCCTGCTCGTTGTGGCCGAGCTTGCGGAAGCAGACGATGTCGATCACGACGTCCTTGTGGAACTGCATCCGGAAGTCGATCGCAAGCTGCGTGGCAAGCACGACCGCTTCGGGATCGTCGCCGTTCACGTGCAGCACGGGCGCCTCGATCATCTTCACCACGTCGGAGCAGTAAAGCGTCGAGCGCGCGTCGCGCGGGTCCGACGTCGTGAAACCGATCTGGTTGTTGATGACGATATGCAGCGTGCCGTGGGTGCCGTAGCCGCGCGTTTGCGCGAGGTTCAGCGTCTCCATGACGACGCCCTGGCCTGCGAAGGCCGCGTCACCGTGAATCTGCACCGGCAGAACCTGCACGCCGCTCTCGTCGCCACGACGATCCATACGCGCCTTCGCCGAACCTTCCACCACGGGGTTCACGATTTCGAGGTGCGACGGGTTGAACGCCAGCGACAAGTGCACCGGACCACCTTCGGTGGAGACGTCCGACGAGAAGCCCTTGTGATACTTCACGTCGCCTGCCGGCAGATCGTCGACGTGCTTGCCTTCGAATTCGGCGAACAGATCCGACGGCATCTTGCCGAGCGTGTTCACGAGCACGTTCAGACGGCCGCGGTGAGCCATACCGATGACGATTTCCTGTACGCCCTGCGCACCGCCGTGGCGCACGACCTCGTCCATCGCCGCGATGAAGCTCTCCCCGCCTTCGAGCGAGAAGCGCTTCTGGCCGACATAGCGCGTATGCAGATAGCGTTCGAGACCTTCGGCGGCCGTGAGCCGGTTCAGGATGTGCTTCTTCTTTTCAGTCGAGAAATTCGGCGTGGCCCGGATCGATTCGAGGCGCTCCTGCCACCAGCGCTTCTGTTCGGGATCGCTGACGTACTGGAATTCGGCGCCGATCGTGCCGCAGTACGTATCGCGCAGCGCTTTGACGATATCGCGCAGCGATGCCTGCTCGAAGCCGAAATACAGATTGCCCGCGCTGAACGTCTGGTCCATGTCGGCTTCGGTGAAGTCGTAGAACGCAGGCTCGAGCTCGGGAATGGAGGGACGTTCGCGGCGCTTCAGCGGGTCGAGGTTGGCCCATTGCGAACCGAGAAAGCGGTAGGCGCTGATCAGAGACTGGACGTGGACTTGCTTGCGCGCCGTGCCCAGATTCTCGCCGGCTTCGCGCGGGATGAAAGCATTGGCTTTCGCGCGCTGCGCAAACGATTCGACGATCGGACCATGCGCGACATCGTTCGCGTTCGAGCCATCCGACGCGGGCACGTTTTGCAGGGCGTCGAAATACTCCCGCCAATTGTCGGGGACCGACGCCGGATTATCGAGGTATTGCTCGTACAGCTCTTCGACGTACGGAGCGTTGCCGCCGAACAGGTACGAGTTCAGCTGGAATTGCTTCATCATGTTTACGCTCACCTTTTCTTCGAGTTTCTCGAGAAATAGCGGGTTACTCAACCTTCCGCGACACGGCCTGACCGTTTAGCGGATTGCGCGAATCAAGTCTTGCTTGGAAGGACCTAAAACTAGCACCGGGAGGATATCACACAACCGACATTCGAGATGGACATAAGCGCCATTCGATATCGGCATGTGTTCCCTGCTCCAATGAAAAAGCCGCTCGTTTTTCTTTGCGAGCGGCTTTTTTCCGAACAGATGCCATCGATAGCTGGCTCTCGATCAATCGACCGAGGTTTCGCGGCTCGCACGGCGGCGCTCGTGCTCCTTCAAATGGCGCTTGCGCAGGCGGATGGACTGCGGCGTCACTTCCACGAGCTCGTCGTCGTCGATGAATTCGACCGCGTACTCGAGCGAAAGCTGAATGGGCGGAACGAGCCGAACCGCTTCGTCCGTACCGGACGCCCGCACGTTCGTAAGCTGCTTGCCCTTGATCGGATTGACCACGAGATCGTTGTCGCGGCTGTGGATGCCGATGATCATGCCCTCGTACAGTGCATCGCCGGGCTTCACGAACATACGGCCCCGGTCCTGCAGCTTCCAGAGTGCGTAGGCCACGGCGGCGCCATCGTCTTGCGAGATCAGCACACCGTTGCGGCGCTCGCCGAGCGAGCCTTCCTTGACGGGTGCATATTCGTCGAACACATGACTCATGAGTCCCGTGCCGCGCGTGAGCGTCATGAACTCGCCCTGAAAGCCGATCAATCCTCGCGCCGGAATCCGGTATTCGAGGCGCGTGCGGCCGCGCCCGTCGGATGCCATATCGAGCAGCTCGCCCTTGCGACGGCCAAGCTCTTCCATGACCCCGCCCTGGTGCGAATCTTCCAGGTCGACCGTCAGCAGCTCGTACGGCTCGTGCTTCACGCCATCCACCTCGTGCAGGACGACGCGCGGACGCGATACGGCGAGCTCGTAGCCCTCGCGGCGCATGTTCTCGACGAGGATCGTCAAATGCAGCTCCCCGCGGCCCGACACTTCAAAGACCGTTTCGTCGCCCGTGTCGCGCACGCGCAACGCTACGTTATGGTTGAGCTCGCGCATCAGTCGATCGCGAATCTGCCGGCTCGTGACGAATTTGCCTTCCTTGCCCGCCAGCGGCGACGAATTCACGAGGAAGTTCATCGTGAGCGTCGGTTCGTCGACGGTGATCATCGGTAGCGCTTCGGGCGCGTCGGGCGAGCAGATCGTCGCGCCGATGCCGATGTCCTCGATGCCGTTGATGAGCACGATGTCGCCGGCCTCGGCCTCTTCCACCTGAACGCGCTCCAGCCCATGGAACGACAGGACCTGGTTGATCTTGCGGTTCAGGATCTCCCCCTCGGGGCCGAAGCGGACGACGACGGGCTGCCCGGGCTTCACACGCCCGCGCGTGATGCGCCCCACGCCGATCCGGCCCACGTAGGTGGAATAATCGAGCGAGGTGATCTGCAGCTGCAGCGGCGCGTCCGGATCGGCCGGGCGCACGGGCACGTGCGCAAGAATCGCCTCGAAAAGCGGCCGCATGTCGCCTTCGCGCGCAGCCGGATCGAGCGAGGCGTATCCGTTCAGACCCGACGCATAGACGATCGGAAAGTCGAGCTGCTCTTCGGTCGCGCCCAGCTTGTCGAACAGATCGAACGTTTGATTGATGACCCAATCGATACGCGCACCGGGCCGGTCGATCTTGTTGACGACGACGATCGGCTTCAATCCGAGCGCCAGCGCCTTTTTCGTCACGAAACGCGTTTGCGGCATCGGGCCTTCCACGGCATCCACGAGCAGCAGCACGGAATCGACCATCGACAACACGCGTTCGACCTCGCCGCCGAAGTCGGCGTGCCCGGGGGTGTCGACGATGTTGACGTGCGTCCCTTCGTATTCGACGGCACAGTTCTTTGCCAGGATCGTGATGCCGCGTTCGCGCTCGATGTCGTTCGAGTCCATGACGCGCTCCGCGATCTGCTGATTTTCACGGAAGGTGCCCGACTGACGAAGCAGTTGATCGACGAGCGTGGTCTTGCCGTGATCGACGTGGGCAATGATGGCGATGTTGCGTAGGGCGCGAGTCATAAGGAATCTGAACGGTTTGGGGCGGCGGCTTCATGCCCGAGGTAATCAAAAATTATAGCACGTCGGTGTGACGCAAGCCCCACTGGCAGGCGGGGCCAGACCATCCGGCGCGTGAATCGGGCGCTTCGCCCCGCCAACTGGCCGGCATGTATTCGCGCTCGATGGCATGATGAGCGCCCGCGCGATGAGCCGCTCGGCATAAGAAGGTTGCATAGGCAGCTTTTGGCGACTAGAATCATGCCTAGTCAACTATTGCATGCTCACCAGATCATGACCCAACCTCCCGACCAGCTTCTTGCAGAACTGCGCGAATTCGAGCTCGACGAGGTGGTCGGGTATTTGCTCGCCCGGGCGAAGTCGAGCATCTCGAACCTGGTCTCGCAGCGCACGATGAAAGAGCTGGGCATCACGAGCACGCAAGGCAGCATTCTTTTCATGATCGGTTCAGGGCGCTGCCAGCTTGCGGCGGAGCTCGCGCGGCACTACGGGATCGATGCAAGCGCCGTGACGCGGCTCGTCGACCGGCTCGAAAAGCGCAAGCTGCTGCGGCGGGTGCGCAGCAGCGAGGACAGGCGGGCCGTTCTGCTCGAGCTGACGGCCGAGGGCTACGAAATGGCCGCGCACATTCCGGGCATGTTCTGCGACGTAGTCGACCGGGCGCTCAGCGGTTTTACACCCGAAGAAGTCGGCTTCCTCAAAAGCATGTTGAGGCGCATTCTGGCGAATACCTGCGAATCGGTGGACGAGACGCCTCGTTAGCCGCGCCGCGCAAAGTTCGGATTTCGCAGGAATCGTTCGCGTCCGCGAGCACTGCTTCATCGGTGTGATGGCAAGTAATCTCCATCCGGAACCCATAACAACAAGTTGCGATGTCCATCATTTCATTCGAGTCGAAAGGCGATGCAATGAACTCTCCAACCGTGCCGTCCCATGTTGTCGCGCCCGCGAGCGCCATTGCCGCGGCGTTGACCGCGCTCGTCCTCGCCGGTTGCGTCAGCTATGCCGGCATCAAGAGCGACAAAACACCTGCCAGCGCCGCCAGCTTCGAGGCCGCGCAAAGTCTGCCGGCTCAAAGCGGCCAGTGGCCCTCGCTCGATTGGGCCAATCAATTCGGCGATGCGCAATTGCCGAAGCTCATCGACGAAGCGCTCGACGGCAATCCGACGATCGCGCAGGCTCAGGCGCGCCTCGCCAAAGCACAGTCCTATATCGAGACCTCGCGCGCGGGCCTGATGCCGAAAGTCGAAGGCAGCTATTCGATCACGCGCGAGCGATTCACCGAAAACGGCCTCTATCCTCCGCCGTTGGCGGGCAACTGGGTGACCGAGCACAATGCGCTCGCGAGCGCCTCATGGGACCTCGATCTCTGGGGCAAGAACCGCGCGCGCCTCGCATCGGCGCTTTCGCAGCAAAAGGCCGCGCAGGCCGACATCCAGCTCGCGCGCATCACGCTCGCCTCTTCGGTCGCACGTACCTACAACCAGCTCGCACAGCTTTACGCGATACGTGACATCACGGCACGCGAAATCGCCAATCGCCAGGAAGTCAGCGCGATCACGAACGGGCGCGTCGTGGCCGGCCTCGATACCAGTGTCGAAAAGCAGACCGCACTCGGCAACATCGCCTCCACCCAGACGACGCTGTCCGATCTCGACGGGCAAATCACCGCTGTGCGCTATCAGCTCGCCGCGCTGCTCGGCAAGGGGCCCGACCGCGGGCTGCAGATCGCTCAGCCGGCGCTGTCGGCCGGCGGCGCGGTGACACTGCCCGATAACCTGCCGGCCGATCTCGTTTCGCGCCGTCCGGATCTCGTCGCGGCGCGCTGGCAGGTCGACGCGGCACTGCACGATGTGAAAGAGGCCAAGGCCGAATTCTTTCCGGACATCAATCTGGCCGCGGCAGCGGGTCTGGACTCTTTCGGCTGGAGCCGGTTCCTGACGGCCGGCAGCCGCCAATTGCAGGCCGGGCCCGCGATTCACCTGCCGATCTTCGATGCCGGCGCCCTGCGCGCCCAATTGAAGGGGCGGTACGCCGATTTCCATCTCGACGTCGCGAATTACAACCAGACGCTGATCAACGCCCTGTCGGACGTGGCCACGCAGGTGTCGTCGATTCGCGCGATCGACCGTCAGATGAATGACGCGCAACGGGCGCTGGACGCATCGAGCGAAGCTTATCGGCTGGCCGTGATCCGCTATAAGGCGGGACTCTCGCCACAATTGCAGGTGCTCACGGCCGACATCAACCGGCTCAACGCCGAGCAAACGGTGACGAATCTCAAGATGCGCCGGAGGGATCTGCAATTTGCGCTCATCAAGGCGCTCGGCGGCGGATTCGACGCAAACACCGTCGGGCTCGGCGAGCCGGCGCCGCAGGTGCCGGGACAGGCGCGAAGTGCGGCGGCGCCGTCGAGCTGATGAAGGCATGATCCAGGCACGGCACCGATCGACGCGCCACGAGCCGACGAACATTCGAAGACAGAAACTCGAGAACCGGAGAGCATTTCCATGAGCGAGACTCAACAATCCGCCGCGAACGTTCAGACGCCGGCGAACGGAAAGCGCAAGCGGCTGATGGCACTGCTTGTCGGCGTGATCCTCATCGCGGCCATCGCGTACGGCGTCTACTATTTCCTCGTCGCGCGTTTTCACGAGGAAACGGACGATGCCTATGTCAACGGCAACGTCGTGCAGATCACCCCGCAGGTGACGGGCACCGTCATCGCGGTGAATGCCGACGATACGCAAACGGTCAAGGCGGGCGACCCGCTGGTCGTGCTCGACGGCGCCGACGCCCGTGTCACGCTCGCGCAGGCCGAGGCGAATCTCGCGCAAACGGTGCGTCAGGTTCGCGGCCTTTTCGCCAACAACGATCAGTACCAGGCGCAAATCGCACAACGCCAGTCCGATCTGTCGCGCGCGCAAGACGATCTGCGGCGACGCATGGCCGTCGCGCAAACAGGTGCGGTCTCGCAGGAGGAAATCTCGCATGCGCGCGATGCAGTGAAAAGCGCGCAAGCGAGCCTCGATGCCGCCGAACAGCAACTCGCGTCGAACCGCGCGCTGACCTCGAATACCACCATCGCAACGCATCCGAATGTGCTCGCCGCAGCCGCGCGAGTGCGCGATGCCTATCTGAACAATGCACGCAACACCCTTCCGGCACCTGTCACCGGCTACGTGGCGAAGCGTTCAGTGCAAGTGGGGCAGCGCGTCTCGCCCGGCACGCCGCTCATGGCGATCGTGCCGCTCGAGGCCGTCTGGGTCGACGCAAACTTCAAGGAAGTGCAAATCAAGCATATGCGCATCGGCCAGCCGGTCGAACTGACCGCGGACGTCTACGGTTCGTCGGTCGTCTACCACGGCAAGGTCGTGGGCTTCTCCGCGGGTACCGGTTCCGCGTTTTCGCTGCTGCCCGCGCAGAATGCCACGGGCAACTGGATCAAAGTCGTACAACGCCTGCCCGTTCGGATCGAACTCGATCCGAAGGAACTGCACGCGCATCCACTGCGCATCGGCCTGTCCATGCAAGCCGACGTCGACATCAAGAACGACAACGGCAGCCAGTTGGGCAACGCCCAAAACACCGTCTATCAGACGAACGTATTCGACAAGTACGGCGCAGACGCGGACGCGGAGATCGCTCGCATCATCGCGCAAAACGCGGGCTCGGATGCAGCGGCGGGCGTCGCCCGGCAAAAGCCGCCGGCATCCCACGGGACGCGCGGTGCGCAAGTCGCGAGTGGCGCGGCAAAGCTGATGTAAACAAGCAGCCCAACGTTTCCCGTTTCGAGGCATTTACGCAATGGCCCAATCCGCAGCCGCTCCGCATCCGCCGCTCACCGGCGCGCAGCTCGTTATCGGCACGGTCGCCGTGTCGCTCGCGGTGTTCATGAACGTGCTCGACAGCTCGATCGCGAACGTGTCGATCCCGACGATCTCGGGCGATCTTGGCGTCTCGTCGGACCAGGGGACCTGGGTCATCACCTCGTTCGCCGTCGCCAATGCCATCTCCGTGCCGCTGACGGGCTGGCTGACCGACCGCATCGGTCAGGTTCGCCTCTTTCTCGCATCGATCGTGCTGTTCGTGCTGTCTTCCTGGATGTGCGGCCTGTCTCCGACGCTGCCGTTGCTGCTCTTCTCGCGGGTCATCCAGGGCGCGGTCGCCGGGCCGATGATTCCGCTCTCGCAAACGCTGCTGCTGGCGAGCTATCCTCGTTCCAAAGCTCCGCTCGCGCTTGCCATGTGGGCGATGACCACGTTGATTGCGCCGGTGGCCGGCCCGATTCTGGGCGGGTGGATCTCGGACAATATCTCGTGGCCGTGGATCTTTTACGTCAACATCCCGGTCGGCATCGTCGCGGCAGTGGCAACGTGGGCGATCTTCCGCACGCGCGACTCGGCGATCAAGAAGGCACCGATCGACACCGTCGGCCTCAGCCTGCTCGTGATCTGGGTCGGCTCGCTGCAAGTCATGCTCGACCAGGGCAAGGATCTGGACTGGTTCTCGTCGACGACGATCGTGATACTCGCGCTCATCGCCGTGATCGGCTTCGCGTTCTTCGTGGTCTGGGAGTTGACCGCCGAGCATCCCGTCGTCGATCTATCGCTGTTCAAGAAGCGCAACTTCACGGGCGGTACCGTCGCGCTGTCGGTCGGCTATGGGCTTTATTTCGGGAACCTGGTCCTTCTGCCGCTCTGGCTGCAAACGGATATCGGCTACACCGCGACCGATGCGGGTCTCGTCATGGCGCCTGTCGGGGTCTTCGCCATTCTGCTCTCGCCGTTGACCGGCAAGTTCTTGCCACGAACCGATCCCCGCAAGATCGCCACGGCCGCGTTTCTCGTATTCGCGCTCTGTTTCTGGATGCGCTCGCGCTATACGACCGGTGTCGACACCTGGTCGCTCATGCTGCCGACGCTCGTGCAGGGCATCGGCATGGCGGGTTTCTTCATTCCGCTCGTGTCGATCACGCTGTCCGGCCTGCCCGGCAATCGCATCGCGGCCGCATCGGGCCTGTCCAATTTCGTGCGGATCATGTGCGGCGGGATCGGCACCTCGATCTTCACGACGGCCTGGGATCATCGCACGACGTTCCACCACGCGCAGCTGACCGAGCGCGCGAGCGCGTTCGATCCGACGTTCACGCAAGCGATGTCACAGATGGGCTCCGCGACCGGCCTCGACGCGACGCAACGATATGGGCTCTTCGATCGCATGGTGACGCAGCAGGCCGCCCAACTCGGCGTCAACGACCTGTTCTACATCTCGGCGGTGATCTTCGTGGTACTGATCGGGCTCATCTGGATTACGCGCCCCGAACGGTCGGGTGGTGGGGATTCGAGCGCAGCCGCATCGGCCGCGCATTGATCGAGCCTTTCTCAGCTTTTCTCATCACAATTGAGAATTCTCAAAGTATTGAGAAAGCATGATGCAAAAGCATGAAGCGCCTTGTAAATGGAGAAGGGATCTCGCAGGCTCCCCCGCTCGACGCTGAAGAAAACCCTCGACGCCCGCCTTACCCGCCGACGACGAGCCGTTCCGGCGCAAGCACGCCATCCCCAGCACGTGCTACGCCAAGCAAAGCGCCATCGCTTTCACGGTATACCCGCACGCGAACGCTGCCCTCGCTGCTTTCCTGCACCGTCGGCGCGCTCAGTTCCGCCAGGCGAATACGCTGTCCTTGCTGAAACCTGCGCGCGAGGTCTTGCCCGAGCTGCACGGGCGCAAACGTGGAGAGCAACGCGTCGACGGGCTGCAGCATCGCATCGCGCGCGGGCATATCCATATCGGAAAGTGCATCCAGCGTGACCGCATGTTCCAGAGTCAACGCGCCCACCCCCGTGCGCCGTAACGCGACGAGGTGCGCGCCGCAGCCAAGCGCCGCACCGATATCCTCGGCCAGCGTGCGAACGTAAGTGCCCTTGCTGCAGGTGACGCGAAAGGTCACGTCCGGCAATACGCAGCCGGTCACCTCGAGACAGCGGATGGTCACCGCGCGGCCCTCGCGCTCCACTGTCTGCCCAGCTCGCGCGTACTCATAAAGCGGTTTGCCGTCGCGCTTCAGTGCCGAGTACATGGGAGGTACTTGAATGATCTCGCCGACAAAGCGCCGGCATGCCGCCTCGACCTCTGAGCGCTCGACCCGCACCGCCGCCGTCTCGAGCACCTCGCCCTCGGCGTCGCCCGTCGAGGTACGAATGCCGAGCCGCATCGTAGCCTCGTAGGTCTTGTCGGCATCGAGCAGATCCTGCGAAAACTTCGTGGCCTCGCCGAAACAAAGCGGCAACAGCCCCGATGCGAGCGGATCGAGCGTCCCCGTATGACCCGCCTTTTTCGCAAGATACAGGCGCTTCGCGCTCATCAGCGCGTCATTACTCGACAGCCCGAGCGGCTTGTCGAGCAGCAACACCCCATCGAGCACGCGACGCGGCACCCGGGGCCTTTGATTCTGATTCATCGGACAGTTGCAAAAAGAGCGGACATACACCGGGACCTCAGTCGGGACTCAATCGTCCTTGGCCCGGCTGGCATTAGCCTCGTCAATCAGGCGCGACATCTCGACGGCCTGTTCGATGGTCTTGTCGAAGTGAAAGTGCAGCGTGGGCACCGTATGGATATGCAGCCGCTTGAACAGCAGATTGTGAAGATGACCCGCCGCGTGGTTCAGTGCGCGCTCGGTTGCCTGAGCGTCGCCCGTCAGCGTCGTGAAATAGACCTTCGCATGCGCGTAGTCGGGCGTGAGCTCGACGCTTTGAATCGTCACGAGCCCGATGCGCGGATCCTTCACCTCGCGCATGATGAGTTCCGACAGATCGCGCTGGATCTGATCGGCAATCTGCACGTTGCGGTTAGGAGAACTACGTTTCTTCGACATGGCGAAAATTCCTGATGCAAACTTTGCGGGCCGAAAGGCCACACAACCGTTCTTGCGGCCATCGTTCGAACAAAGGGCCGCCCAAAAAAACAACGGGCGGGACAGGCTCGTCGCCCGCCCCGCCCCGAGCCGCGCACGTGGCGCTTACAGCGTACGCGCGACTTCGGTGACCTCGAACACTTCGAACTGATCGCCTTCGACGATATCGTTGAAGTTCTTGACCGACATACCGCACTCGAAGCCCTGCTTCACTTCCTTGACGTCGTCCTTGAAGCGCTTCAGGGAATCGAGTTCGCCGGTGTGGATGACCACGTTGTTGCGCAGCACGCGCACCGACGACGAACGCTTCACGACACCGTCCGTCACCATACAGCCGGCCACCGCGCCGACCTTCGGCACGCGGAACACCTGCCGCACTTCGACCATGCCCGTGATGACCTCGCGCTTCTCCGGCGACAACATGCCCGACATCGCAGCCTTCACTTCATCCACAGCGTCATAGATGATGTTGTAGTAGCGAATATCGATGCCGTTGGTCTCCGCCAGCTTGCGGGCCTGAGCATCGGCCCGCGTATTGAAGCCGATGATGACCGCTTTCGACGCCGTGGCCAGATTGACATCCGACTCGCTGATGCCGCCCACCGCGCCGTGCACGATCTGCACGCGCACTTCGTCGGTCGAGAGCTTTTGCAGCGACTGCACGAGCGCTTCTTGCGAACCCTGCACGTCGGCCTTGACGATGAGCGGCAGGTTCTTGACCTCGCCCTCGCCCATTTGCTCGAGCATGCTTTCGAGCTTCGCGGCCTGCTGCTTGGCCAGCTTCACATCGCGGAACTTGCCCTGACGGAACAGCGCGATTTCGCGCGCCTTGCGTTCGTCCTGAAGCACCATGACTTCTTCGCCAGCGGCAGGCACTTCCGACAAGCCCTGGATTTCGACCGGGATCGACGGGCCGGCCGATTTCGTCGCCTTGCTCGTTTCGTCGAGCATCGCGCGAACGCGGCCATAGGCGCTGCCCGCGAGCACGACGTCGCCGCGCGAGAGCGTACCCGATTGCACGAGCACGGTCGCAACCGGGCCCTTGCCCTTGTCGAGCTTCGCTTCGATCACGAGTCCCTTCGCAGGCGCATCCACCGGTGCGGTCAATTCGAGCACCTCGGCCTGCAGCAGCACGTTTTCGAGCAGATCGTCGATACCCGCGCCCGTCTTGGCCGACACCGGCACGAACGGCGAATCGCCACCGTACTCTTCCGGCACGACGCCTTCGGCCACGAGCTCTTGCTTCACGCGCTCGGGGTTCGCTTCCGGCTTGTCGATCTTGTTGATCGCGACGACGATCGGCACACCGCCCGCCTTCGCGTGCGCAATGGCTTCCTTCGTCTGCGGCATTACGCCGTCGTCGGCAGCCACGACGAGAATCACGATATCGGTGGCTTTCGCGCCACGTGCCCGCATGGCCGTGAACGCTTCGTGGCCCGGCGTATCGAGGAACGTAATGACGCCGCGCGGCGTTTCGACGTGATAAGCGCCGATGTGCTGCGTGATGCCGCCCGCTTCACCCGCCGCCACCTTGGCGCGCCGGATGTAGTCGAGCAACGACGTCTTGCCGTGGTCGACGTGGCCCATGACCGTGACGACCGGCGGACGCGGCAGTTGCTCGGCGTCGTTCGCTTCTCCTTCGACGAGCAACGCCTCGGGATCGTCGAGCTTGGCTGCCACGGCACGATGTCCGAGCTCTTCGACGACGATCATCGCCGTTTCCTGATCGAGCATCTGGTTGATCGTGACCATCTGGCCGAGCTTCATCATTATCTTGATGACTTCCGATGCCTTGACGGACATCTTGTGCGCGAGGTCGGCAACGGTGATCGTCTCCGGAACGTGCACTTCGCGCACGATCGGCTCCGTCGGTGCCTGGAAGTTGGCGGCCGCATCCTGATGCTTGCCGCGGCCCTTCGGACCGCCGCGCCAGCCGCGGTCGACACCGCCGCTCGAATCGCCGCGCGTCTTGATGCCGCGACGCTTCGCGGCGTCGTCCTGCCAGCCCGCTTTGCCGCCAGGCTTTTTCTTGTCGGCGGAGGGAGCCGCCGGGGTCGTGCTCGGCGCGGCCGCGGGTGCAGCCTTGCGCGCGGCCGGACGGGCCGCCTCGCCCGGCGGGCGCGCGGGCTTGTGCAACGTGCCCTTCGCTTCGGCGGTCTTGACGGCAGGCTCGGCCGGCTTCGCGGGCGCGGGCTCCGGGGCCTTTACCTGCGCCTTGCGCGGCGTATTCATCATCTCGCGAATCGCGCGCGCTTCGGCCTCGGCCGCCTGGCGGCGCTTGGCGATTTCCTCCTGCTCGGCGCGGGCCTTCTCGGCGGCCTCGCGCGCAGCGTCTTCGGCCTTCTTGGCCGCTTCGCGCTGTGCGGCGCGCTCGGCGGCGGCTCGCTCGTCCTCGCTCGCACCACGCTCGGCCTGCTCGCGCGCAGCGACTTCGGCACGCTTCGCCGTAGCCTCTTCCTCGGCGCGGCGACGCTCCGCCTCGGCGGCTTGCTCGCGCGCCTGGCGTTCCGCTTCCTCGCGCTCGAGACGTTCTTGCCGCTCCTTGAGCTCCTGCGCCTGTTTCTCGAGCAGCTCGGCCTCCCGGCGTGCCTCTTCCTCGCGCCGCTGCAGCTCGGCGCTTTCGGCGTCGACCGCCTGACCCGCCGCTTCGGCAGCCGCTTCACCGGCTTCATCGCGCTTCACGAACACGCGCTTTTTGCGCACTTCGACCTGAATGGTGCGAGCCTTGCCCGTCGCGTCGGACTGTTTGATTTCCGACGTATGCCGGCGCGTCAGCGTGATCTTGCGCTTGTCCGCGTCCGCCGAGCCGTGCGCTTTGCGCAAGTGGTCGAGCAAACGTGCCTTGTCCGATTCGGACAGCGCATCGTCCTCACTCGCTTTTTGGACGCCCGCAGCCTGGAGCTGCTCGAGCAGCACCCCGGCAGGCATTTTCAGTTCCGCGGCAAATTGGGCTACGTTGTTACTCGCCATTCATTCCTCTTAATGCAAGGACCGATTCCTTGCGGTTAGCATCGGGTCGTGCGACCGGCGCGTGCTAAATCTATCGCCGTCGCGATCGTTTCAGTGCGTCATGGTATTCACTCACTGGAACCAGTGTTCACGTGCTTTCATGATCAACGCTTTCGCGGCTTCCTCTTCCATTCCAATCAATTCGACCAATTCGTCCACGGCCAGCTCGGCAAGCTCGTCGCGCGTCTGTATTTGATGCGCGGCCAGCTTCGCGAGCAAGTCGGAATCGACTCCGTCGAGGCTCTTCAGATCGAGCGAGGCGTTTTCGACTTTCTCTTCGTTCGCGATGGCCATCGTCAACAGCGCATCGCGTGCGCGGTTGCGCAGCTCGTGAACGGTGTCTTCGTCGAACGCCTCGATCTCGAGCATTTCGTTGAGCGGCACATAGGCGATCTCTTCGAGGCTCGTGAAGCCCTCGTCGATCAAAATGTCGGCCACTTCCTCGTCGACGTCCAGCCGCGCCATGAACAGGTCGCGCAATACGCCCCGCTCCTGGTTCTGCTTCTGCGCGGATTCGTCCGGCGTCATGATGTTGATCTGCCAGCCGGTCAGCTCGCTCGCGAGCCGCACGTTCTGGCCGCTGCGGCCGATCGCGACCGCGAGCTCGTTTTCGTCCACGACGACGTCCATCGAATGTTTTTCTTCATCGACGACGATCGACTGGACCGCTGCCGGCGCGAGCGCACCGATCACGAACTGGGCGGGATCCTCCGACCATAGCACGATGTCGACGTTCTCGCCACCGAGCTCGTTGCGCACCGCCTGCACACGCGAGCCGCGGATGCCTACGCAGGTGCCGATCGGATCGATCCGCTTGTCATAGGCGATGACGCCGATCTTCGCCCGCACGCCGGGATCCCGCGCGGCGGCCTTGATTTCGAGGAGGCCCTGCTCGATTTCCGGCACTTCCATTTCGAACAGCTTCATCAGGAACTCGGGCGCGGTGCGCGAGAGCTCGATCTGCGGCCCGCGAGCCGTGCGATCGACCTTCGCGATATAGGCGCGCACGCGGTCGCCCACGCGCAAGTTCTCTTTCGGAATCAGTTGATCGCGGCGCAACAGCGCTTCCACGCGCCCCGATTCGACGATGAAGTTGCCCTTGTCGAGCCGCTTGACCGTCCCCGTCATGATCTTTTCGCCACGCTCGAGGAAATCGTTCAGGATCTGCTCGCGCTCGGCATCGCGCACCTTTTGCAGGATGACCTGCTTCGCGGCCTGTGCGCCGATGCGGCCGAACTCGATCGACGGGATCGGCTCTTCGATGTATTCGTCGATTTCGATGTCGGGCTGCTCTTCGCGCGCCTCGAAAAGCAGGATTTCCTGATCCGGCTCTTGCAGACCGGCCTCGTCCGGCACGACGCGCCACCGGCGATACGTTTCGTGCTCACCCGATTCACGATCGATGTGCACGCGAATATCGACGTCTTCTTCGAAGAGCTTCTTGGTTGCCGAAGCAAGGGCGGCTTCGAGCGCAGCGAACACGACATCCTTGTTGACGTTCTTCTCGCGCGCCAGCGCATCCACCAGCATCAATACTTCGCGACTCATTGTTTCCGGCTCCTAAAATCAACGTGCGGGACGAGGCGCGCGCGGTCCATATCCGCAAGCGTAAAGTCGAGCATCGCGGCGCCTTCTTTCCCAACAAATTCCAAACCGATCGTTTCCCCGTTCGGCGCATGGAGAATGCCCCGGTACGTCTTGCGTCCGTCCAACGGTTTTTTCAGCGTAACGACCGCCTCGCTCCCCGCGAATCGCACGAAATCGGCCAATTTCTTCAGCGGACGGTCGAGCCCAGGCGACGACACTTCGAGCCGCTCGTAATCGATATTTTCAACCGTCAAAACGTGCTGGAGCTGACGAGTGACCTTTTCACAGTCCTCGATCGCGATACCGGAGGGCTGATCGATATAGATGCAAAGCATGCCGCGCCCGGTACGCTCGAGATCGACCAACTCGTAGCCCATGCCCGAGACCGTGGTTTCTATCAGTTCCGTCAGTTGCACAAGTGCCCTCTAAGATATTCGCGCGCGACGCGAACATCTTGCGGGCCGCGCGCCTGGCCGGCGCACGGAAGGTCAGTGCAACCCGAGATGCTGAACCGCAACGGCAAAAAAAAATGGGCTGAACGCCCATCTTCTTCTTACCGGTGGTCGCACCTGAGCCGCACGAAAAAGCCGCACGCCCAGCGACTTCGAGATTCTAGCATTTTTCAAGAGCACGTGCCAAGCACGCGCTCTTGCGAACAGCGCCTTTCTCGAATGCGGACCGCTGGCCGTTACCGGCCCCGCGCCCGATTGCGCGGCATTCCGCGCGGCCCGTTGGCGCTCCCGCCCGGGCGATTGCCGCCGCCCGCAGGCCGGTTGCCGCCGGGGCCGCCACCACCGCCGCCCGGGCCGCGCTTGGCACCACCGGCAGGCAACGCGCGATTGCCATCCACGTCGCCACGTGCGCGTTGCGGCCCGCTCTTGCCCCGGTTTGCGCCCGGACGCCCGCCGAAACCGCCAGGCGCATCGCCGAATCCGCCGCCCGGACCGCGCCGGCCCGGACCGCGGCCCGGCTGCTCGAAGCGGCCGTGCGCCGTCAGCACCGGCTCGCGGCTGATGAAGCCCATCGACGTTTGCATCGGATCCGGTTGGCGACGTTCCTGCGTCGCGCGCCGCGCACCCTTGTCTTCGACCGGCGCCTTCAGCCCGACCGCGCTCATGAGGCTGCGCACCTGATTTTCTTCGAGCTCCTCCCAGCGGCCGCGGCGCAACCCGCGCGGCAGCGAGATCGGGCCATGCCGCGTACGAATCAGACGGCTCACCATGAGGCCGACCGCTTCGAACATCCGGCGCACTTCTCGATTGCGCCCTTCCGCGAGCGCAACGTGATACCAGTGGTTCGTCCCTTCGCCGCCGCCGTCCCGAATCCGCAGGAAGTTTGCTGGGCCGTCTTCGAGTTCGACGCCGTGGAGCAGCTTTTGCCGCGCCCCTTCGCCGAGCTCTCCGACTACCCGAACGGCGTACTCGCGTTCGACGCTATAGCGCGGGTGCATGAACCGGTTGGCCAGATCGCCCGACGTCGTGAGCAGCAACAGCCCTTCGGTGTTGAAGTCGAGCCGGCCGACAGCCAGCCATTTCGCCGTTTTCATCGGCGGCAGCTTGTCGAAGACCGACGCCCGGCCCTCGGGATCGGCATGGCTCACGATCTCCCCGGCTGGCTTGTGGTAGACGAGCACGCGCGGCGGCTTCGTCTGCACACGTCGCTTGACCGGCTTTCCATTGATCCTGACCTGGTCCGTCGGCATGATGCGCTGACCGATATGGGCCGGCTCGCCGTTCACCGATACACGCCCGGCAACGATGAGTTCTTCCATTTCGCGGCGCGAACCCATGCCGGCTTCGGCCAGCACCTTGTGCAGCTTCGGCGCATCGTCATCGGGCGACAGCACCCGCTTTTGCGGTGCCTCGCGGCCGCGGCGCAGCATCGGCGCACGAACGCCGGCCGTCGAGCCGTTGTCCGCATCGAACGCCGGCGACGTCACGTACGAGAACAGGTCGTCGGACCCTCCTGTCGCTGCCGCGCCGGGCGCATCGCCACGCGGTTCCTCGGCACGCTTGCCCTCGCCTGCCGGACGACCGGGGCCGGGACCCGGTCCGCGCTCGCGGCGCCCGCCAGCAGGCTTGCGCGGCGGTTTCCCGCCCGCGCTTCGTTTTTGATCCCGGCGCGGCGGCGCGGCGTCGAGCGCGTCGCCTCCTGGCGCAGCGAGCTCGGCCGGCGCATCCGGCTCCGATTGCGCCGCCGGATCGCCGCCCGCCGGACCGCCGGCCGCCTGATCACCGGCCGCCGGATCGCCTTTGGTCTTGGCCGCCGCACGACGCCGCGCGATGAGACTGCGCGGCCCGCGGCGCAGACCGCGCCTCGGGCGCTCCTCGCCGCCGGCATCCGCCGCCTGGGCCTCTCGCTGGTTGGAGCCGTCGGGTGCCTCTTGCGCGCCCAATGTCTGTTCGCGGCCCGCAGCGTCAATAGCGTGCCCGGACGCGGACAAATCGGTGTCGTGGGTATCTGTCAAAACAACCTCGAATGTCAGAGGGCTCGCACTCGTCGCGAGTGCGGCAAAAATTCGGTTAATTCAGGCACGGCGCGAGGCCGCTTCGTGGTTGGCGAACGGGTCGTCGTCGACGCCATTCACCGAATCGTTTTCGTCATGTTCCGAAGGTGCAGCGGGCGACTCGATCGCACGCAGCGCAGGCGCGGGCACCGCGCCCACCGACGCTTCGCCGTCGCCTTCATCCGCTTGCCGTGGCGCGTCGCCGATATCCTCCGCGCATAAATCGTGCTCTGCGGCGTCGCCCGCGCGCACCGGCTCCGCCGGCTCGTCCGCCGCGGCATCGGCCGCGCCGGCGACCTGCGCCTCGTCAGTCTTGCCGGCTGCGTCGAATTCCTGGCTCGCCGACTCGGGAAACTCGATTGCGTGCTGAGCGAGCGGCGTTCCGTCGAGCTGGGCAGCTGGATCTTCGAGCGGCGGCAGCTCGTCGAGCGCCTTCAAACCGAGATCGTCGAGAAATTGCTTGGTCGTCGCATAGAGCGCGGGCCGCCCGGGAACGTCGCGGTGACCGATGACCTCGATCCAGTTGCGGTCCTCGAGCTGTTTGACCACTTGCGTATTGACCGTGACGCCGCGAATCTCCTCGATGTCGCCACGCGTGACGGGCTGCCGATACGCGATGATCGCGAGCGTCTCGAGCACCGCTCGCGAATACTTCGGCGGCTTTTCGGGATGCAGACGGTCCAGAAAATTGCGCATCGCCGGCTTGCTTTGGAAGCGCCACCCCGACGCCAGCGCGACGAGTTCGACGCCGCGACCGGACCACTCGCTTCTCAAATCCTCGAGCAACGCACGGACTGTGTCCGCCGACAGGCCATCGGCGAAGAGCTTGCGCAACTCGCCGAGCTTCAGCGGTTCTTGCGCGCAAATCAAAGCAGTCTCGAGGACGATCTTCGCCTCTTGGGTATTCATGCAGCTAGGCCAGACCCTGTGTGGTCAAACGAACCGGATCAATCAGACGATGTTGGAACAGAAGACGCGCTCGCCCGATTTTGATCGGTCATATTGATGGGAGCACGGACCGGGGGGCGGCGAATCGGACAGCTATCGAGCCAAGCCCAGCCGGACAAAGCGGCGGCCTTCCGAAGATGGCGCCGCGTGATTGAACGTCATCTTACGCAAAAAGGTTCGGTGCGTAAACGGGCAACCGAGCAACAGGGCCCACAACTGCCCCGCGCGCTTTCACAGACGACCCGAAAACGAGCCGGGACGACAAGCCGCTCGGCCCCGGTGAATCGCCCCGCTCCCTCGACGCGTTGGATTCGAGCCGAAAGTCGCTGCGCGCTGCCGGGTTCGCATCGCGCGCCCGGCCCCGCCACCGATGCTGCAGGTGCAAAAGCGCCCGTGTGGCGCTGGGGTACAAGTCGACCGTCGGGCGCCGGGCCAATTTTGCGCATCGCAATATTCGGGCGCCAACGCACCCACGGCGCGCCGTACTGCACTGGATTGGTGATTGTCCCGATTTTCCCCGGCGGGGATTTGGCGTCTTATACGCCCCTAGCTGATCCCCCGACAGGCCCGCCGCCACGCGCCTCGCGGCGCCCGTCGACCCGCGTGGCACGCTTGTTGCATTGATCGGGCCGCCGAAGCCGGTACGGCGCGCTCGATAGCTTGATTGGCGAGCGCGGCCACAGCCGGCGCACTCGGCACTCGTTTTATCGGGTGTTTCGAGCGTGCGCAGCACGGGGCGGCGCACCGGGTCAGTTTCGCTGAGGTGAGGACATGATGCTGTTCGACGATTTGAGAGATAACGAATGGGCGCTGGTGGAAGCGTTGTTCTGCGCGGAACCCGCACGCAGTGAACGGCGCGGACGCCCTCGCGTGGAAGCACGCGCAGTCGTCAACGCGGTGCTCTGGGTGCTGTCCACGGGCGAGGGCTGGTCGAAGCTTCCGGGCCGCTACCCTTCTCCGCCGACTTGCCGGCGCCGCTTCGACGAATGGCAAGCGGACGGCACACTCGCTGAAATCGTCAAGCGCCTGTCGACCTGCGGACGGCAGATTTCGCTGCGCGGACGTATCGGCGCCTCCACCGTCAAACCGCCCGCGCCGCCCAGCCGCGACCGCCTGCGCGGCGCATTCTGGACCAATCCTGAATCCTGGCGCGCGCCGGTGAAGATGGCCTGATCGGCGCGTACGCGAGCGGGTGCGCCTGCGGCCAAACGCAGGCGAAACATCCATTTACCAATATTTACAGCGCGCTTTCGCGGCCCCGCGTACCTTGCCGGTATGCAGACAAGCCTTTTGCGCGGCCTGCCCGCGAACGTCCTGCTGAAGTGCATACCGTTGCTACTGGGCAGCATGATCGTCCCGCTCGTTATCGCGGCGATCATACCGGTGGGAGACGGCGGTGTACGCAGCAGGGGCGCCCGCGCTCAGCCGCATCCCCCACCGAGCGCGTCGACGACCGTTCCCATGCCGGTAGACGTGCCGCGTGGCGATTTGCGCAGCGATATCGTCCGCAATGCGCGGTCGCACCCCGAAGTATCGAGCCCACCGCCCCCACCGCGCCCACGTAACGTTCGCGATCAGCATTGATTCGGTGTTGGAGGGCGTGATTACGACAGCGAAGGGAACCGTGCGCGTTCGCCGCGGTCCGAGTGAATGCCATGAGCACATCGTGGCAGCAGAAATACACCGGTAGCCCGTATCCTTGCGATACGGGCTTTTTTTTGCCGGCTTTCGCCCGCGTTACGGCGCTAACGTGCGACGTCGACTGCGACGGCCATCTTGAATACGTAGTCGTCGGCGCGGCGCGCATCCCAATCGAGGGCGCGCTCCTCGCGGGCGAGACGCGTGAATTCGGCGCGCCCCTTGTCGGTGAGAACGGCAATATCAACCGGCGCATGAAAGCCCGCGCCAGGGGCGACGGTACGCTGACGCACCGTCTCCATCAAGCCGAGTCCTCGCAGATATTCGAAAACACCCGGGCGCCTGGCCCATGGAACCTGACGGTATTGGACCCGCCTTAGCGCTTCGAGCACCGCTTCATTTGAAAACGTGGCCATCTCGACTCTTTTTCAAATCCGGCCATCGCACAGTTCATGCCTGAGCATGCGCCGCACGGCAAGGCCGCACTGGGTGCGGTTTGCCGATTCGGGAGCGATGGTCCGGAACATCCGGCGTCGCCGTATCATCGATACTGTCCGTGATTTACGAGCCCCATTTGGGGGGGCGGCGCCCCATGACATCGGCGTCGCCGATGCGCCGCGGCTGGATCAACCGCCAGCTCACTCGTGGATCCCGAACCCATACGTTACCGCATTCGAATTGATCATATTCACTTTATTCGCGCTTTTTTTTGCAGTTTTCGTACTGTGGCGCCGCGCACGCCTCGCCCTCGGTCCGTCCGCCATCCTTCTGTTGTGGCTGCTCGCCGCCGGGTGGCTCGCGGCGCCTTTGCTCAACGCGGTTCAGGCACGCGCGCCCGACTCATCTCCTATCCGATTCGGTTCACGCACGGTCATCGTGCTGCTGGGAAGCGGTACGGAGTACGACGCCCGCGGCCGGCTGATACCCAAGAAGGACGCCTCGGCTCGCATCGCGAAAGCCGCGTCGGTGTATGCCGAATGCAAAACGGCTGTGCCGCACGGCGAATGCCGTGTCCTCGTGAGCGGCGGCAATCCCCAGCGACATGAGGCGAGCGAAGCCGATACCTATGCGCCGTATCTGCTGCGCTCGAAAGTCGCGCGCGCAGACCTCGTACTCGAAAACGCGAGCCGCAATACTTACGAGAATGCCAAGTTCGTGGCGCATATGCTGCGCGATCGACATTACGATTCGTTGATACTCGTCACGTCGGCTTACCAGATGCCCCGCGCGCTGCTGGATTTCGACCGCTTCGGGCTCCCGGTACAACCGGTCGTTTCCAACGCGCGCGAAGTGCGATGCGGCGCGCTGCCACGCTTGTCGAACCTGGTCAATGCCAATATCGCGCTGCACGAACTGATCGGCATCGCCCAATTCCATGTTTACCGGGCCTTGGGGTGGTTTTGATAAAGGCCACTACAATGGAAGCAATGCGGCAATCGGATGTAACGACATGTAACGGAGCGTCTCTTTTGCCTTACAAAGGAGTCTGGCTCCGAATATGCTCGCTAGAATGCAGTGTCCCGAGAACGGGCAGAATCTCGACCATCACCTATCTACCTTTTTCGCACGGAGGCAAATAATGAAGAAAGCGTCACTGACTGTCCTGGCTTCTCTTTCGATGCTCGCCGGTGCCGCCTATGCGCAGACGGAAGGCGTCCAAATGAGCACTGACCCGGCCAAGGCTGCAGAGGTCGAGCAGCGCGCGCAGGCACTTCAGTCGCAGCAGGAAATGCAGCCACAAGAGACGATGCCGATGGACCATACGAAGCCGATGCGGCATCACAAGAAGGCAATGAAGCACAAGAAGGCCGAATCCGGCGAGTGAAACCGTTGCGGGGTGAGCCCCGCGCAACAGGCAACGACAAGCCGAACCGGCCTCGCCGGTTTCGGCTTTTTTTATAGCCGGAACCGTCCGCCCCGCTGTGCTAAAGTCGCGCTCCGATATTTCTTCGCCAATACTCTCGACGCACCCCGGTGCGGAGGAAAAGCATGAGCAACATCCAACTGGACATCGAATGGACCGAGGCCGCGTCGCGCAAGATCGAGAAACTGATGCCGCGCGGCTCGCAAGAGGCGTTTCTCGCATTGCCGCCTATCGAGTGCCTGCCCGTGGAAGGCGATGTACTCTTTCTCGGGCCCGCGGGCAAACAGCAGCCGTTCATCGTCGTCGAGCGTCAATACCATCATGACGGCGAAGCCGATTGGACCATCGTTCTGATTCTCGACGTCCCCGATACCGCGCATTGACCTGACGTTGGGTTGGCTAAGCCGGCCGCACGACAATCCTCTGGCCACGAAAAAGACCCGCGTTCCGGAGAACGCGGGTGAAACCGTCGCCCTACGAGGATGGGCGACGGGGCCATCGTGTCCGGCATGCTTTCTCCCGCCGGCCATGCCGTTGCCATCCGTATCGCACCGCATGTGGCTCGTCCGCGGCTGCCGGCTCCAGAGAGAGCAGCTAACATGCCAGTTGCTCCCGCCACCGCCAAGTCGCTGATTCGCATCGACAAATTACCGCGGCAAAGCGCAAAGCCGACGCAGGGGTGCCATGTTACGGGGTAACGTCACGTGACAAAGGCCGTGACGTGAGCCGCCCATGGCCGATTCGTCCCGTTGCGACGACGGTCCGCACAAGAAAAAACCCGCCTTGCGGCGGGTTTCTACGGGGTGCTTCCTCGGGAGCGATGCGTAATCAGTGCAATTGGTCCTCGAGCAGTCCCATGATTTGCCGGGCCTGCGGAGTCGACTCGACATCGCCTTTATCGTCGACGACAGCAATGCGAGTTTGATTCGGCGTCAGCGCACGCACGTTGATGCGGTATTGCTTGGCGATCTTTTCCTTCTTGCCGTGGAACACCTGATTCCAGAAGCCCTGCTTGTCCGCGCTCAAGTCTTTCGGATCGACGTAGCGGATGTAATAGAGGCCGCGCGTGCGGTCTTTGTCATCCACCGTAAAGTTGCTTCGGTCTAGCGCGATCCCTACGCGAATCCATGCGTTGTCGTAGCCCTCGCCAAGTTCGACCTCGGACGTTGCCGCGTCGCTGCTCGCCGCTTGCTCTCGCTTGCTGGACTGGGCGGTAAACGCGGCATTTTGCGCGGCAATCGCCGCAGCATCGGACTTCGCCTTGCCCGCCTTGGCAACGTCCGCATCTTCAGCGGGTTCCTCGCCGAGCTGGCTGGCGCCGCGCGAATCGGCCCGCGCGAGCGTTGCCATGAGACGTTTCAGATACTCGGTCTCGAGCGCCGGATCGTTCGGCTTCGGCTGCCATGTGCTCGTATCGTTGTGGACGCCTTCGAGCGCTTCGCGCATGCCCTTCTGACTCACGAACACATAGGTGCCGCCGTTGGGCGCGGTATCGAGGCGCGTCCGATACTTGTTGCGCTCCGCGGCGACGTACGAGTTGCCCATCGCCTTCGACAGCGTGTTGCGAATGAGGCCCTGGTTCACTTCGGGGCGCGTCTCATTCCAATCCGTTTCCATGACGTGCTTGTCGCGCTGATCGACGACGAGCAGGAAGCCCTGTTCCTGCCAGAAGCGCCGCACTTGCGGCCACACCTGATCTGGTGTTTTGCCGTCGATCACGAGCCAGCTCGCGGTACCGTCGCGTTGAATGTGCATGCCCGCGACGGGGGGAACCACCGCGGTTTCGGACGGGGCGGCCTTCTGCACCTGACGCAGCGAGGAAAGCGAAGTCTGCCCGCCGAGAGGCGGCAGCGAACGCTGATCGGAAGTCTCCTCGAGCAGGTTGGGTGGAACGGCAAGGGATGCCTGCTTCGATTTCGAATCGCTCCGGTAGTCGACCTGGGTCGGCGACGGGGAACTGCAACCGGCAACGAGGCCGCCGGCCAAAACGAGAGCTGCGAACCGCGAGGTAAAACGAAGATCAGTCATGTTCGGGAAATCCTTGCGCTTTCGCCACGGGTATTTCCGTGGATCAGCCGCGCATTTTACCGGTCCCGGACCATCGTGTGTAAAACCGGCGCCGCGCGCCCTATCGTTCGCGCTCGGAACGCCGGTTCGCGACGGTCAATGTCGCGGTTCGCCGTGCGAAAGAATCCAGCCCAGCGCGGCCGATTTTGCTGCTTCTTCAGCCTCGGCTTCGGTGGCGAACGGGCCTTGCGTCACATGCACCACATGCCGTTCGGCTTCATCGGTGCCGTTACCGCCTACCCGAAAGCGCGCCGCGAATCCCCGCGCCGCGGCGGGCACCACTTCGATGTCGACATCGACGCCCTCGATCCGATGGGTCACGAATCCGTCCATCTCTATCTCCTTCATCGCGCTGGCGTTCGACGATCGTAGCATTTGCCACGCCGCGCTTGTACGGGGTTCTTCAACCGCTGGTGGATTCGTCGTCGGCATCAGCGTCCGCAGGTTTGGCCATCTCTGTCGGAGCGAGCCAATGCGTCGAGACGAGAGCGTCGCCGTTGAACGTGCATTCGAGCGCGGCGGCCCGGCTGCGCGTTTTGGCGGGCGCAGCGCGGGCCGCCGCGACCGCGCCCGATGCCGCCGCCGATACCTCGCTTGCCGCGGCGGGCCCCTGCAATGCCCCTTCGACGACGACTCGCGAGCCGCCGATGCCCACGCCTACATTCGAAATTTTGAGGCGATCATGCGGGGCGGCTCGAGCGAGCTCACTGCGCATCCGCGTTTCGCAAGCGCTCGGGTTTTGATAAAGCGTACAGCCGCCTGCCAGAAATGGCATGACGAGGAGCAGCCCGGCGAGCGGCGCGATTCGGATCTTGTTCATCGGCGGATCGATTTTTGTGGGCGATCATTTTAACGCTGTGAGCGCTGGCGTGCGTCGGGCTGCGCCGATGGTAGAATCGCGTCCACCCTGCCCGGGTGATGAAATTGGTAAACATAGCGGACTTGAAGCAATTGAGTGCCCGGCTGGAAACGGTCGGTGCAGAACCCTTCAAATTCGGCGAACCCCCTGGTGCATGACATCTGTTCGTTATGGATGTCAGGCGGCCGAGGCAACGCCGAGCCAAGCCCGGTGTGCGTCGTCACCGATGCGCGCCGCGGAAGGTGTAGAGACTAGACGGGGGGCGCCTAATGCTGCGCGGCACATCTCGAAAATGTGCGCGGCGATGGCGAAGGCATAGTCCAGCGCACAAACGGCAATGCAGTCCCTGAGCGCATCGCCGGCATCGAAAGATGCAGTGTGATGAAAATCCGCCGCCTAACGGCTTGCCGGTTCGATTCCGGTCCCGGGCACCAAACAGAAAAATCGGTCATCGCTCGATAGTTTCCGCGATTTTCCGTCTAGCGACAAAATCGATAGAAATCAGCGATTTGTAGCGAACTCGGCAATGATCGCTCCGGAGCCGCGCTCCCGATATTTCCGCCAAATGCGCATATTTGGTAGACTCGTCTGCACACAATCTACACACGCAACTGCACACGAGGCTGCGCATGGCATCTATCACCGCGTACAAAGACGGTTGGCGGGTATTCGTTACGGTCAAGGGAAAGCGGCGAACAAAGACATTCGCCAAGAAGCGGGAGGCCCAGGAGTGGCTCGCGCATACCGAAGCGGCAATGCGCCTAGATCAGTCCACGCCCGAGGCTGAGCGACGCACGGTTCGAGAGGTTCTCAAGCGGTATAGCGCGGAAGTGTCCGAGAGCAAGCAAGGCGCTCGGGCGGAGCAACTACGCATTGCTGCATTCCTTCGAAACTTTCCCGACTTCGCGGATAAGCCTTTATCGGCTGTGCATACGCCCGATATTGCAGCGTGGCGCGACGCGCGGTTACGTGGTTTCACGTCGCCAGAGGGCAAAAAAATTGCAGCAGTGTCTACCGCATCTGTCCTGCGTGACATTAACTGGCTGCGCAACGCCCTTTCCATCGCACGCCGCGAATGGCATTGGATGGAGCACAACCCTTTCGAGGGCTTGCGCATGCCACCGGAGCCGCCGCCGCGCGACCGCCGGATAACCCCCTTCGCCGAAGTACGCCCCATCTGTCGATGGCTTGGGTACAGGACGGGGCATGCTCCAGAAACAAAGAGTCAAGAGGTCGCATTAGCGTTTCTCATCGCACTGCGCACGGCCATGCGCGCAGGAGAAATTCTTAGCCTCGGCGCGGCATCGATAGACCTTGCTAAGCGGGTCGTGACCGTCAAGCATAAGATGCAGTACCTAACGGGCCGCCCTCGATCCATACCGCTTACGAGGGCGGCGGTGCGCCTCCTTCGCCCTATTGCAACTCGCGAGCGCTGCTTTACCGTAACTTCGGCGTCACTCGATGCACTGTTCCGCAAAACGCGGGACCGGCTCAGCATTGCAAATCCCGATATCCGGGGTATCCACTTTCACGACACACGCGCCGAAGCCCTTACGCGGCTATCCCGCAAGGTAGACGTTATGACCTTGGCGAAGATCAGCGGACACAAGGATTTGTCCGTGCTGCAGAACACCTACTACCGGGAGACGGCAGAGGAGATAGCGGCGCGGCTATGATGGCGCAAGCCTAGTGGATGCGTAGTAAACTATAGTGCTTGTACACAAGGAAGCTACGCAATGAAATTCGATCCCAATTCCCCTATTCGAAGCCAGCGAGAAAACATGCAGCCGTACCAGCTACGGCTACCGAAAGAAACAGTTCGCGACCTTCAAATCTTGCGGGTGTTTGCCAGCGTCAAGGTGTCCGAGGAAATAAGAGACCTCGTAGTTAATTACGTCCGGGAACGTCGGCATTTGATCCAGCAGGCGGCCGCTACCGTCATTCCCCCCTCTGGAGACAACGAGTTCCGCGACGCGATTGCGTCGCTCGTGGACAGCGGCGACGCAATCGCGTCGGAGCATCGGACGATCGGCAAGGTTACGGTTCAGGTAGATGCCGATGGTAAGCGATCATTGGTAGACCACCCGCTTACCGATGAGGACAAAGAGCCTCGCGTAGCCGTACGACGGCGCAAGGATTGACGGGCGAGGCGTTGATCGCGCCCTTTATTTTCCTGTTGCGTAGTGTTTTTTATTGCATTACATTTGCGCTTCCGATGGCGCGGCAGGCCTTGTGACTGAAGGGCGTGCGTAGTGGTTTTGTATCACTCCGCAACCACGCAGCGACCGGAAACAGGAAACGATCTTTGATGCAAGCGACATGGTTACGGCCTACCAGTCCGGCGCGTAAGTCCTAGCGATAGGCGGAAACGGGATAAAGAGCCAGTGAGCGCTAGAGACAATCACTCCGGGAAAGTGGGCCGGGTGAAAACGACAGCGCAACGAGCGAGGCGGCATCTCCCCAATGCCAAGGACGCGAGTCCGCTCCTACGCGGTAGCAGCAGAGGCCCTAAGGTCTGCTCCTGCCCCGTGTACAGGCGGTTAGAACTTCGGTTCATAGAGCGTACTCCCTGAGTGCGTTCCATTAACCGAACCACACGAGGAAGACCAACATGCAGACAGTAATGAGCAACAACGACCATTACTCCTATACACGCCTGCACGTCGCCGACGTATGCGACGGGGTTGCAGCAGAGACCGCAGCGGACGACGGACGGTACGTCCTTGCCGTCGATGCGATCTGCCGAGAAGCCGTTTTGCAGGGCCGCATTCGCGAACTTGAAAGACAGGTACGCAACGCCGCTCAGATTCGACGAGGCTAATGCTGTTTCGAATTCGCCGCAGGGCACGGACCAATAAACAAACTGAGGGGTTAAACATGAGAAAACTAATCGGGGCTTCTTTGCTGCTGTCGGCACTCCTGACCGCGTGCGGGGGCGGCGGTAGCGCACCGAGCGCGCCTGCGACGGCTAACGCGTCATCTATCAAGCTGTCCTTCTATGGAAACCCGATGGTTAGCGTAGCGGGCTCAGTAGTCCACAACGCAGCAGCCTCGGGCACAGCCACCACGACCGACGCGAACACGGCTACCGCGCAGGACTTGACGGACGCACTCGCTGCGCAGGGAGTTACAGCTAACGTCAGCGTCCAGGTAATGGACGGGACGACGCTGCACAATCTCATCATGGGATCGAATAACGGATTGCCGCCGACTCCGGATCAATTCAAGACGGACCCCAGTGAATGGCTTATCGCTAACTTCGCGCTTGACGATATGGTTACGCCTGTGGATCAAGCGTCGCAGCGGGCAGCGCTCGCCCAGTTCCAACAGGATTTGACCGTGTTCATTCAGCGGGCGCGGGTGAGCGGGAAGATTACGTTTATCGTGCTCCCTATTCCGACGTGCGACGCACCACAGGGCCTTACAGCGGCGGAGGGTCTCGCGCTCGCCGAGGACAACGCTACGATTACAGCCCCCGCGTTTCTGACAGGTGGGTTGCCATCGGCCTATACGACCGTCAACGGCCAGCCGGTCAACACGTACATTCAGGGGCACGAGGGCGCGGATTGCAGGACGCCGGACGCCTTCTTACAGAACGCTCGTACGCAGTCGGTAGCAACAGACATTGCGGAGCGCGTAAAACTGTCCACCGCTGCGACTACTCCAGTTAGCGGGGGTTCTGACACGTCCTCTGCTTCGGGCACTGCGGGCGCGCAATGATGCGGGATACATCGACCGCCCGCACGAAGCCGCCCCCAACGCGCGGAATCAGCTTTGCGGGTTCCGAGGAACTCCGCGCAGCTTATGCACCGCTGCTCGCAAGACTTCGATGCCAGCGAGCGCGATAAGGAAGCTGACAACGAACATGGCCGTTACCATCATCGCAGCGTTACTCTCGATTCCGGCAGCATGACCGAGCATCAGTAGCGGGTGGAACGTCGCCCACCCGCTCCCGTACAGGAACCAGTCATTGACCGTTGGGTTGTTTGCGAGGCCCAGGTAAACAGGGAGCGTGAGCAGCACCGCAGCAGCTACATCGATTAGCGCGCGCCTCATTGGACTGTCACTGTGCCGTAATAGTCTATCTGCGTACCGGGAATCTTCGCCGTTTGTTGACTCCTAAGCCATGTCCGCAGCGCGGAGAAACTACCAACGCTCGGCAATGTAATGCAGCCCTCTGAAATACCCCAGTAACCCACCGGGTGGAGTCTAAAGTTATTGCGGCGCACGCCCTTAATCGTCAGAAAATCCCCGATGGGCGGGACAGTCGTATATAGAGCGAACCATTCTTCACGGCGCGTACCGTTTACCGCGTCTTCTACAGCATCCACTATACCGCCGTGGCGCCCTCCGGATTGACGTGCGACGATGTAGTACTTTCCTCGCGGGATTGGCCCGTTCTTAGGTACGGCAGTTGAGCCTGGGTCATTCACATAAATGTCGTTACCCGAGAACGCAAGCACACTGCCGAATCCCAAGCAGTCAAGCGTAGATATTCGCTTTCCATTGAGTCGAAAAATACATGTCGCTGGCATAAAGGCCGCTCCGGCTCGAAAAGGCCTCGATTATGCCACGAAAGGACGCTTGTAAAACTCGGAATCGATTTCGCCTCTTTTCACCATATAAAAAGGCCGAGAGCTAAGGAGAGGCCCCGCATTTCGCGACATAAAATACAACATGGCTAAGGAGAGACACTCGATTTCACGATACAAAATAGGACGCAGCTAAGGAGAAAGGGTAAGCGAATTTCACGATATAAAATACCCCACAGCTAAGGAGAGGACGAACCTTTCCCGCTGGGTAGGCATGCCCGAGGTTGCCCCAGGTCCGTGCAAGGCGTCGTATCCCACGATGTAAAACACCCCACAGCTAAGGAGAGCCCCTCTCCGAGCCCGCCCTATTCGGCGTTTCGCGCCACCCACACGCAGCCTGCTACATGTCCGTTCTCTTGAGCGCGCATCGGCAGGTTGTGTTTCTTTGGTCTACCACTGAGGAGTACTAACTAATGTACAAAGGGAAAATTCCCGAAAAACCGTATGAGTCGTCTCGCGTCTTGAGCACCAAGGTAACGCCCGACTTTCATAGGCAGCTACGGCAAATCGCAGCAGACAAAGACGCTACGGTAAGCGCCGTTGTGAAGGCCGCAATTGAGCAGTATGTACAGGTCAACGCGCACTGATGACGAATCAGACGACCGTGAAGGTCACAGCGGACGCCTCCGGATACACCGCAGAGCTAGACAAGGGGCGACGATCCGCAGAAGCGTTTATGCAGACGCAGGAAAAGGCAGCCGAGCGCGTACGCGTTGCCCAGGAGGCAATCGCCGAGGCTGCGCAAAACGGCTCGAACGTATCCGCCCGCGCAATCAATAATTTCGTCTCGCAGCTTGCGCGCACCGCCGATCAGGCGGGAAAGACGCGCGCCGAACTGCTGCAGATGCGGGCGGCGCAGCTGGGGATAGCTGACTCAGTGTCGGCGTACGTGCAACAGATTGACGAGGCCGCGAAGCATACACACGAGTTTTCGCTCAATAGCTCGGGAGCACGGCGGGAACTCCTCGTACTGGCTCACGAGGCATCCCAAGGTAATTGGACTCGCTTTGCGGGTTCTATGGGCGTGCTCGCAGAGCGCACAGACGCCCTCACCCTGCTCCTAAGCCCTCTCGGTCTCGGTCTCGGCGCAGCAGCCGCAGCCGCAGCCGGTTTCGTGGCCCAAATCGTCAAGGGCTACGAGCAAGTAGACGCGTTCAACCGGGCGATTAGCAGCACAAACGGTTATATGGGGCTTTCTGCCGCGGATATGCTGGAAATGTCAAACGGTCTCGTTTCGACTACCGCGCACCTTACCGAAGTTCGAGAGGCTATGGCGCAGGTTGCGGCCACAGGCGCATTTACAGGCGACGAGCTACAGCTTGCAACGCGGGCCGCGCTCGCTATGGCTGCGGACATTGGCATCGGTACGGATAAGGCGGCGGAGCATCTCTCCCGCATCCAGGATAACGTCCTGGAATGGGTGCAGAAGTACCAGGAGGCACACCACGCGTTTAGCGCTGCACAGGTCGAAGAGATAGATAACTTCGTCAAGCAGGGCGATACCGCGCGCGCGGTCACAGCGGTTATGCAGGACTTGACCGCTGAGCACGAGAAGCTTGCCGCTGAGGCAGAAAGGAGCGTTGGCTATCTGACTTGGCTTTGGAAAGCAGCCGCGTACAGCATCGATTTCTATAAGGAAAAGCTGCGCAATATCGGCGCGCCCGAGAGCATCGACAAGCAGGTAGGGGACCAGTACGAGCGAGTAGTAGCAGCACAGCGTAATCTCAAGCAGCAGCAATCGGCGGGTCTGTTCGGTAATGTCTCGTCGGCGCAGCAGGCGCTAGATACTGAGACTAAAAAACTCGATGTATTGCGCCAGCAGCAGGGCCAGATTCATCTGCAGCAGCAGGCGCGCGAAGCGGCGGCCAAGAGCGGCGACGCAAAGGTAGCTGTAGACGCGTACCTCCGCTCCGACAAGTACGCGAACCCGAGCGACAAGCACCAGCACGAGCTAGACGTAGAGAACGAGGCCTTTAAGAAGGCAACAGCGAAGCTCGATCAGAACTCTGCGGATTATCAAGCAGCACTCAAGCGGCACTACAACAACGTCCAGCAGATCAACGACGAGTACGCGAAAAAGACAACGCCCAAGATGAACGAGAGTGGTCTTAACGCGGTGCTCGCGGCGATCCAGGGTGCAAACCAGCTTATCGAAGCGGAAGAACGCAGAGCCCAGGCCACGCTTAAAGCGCAGCATCAAGCGGGCCTCGTAGATACTGAAACGTACTTTGCGCGCCTCCGGGACATGCAAGCGAACGCTCTCGATCAAGAAATCGCGAACGCTCAGAAGCGCGCCGAACTCGCGGCCCATAAGAAGAATCCAGTAGCAGAGCAGCAAGCGCTCACCGAGTACAAAAAGCTCGTCCAGGATCGGTTAGCCGTTGAGCAGACGTACTCGCAATCGCTGCAGGAGTACGAGGCTAAGCGCGCGGCGAACGTGCAGAAGTTCGCGACTCAAGAGGCCGCCGCGCTGCATCGTCAGCAGCAAGGGTATACGGACCTCGACGCTACCCGCTTCTCAAGTTCTCTCGACAAGGCGCGATACACCGCGCAGGCTCAATTGGCGGAGCAGTACTACCAACAGGTAGCATCGCTCAAAGAGCATTACGAGATGGACCCGGCCTCCGATAAGAAGGAGTACCAAGAGAAGCTGCAGGCGGCGCAGGACTCGTACAACGCTCAGCTTACCGCGTTGCAGGACCATCTAGCGCGCGAGCAGTCGGTACGCGAAAGCTATTCCGATCAGATGCACTTGGCGGTAACGAAGCTCGCAGGCGATGGACAGACAACGGCGCAGATGCTCTCGGAGTCCTTCACGTCCGCATGGCAGGACGCGGCTAACGCTCTAGATCAATTCGTGACTACGGGCAAAGGAAACTTTGCGCAATTCACGGCATCGATTCTCGCAGACCTTGCGAAGATTGCGATTCACCAAGCGGAGATGCAGCTATTCCAGACCATCGGAACGGCGTTCTTTAGCGAGGGCGGATCGGTCGGCCACTACGCGGACGGCGGCTCAATCGCTGGCCCTGGTACGGCCACTAGCGACAGTATTCCCGCGATGCTTTCTAACGGGGAGTTCGTCGTCCGTGCGGCACAGGCCAGCAAGTACCGTAGCTTGCTCGAAACGATCAACAGCGGAACGGCGGCCCACTTCGCTAACGGTGGCCTCGTTGGTGCTGCGGGCTCCGCACCTAGCGGTAGCTCACCCGTTGCCGTAACCGTCCATAACAACGGCGGCGGAGGGCTGACAGAGCGGGACGCAAAGGAACTGCATGCGCTCGTGACTGCTTTCGTCGATAGAAGGATGGATCAGAAAATGATGGGCCAGGGAGGCTATAGCTACCGAATGAAGTATGGAATGATTTGACGTAGTAACCGTAGGCGCGTCCGTCGCAGACCGGGCCGGATGCGCCGATATTTCTCGCCGGCCACAACCCTTATTTATTTAGGACTACTTTGCAAAAATCAATCTCGTCGGTTGAAATCAAGTCGCTTGATGAAGATCGACGCGAAATAGAAGGCATCGCAAGCACGCCTACACCCGATAGGGTAAATGACATTGTCGATCCCCTCGGGCTGACCGCCAAGGGCGCTATCCCTCTCCTCCTCAACCACAAGTCGGATCAGCCCGTAGGCACCGTGGAATTCGGCAAGGCCACGGCTAAGGGTCTCCCGTTCAAGGCCAAGGTTGCCAAAGTTGACGAACCCGGCACCGTAAAAGATCGCACAGACGAGGCATGGCACAGCATTAAGACTGGCCTTATCAAGGGCGTTTCTATCGGGTTCATTCCGACCGAAACCAAACCGCTGAGCAATGGCGGCACGTACTTCGCGAAAGCCTCTGTGCACGAGCTTTCGCTAACCGCCGTTCCCTGCAATCCGGAAGCAGTGATCACAGCATTCAAGGCCCTGGAAGCGGCCCGCACACCGCCCGCCAGCAGCAGCGCTCAGCAACCGAAGGCCACCTACATCAATACGACAAAGGAAACTAATACTATGGAAAAACCCAACCACAATACCAGCATCTTTATTCGCTCGGCCATCGCAAAGGCGCTTGCTAATCCAGGCGGCGAGACCGGCTTCGCGGAGACGCGCTGGGGCGCGCAGTCCGGGGTAGCTCGATACATCAAGGCGGCAGTCGGCGCGATGTCTGCCGGGCCGGACGCTACAGGCGCGCTGGCCGCCGGTACTATCAGCCGCGATTATTTTGTTCAAGCTGTATTCAGTCGTTCGATTATTGGTCAGTTGCAGGGTTTGATGCGCGTCCCAGCAATCACGCGTATCAACGTCGAAGCTGAGCCGACAGCGGCGGCATTCTTCGGCGAAGGTGCACAATGCCCCGCTGCTCAGGGGGCCTTCGGCGTCGCATTGGCAGATAAGCGAAAGATCGGCGTTATCTCCGTCCTCTCGCAGGAGTTGATGCAAGCAACTGACGAGGCGGCGGAAGCGGCTGTCACGGGAATCCTGCAGCGTGCCATGAGCCGGGGGCTCGATAACGTGTTCGTCGGAGCGCAAACGCGAGACGACGTATCACCCGCAGGCCTTGCATCCGTCGCGGCGCAGGCATCGAGCTTCGCGGCAGGCGTCGAGGCGCTCACAGGTGACCTGACGATGGCGAGTGTCCTCGTACATCCTCACACAGCGATCACCCTGCGCAGTCCAACAGAAACACAGATTACTGCGAAGGGCGGAGCATACGGCGGTCTGCCCGCTATCGCGTCCTATGCTGTTCCCGCCGGCAAGCTGTACATCGTGGACGGCTCACGCGTGCTCGCCTACATCGGAGCCGCCGAAATTCACCCATTCACGCACGCGGACGTGCGGGGCCTCGCTGGCGTCGCGCCGAACGTGCCGGTAAATATGTTCCAAACATCCCAGGTAGCCCTTGCCGCTGGGCAGTACGCCGATTGGGCCTTCGTTGACGGTGCTGCGGTTGAGGTCACACTGTAATTTCGCGAGCGCGGGTGCAAAACCCCGCGTGAAAATTCAGCAAGCTATCGTCGAGCATCTTTCGACGGTCGCGCAATGAGAGTAACGCGGCGGGAAATCGCCGCATATAAATTAGGACTCCGAATTAATGACAGAACAAGCAGTATCCGGCGCTTTGACAATCGATGAACGCCTCACAGAGCCCGAGCTTACCGCCCTCGTGGCTACTTTGGACGCGGAATGCACACGCCTCCGGGGAATGATTGACGATTACTCAGCCATCAGTGCCAAGGCGCAGCATCGCCTTATCGGTCTGCAACTCGCGGACGCCGAGCGCGAATGAACGAAGATATTCGCTTTCGGATCAGCAAGGCCGCGTTGCGCCGACTGTACCGAGACTCGAACGCGACGGGCATCGCTGCAAGCCAAGCATTCAAGCGAAAGGCTCGTCTCCTCGCACGGACGGCGCGCACGACAGATCCGAAATTCAGCGTTAGTGGTGCTTCCCTGAACCGTGCGTTTTCAGTGGCCCTGCATTCGGACTTGTACGCGAGCTTGGTGCTGATCGCTAAGCGCCTCGACGTACCAGCCCAATATATCGGCGAATTGGTATGCTGCTTCGACCAGACGGGGGAGCTTCAATGAGCCGCGCGCAGCTACTCGCAGCGGCACGCACTCTCGGCATTCGAACGGACCTTGTAGCTGGGAGAAAGCGTCTAGCCAAGAACCCGGACGCCCTCCGTATCGATGTGCTAGAGCGCTGCTATGGGCGCAATCTAGGCAACGTTCGAGCGAAGTCCGCCGCCGAAATGGACGAACGCGTTAGCCGCGCCGCAGACTGTGCTGTAGGCCGCCTCGGATATTTGCTCATGGTCGCACAAGGTTCCATCGCGGACGCACGCAACGCACTGGCCGAATGGGCTCGTATCCGAGAACTCAAGCGTCGTCGGCCAGACGACGAAGCACGGCTGCTGCGCGATGCTCGACACTCGCTAGAAATCAGCGATATTGCGCAGCGTCTGCACGAAACCGAAGCCGGGATGCGCACGAGATGACTGCGGGCCTCCAGATATGGAACTCAAGCGGTCAGATCATCCTGGACGCCACGCAGCGCTGCTCTCGCGTTATAGGCATCCGTACACTAACTGGCGGGCAGAGCGACAGTTTCAGCGACTCTCGCCTAACCGCCGGTACTGTTTTCTGGGCGTACCAGCGAGACAAGTCCTTTCACCTCAGCTACGGCTACGGCGGCATTATGAGTCCTAGCTTTAGCTTTTCAGGAGACACATTGACATGGACTTACACGGCCAAGCAGAACAATTTCGACGAGTACGCCGCTGGCACCTTGATTATTGGCGTTTATTGAGCAATTGAGGAGAACGACATAGCACGACGAAGTAAGGCGGATCGAATCCACGAGATTCTGCTGCTGAACCCGGCTTTGCACCGGGACGATCCCCGAATCAACGAGCTTATCAGCGCGGAGACGCTGCTGCGCCGTACTCAGCGAGCGGCCCGCAACGCCCCGGTAGCAGTGACCACGGGAACGGGTTCTAAGCGTAGTCCGGAGCTTGTCGCCGTCGATAAGGCCGAAACCAGCGTCCGCAGGCTGCGCAACGAACTAGGAATTGATCGTCGCTCGGTTAAACGCAGCGAAGCCGCAGGCGTCAAGATTCGGCGTAGCCAAAAGGCGCAGGCGATCCTTGACCAGCAAGCCGACCGCTACGCAGAGATGGCGGATTTAATGCCGGGGCTCGCGGCTGTTTGGGCCGCATATGGCATCGTCGCCGAGGACTTACCGGAGTGCCATCAAGAGCGATTCCGTAGAGACCTAACGGAGCAGGCGGACCATGTACAACCGATAAGGGAGCGGCTCCAGCAGTTCGGTATGCTGTAACCATCGACGACCCAGGGGGGCGAATAGGTGCTCGTATTTGCATAGTAATTTTTCGGCCAGATTCCTTATATATCAAGGGTTTCCCGCCCTTTCGTCGCGGCAAAAAGTTTTATTTCGACTTCTTGCGATAACACAAGGGAGACCGGTCGGATTCCGGTCGTTTGACCCTCGCACTTTGACCTACCCCCGCCCTCTGCAGCACCCCAGCGGGCTGCCGTATCGCCTCGCTACGCCGCTCTCAGCTACTCGCCAATGCCTGCGCATGCCCGCAGGAGAAGAAGGCCGTAGGCGGGCTTCTATGAGACAGGTACCTATCATCGGTTATCGATAAAGGACGAACCACATTGAGTGAATGCGGCAAACACCCGCAATGGCAGCCGCAAGGCCTGGAATGGAAGTGTCCGTACTGCGTAGCCAGCAAGCCCGCTACGAAGGCCACTGCTAAGCCTACGCGTTACAGCGGTAACCGGGATAAACGTATCCTCGGTAGACAATGGATGGATACCATTCAACGTATCCGACAGCGAGACGGTTACCTATGCCGCTCTTGTGGTACCGCAGTTCGGACCGGAGAAGTAGACCATATCAAACCGCTAGATCAAGGCGGAAGCAACGACGATAGCAACCTGCAATTGCTCTGCGATAGCTGCCACGTCGATAAGACGAACAAGGATAACGGCTACAAGGTAAAGCGTCGGGTGGGCTTGGACGGTATCCCCGATGGATGGTAACTAGGCGACGGCCCGGCCAGCGAGCGAACGCGAGCAAGGCTGTAGGCCGGAGCGGTTACAACCTCGCAACCGATAAGCTGATACGAGCGCGAGCAGTATTCGAGGGGCTATCGCTAGGACGCGCAGCGAGGAAGTACGGGAACGATCTTCGGATAATCACATCCGGATCGAGGTCATACATAGCGAGGGACGAGCACCCGCCATTGATCGATACGGAAATGGTCAGTAACGAGGAGCTAGCCTTGATGTTCCATATCAACGACTTCGCCGAAGGTAAGTCAACGACGTTGAAGCAGTCGAATCCGAGACTGCATGAAAAGATACTGCGTATGTCGGTTGCGATAGCAGCAGAGCGACTTAGCCGACTTCGGCGGGCCAAGCATACGCCGCATGTGCTGGCCCATGCTCGGCATCTATCCGCGTTAGCTAGGTATCGAAAGCTGCATGCGTACGAGGAGCTATCGGAGAGCATTCCGTATTGATCCATTGCACTCGGCCTGCGGCCTCGCCCGCTTTCGCTCGCAATAGCTTTCGGTACTTTCGATAGATATCTATATGCTGGTCGGGAGCTTATAGGGGACCACGGCGCGACGAGGGTTTGCGGGGCGGTGCTCAAAAAGTGGGCACGGTGACATAAGGCCCAGCGGTCCGTCCCTTTTCTCGATTCCTGCTTCGTTGTAAAAAAACTTGCCACGGGAGACCATGACTTTTCCAACCATTGAACAAGCCGTTCGGTACCGGCTTGGGCTGTATCTCGACGCACTCGATGATGAACCGCCGAAGGACGTGCTTCGCATGGTGATCGATGCAGTGGAGCGTCCCGTACTCGAAATGATGCTCGAGCATGCGGGCGGTAATCAGGCGCTTGCGGCCGAGTATCTTGGCATCAGTAGACCAACGCTTCGAGCAAAGTTACAGCATCGAGGAACGTAACCTGTAGTCTCGATTCACAAAGTGAGCAAGGTGGGTTACAGGCAATCGAGCCGGAACGCTTTTCGACGTGCTTTTTCCGGACCGCTAGAAAGGTATGTCATCGTCATCCTTCCGTGGCTTCGTCAACGCTACCCACGACTCATCCCACTCGGCCTGGGAAATAGGAATTAATTCGCCAGTAGGTTTAAAAAACTCCCGCTTAAACTCGATCCAACCCAGTTTATCATGCACCCATTCCTCAACGCTGTCGGAGGCGTAAATTTCCCGGTTTCCCGGTTTAAATTGCCTAGCCTTGAGCCAAGCAACCATTTCATCGTGATTCGTGAAATATATTCGATATTGAGTACCGGTCAGATCAGCAAGCCGCGAGAAAATTGGATGATTCGTGAATAGTATCGTATTAAGTGCCTCATCCTTGTCTTGATTTGAGCGAGACAGGAAATCGACCATTTCGCGGAGTGTGCTCGCCACCGATTTCATATCTTCAAGAACAGACACCTCGGTCATCCGCTGCTGTTGACTCAAATATCGTTGAAAAAGGCCAGCCCACTGCTCTTGAAGAAATGAGGTAACATCCACCATTGTCTTAAAGCCGGCAATCGGATTGTTTTGCGGCAAACCGTGCAGCCTATCGAGAAACGAGTATATTCTAACATCATCGGCATATCTAAATTTCATTGCAGATGATTCCTTGTTTATCTTCCATGTCTGATATTCAGTGAGCGTATTCTGCTCAACAAAAATGTAAACCTGGATACCCCGCTCCAACGCACGGGTAATTTCGCTCTGGGTTATAGAGCTACCATCGTACTCCTTGGACTCCGAGCCGAACTTACCCCCGATGATCGTGACGAATATATCGCAGGTATCGACCTCTCTGTATGCAGACGTCTCCAGCCGAGAGTCCCTAGCGTAAGGGATGGCGCCCGTTTCATGGCGCACGCAGTCGTAGCCGAGCGAACGAACAAAGCGCTCGATATCTTCGCGCGACTGATAGAGATCATAATAGGTCGAACTTAAAAATATTCGTGGCTTTGCCATGGCGCACCCGTTGGCGGTAAAGCTTCAGATTTGAACTAATTTGGTATGGGCAAAGTTTTTACACTTCCACCTTCACGCTTGACAAAACAGAAAAATTATAGCCTTATCGCCTCGGTGATACTCAGCGCGCAGCGAAAAACTTTGCATGCCCTCATGCACTGCAAAAACGTCGGCCACTTTCAGAAGTTTCCACCCGGTCGCCTGCCCGCCCGCGCTACCTCCCGATTGTTGGTAGCATCGGAGGACCTCGGCGCCCTGTTTGTCTCGTCCATACGCATAAGGCTCCACTGTCCGCGAATATCCGTGGTAGCGAAGTTCGAGCGTTCTCCGGCCGTTAATTGCTGTACAGATTGTAAGATTCATGGCTGCGAATTCCGTTATTGTCGCTTTTTCGGGATTTCATAACTCGCACCGCCATCGTACTTCTGACCACACGCAGTGCAAATGTTCTCATTTCTAATTGAACCGCTCGCAGCAACCAGTTGTCTTTGCTTGTGATCGGTTTCCCAGCAACGCAGGCAGTACGCCACGCCCATAGGCTCATCGCTTGCATCCTTCGCGTACATCGCGTCACGGTAGCGTACAAGCGCATCCCTGGACTGAAACGCGTCCTCAAGCTCGGTTATGCGTTTGTCTTTTGCAGAAATCGTCTCTTGTAACTCGGCGAGTTCTATCTTGGTTTCTGCGAGAGCGCCGATGAGTTCGGCTAGTTTGAGTTTCAGCTCCGCTCTTTCTATAGAAAAATCGCTTTCACGAAGAAATTTGGCGATATCGGTCGCCGTCTTTAGACTATTCAAAACGGTAGCGATGGTTGTGATATCAGGCATTATGCCCCCGCGTGTTTAATATCAGGCCGGTTTTGTTGTGCCGGGAGAACCGGAAACCCCGCATCGGCAGCCCATCCTACGTTTCGCCATGGCGGAGGCGGGTACGACTTTATAGGTCCGCCTCGCACATCATACACCGATCATGTCCACGCAACCCTTAATAGAACAGTAGCTGCGAGCAACAGTATTCACACCGGCCTTGCCACGGCCACAGAGCAGCAAAGGCAGATGGCGCGGCTAGCGGTTATGCTCACTAAGCACGCCTGCCTTGCGGAGGCGCCGCAGCGTATCCTCGATACCGCGAACTAGCAATTCGTGACTCACTTTCAGTTCATCCGAATACCGCGTGAGTTGTTGACGATGCCATTCGTACATCTGCTCGTTTACATCGGTTGGCGCCTGAGATTTTACAAAGAAAGATTGCTCCAATTTTCCTATCAGGGTGTTATTGAATCCAACCGAATCAATGAGCGACTTCGCGTATGTGTATGCTTGAATTATGGATTTCCTAAGAGCATTATCATTCAATCGACCTATGAAAACGGCGTTACCGTGGTAGATCGAGAAGTACTCAGAAGATAGCGGCCAATGGAAGAGGAATGGCTGTCCAGATGGGTGTGCGGCAATCTGATCGCCAATCGTCGACCGGTACACCTTATACAGAGTGACTAGCTCGTCGTGCAGCGCTTGTAGTATCGCTTTTACTTGTATATCCTCGCTGCGCGTTTGTGCAACATCTCCCGCCTTGACTTGCATTAGCACGCCGACGAGGGTGCACAAGCCACCTATAAGCGCCCCACCAAGCCCTGACAAAGCGGATATCCATTCCCCTGGCATTCTTGCACCCCGTATCTTTGATTAGTGCCACCGCAGCAACGGCAGGGCATATCGTACACCGTCCTGGTAAGCTGTTAGCTCCGTTCTAACAGCAATCGAACATGGACAAGCACTTTCGACAGAGAATCCAAAGGGCGGTGCGAGGCGGACAGCTTCCGGACATGCGTAATCCGCTACCGTCGGGCGGCTACACTCCGCCAGCTATGGGCACTGCCTTCGCGCGATTCGTGGGTTACTTCGAGCTTGGACCGCATGAGGAGGAGTTCGAAGGAAAGAAGCACGAGCGGGAAAAGATATGGTTAATCTTTGAACTGAGCGGCCCGAATCACGAACCGACCAGCAATCACGACGGGTCGGTAATACCTCACCGTATCACCGTAATGGAAACGCTCAGCATGGACCCGTACTCGTCGTTCTACAAGCTGTTCGCGGCGATGAACAGTGAGTGCAAGGCTACGCACATGGCCGAATTGCTGGGCAATCCGTTTATCGTCGAGGTGTTCCACAATGAGAGCAAGGACGGTAAGCAGGTCTACGCGAACCTCAAAGGGCCGAACGGCTACAACGTGCGCGGTACCACGGTCCAGGACCCTGTATCGGGCCAGCCGGTAGTTATCGAGGTAGCGCCTGCAATCACAGAACTCAAGGCGTTTATCTGGGATATCGCCGATAAGGAAATGTGGGACAGCATCCACATTCCAGGGGAATGGGACGCGCGCAGGGACGAGAAGACAGGAGAGGTTATTTCGCAGGCGCGTTCGAAGAATGTGATTCAGGAGAAGATCAAGAGCGCGAAGAACTGGATCGGATCACCAGCGCAGAAGGCGATCACGTCGGCCGCGTAGCTGAACCCCCAACGTATCGAACCATGTCAATTCGCTATCTCACTATCAAAAAATTCGCCTCGGAGTCGGGCTACACCGAGAACGCCATCCGGACGAAGATTTGCAGGGGTGTATGGCCCGAGGGTTCAGTTTGGCTTACCGCACCGGACGGCCGGCAACTTATAGATGTGCAAGGCTATGAGGCGTGGGTCACGGGTGAGTTTACCCTACTACGAACGGCGTCGAGCAAGACTAGGACTGGGTAGACATTAGTCTCAATCAACTGGAGTACATGACAGAACAGGAAGCTATCGACATGGCGGTCAAAGCGGTTGCGATCTACGCAGCACGTCACCCCAGGCCGCTACATGTCAACATTACCCAAGCAGCTGCTATGCTTGGGCGCAGCCGCCCCACGGTACGGCGGATACTGCTAGAGAACAAAATTCGCCTGAACGCCGCAGGCCTGATTCCAATCGAGGCGGTCGATAAATTGCTCGCGTCCCGCACATAATGTGCACACGAAATCCTCGAAGCCTTGCAAACAAAGGGTAGACGAGTCCGGTCCCGGGCACCATAGAATGTTCCGGCTTGTGCCGATGGGTTCGGAAGAACCCAGCTAGGTCAAGGTTCTCCGGGGGTTGTTATTGCTTTTTGGACCGGCTTGGTCCTTAGACAGCCAGTTGTATACGGTGGTATTTTTGGTGGTATCTGCGACGCTGCCGCCCTTCTCCGATAAGAGATACCACCATGCCGCTCACCGACGCTCAAGTTAGAACCGCGCGGTATAACCCGGGCGGAACGGGTAGGCGGACGGTGGGCGTATGAATCTCCAACTCGACGAATCCGGCGCGAAGTACTGGCGGATGAACTATCGATCCGCCGGCAAAGACAAGACACTCGCGGACTTTCGGAACACGAGTTATCGGAACCGCGTGAATGACCTCACCAACTCAGCCGGTCGATGTCGCCGACCTCGCGCACAGGCAGCGGGCCCCAGTCTTGCCCGGACCGTTGTCCCGACCGGTCTCGCCCGGGATAATGCCCCCACCTGTTGACTAACGCTGCTCGCACGGATGGCTGCATGACCGATTCTCTAAGCCCATGGGGCGACGACGATTACCGACACTGGTTAACCGAGCTTAAGCAGCGGGTTGAACTCGCACGTCAGCGCGCAGCGGCAAGCGCGAATCGCGAACTCGTCACTCTGTACTGGCAGATCGGGCACGATATCTTGGACCGACAACAACGCCAGGGCTGGGGCGCGAAGGTCATCGACCGGCTTGCACGGGATCTAAAGGCGGCTTTTCCCGACATGCAAGGGTTTTCACCACGCAACCTCAAGTACATGCGGGCGTTGGCGCAAGCATGGCCGACGCCCGCAATTGTGCAACAGGCCGTTGCACAATTGCCTTGGTCTCATATCGTGACCTTGCTAGACAAGCTCAAGGAGCCGGGCGCACGCAATTGGTACGCGGCACAATCGCTCGAGCACGGCTGGTCGCGCAACGTGCTTGCGATGCAGATCGATACCCACGCTTATTCGCGTGCCGGTGCCGCGATCACCAATTTTGATGTGCGACTCCCTCCACCGCAATCCGATCTGGCGCGCGAAGCATTGAAGGATCCGTACGTGTTCGATTTTCTGGGGCTGACGGAAGACGCACAGGAACGCCATATCGAAACCGCGCTAACGCGTCACATCACGCGTTTTCTGCTCGAGCTGGGTGCCGGCTTCGCGTTCGTTGGTCGCCAGTATCGGCTTGTCGTCGGTGGCGACGAATTTTTCATCGACTTGTTGTTCTATCACTTGAAGCTACGCAGCTACGTTGTGGTCGAATTGAAGGCGACGTCCTTCCGTCCCGAATACGCTGGCCAACTCAACTTTTATCTGTCTGCGGTCGACGCAGAGCTGAAGGGGCCCGACGATCAGCCGACGATCGGCTTGCTCTTATGTCGAGAGAAGAACCGGCTGGTTGCAGAATACGCACTGCGCGGGATGACCAATCCGATGGGCGTCGCGGAATACCAGCTTCTCCGTCAGGTTCCGGAGCCGCTCGAAGCAGGCTTGCCGTCGATCGACGAGATCGAGGCAGAACTCGGCCCCGATCTGCCCGACGTCGAATGAGGGTGACGACGTGCTAGGCATTGGAGACCTCTTCCCATGACACTCACCGCTGGCGACCTCGAACGGATCAGCACCGCTACGCTGCAGCACTATAACGCGCATGCGGAAGATTTCCGCGAAGGCACGAGCGACCACGACGTCACGCAGAACATCAACGCTCTTTTGCGTCATATCGTCAGCGAGCCGCCTTTTGCGATCCTCGATTTTGGCTGCGGGCCGGGGCGGGATCTCAAGGCGTTCACTTCGCTGGGACATCGCGCAGTCGGCCTCGATGGTGCCGAACGCTTCGTCGCGATGGCACGCGCGGAGACCGGCTGCGAAGTGTGGCATCAGGATTTTCTGCACCTCGACTTGCCAGTTGCACACTTTGACGGCGTTTTCGCCAACGCCAGCCTGTTCCATGTTCCGAGTCAAGCTTTGGCGCGCGTGCTGCGGCAATTGCACTCGACGCTAAAGCATGGCGGCGTGCTATTCAGCTCCAATCCGCGCGGCGCGAATCAGGAAGGCTGGAGCTACGGCCGCTATGGCGCGTTCCATGATCTCGAAGCATGGCGGCGATACATGGTGGATGCGGGATTTGTCGAACTCGAGCACTATTACCGGCCCGCCGGCTTGCCGCGCGAGCAACAGCCTTGGCTCGCCAGCGTATGGCGCAAGCCGTCCGCTTGAAGTGCCAGGCGCATTGGCGAACTCGACGGGCGCCTAAACTTTTATCGTCTGACGAGATCAGCCCGAACGAAGGCTCGTTGCAGCAGCAACCCATAGCCGGATCGAGATTGCGGGGCAAAGAGATATCGTGCAGCCACTGCGCGAACACCCTGACCCGCCATGCCTGAACCACGCCCGCGACTCAATTCCCTTCGCATAACACAGCTGTAATCAAGAGGGGAACCACTTCATGAATAATGGCGTCGCTGCCCGCTTGGCGAACGCGCGCCTCGACCGACTCGGCAGGGCCGGTTACTACCACGCCGTACGATGACGCCGTAGCCGGATGGCCACTTCCCTGTTTGAACATCGCATCGTTCGGTTCGTACCCGAAGACCGCATAGACGCGAAAGCCGAATGCCGTCAAATTACTGCCGTGCACTGGCCGAAACGCGTTGACCGAGTTCGGCTCAATGCGCATGGGCTTCGCCTCGATGGCCTTGTCGCCCACAAGCGCGGCGATGAACTCGTGCGCATTCGATTTACAGTCGAGTTGCGGATCGAGCGCATGGGCATCGCAGAGCACCGGAGGCAGTCCAGCGCCCAACGCCGTAACGAGGGTTAGCGTGTTGAAGGCGACCTTTCCCATCGTAGCCACGCACGTCGTTCTATCAGATTGCATACTCGCACGCCCAGCATTTGGCGTCGGTACGGTGGCGCTCCATGTTGCGCGCCACACGACCGGGACATCTGGACGTCTGGTCCCGTCAAAGAACCGCCCCCCCACATTCCGGCGCTGCCATAGCCCTGCGCGTGACTAACTCGCCGAGCGCAACATCGGCAAGCGCGATCCCCAGGGATTTGAAGACTGTTATTTCGCCACGCGGTCGCTCCTGGACATAGCCATTGGCGATGACGTCGCCGAGCTCCACAATGTTGCTCCAGTCAACCACCCCCGGCGCCGCCATCAGTAGGTCCCCCGCCTCTTCCTCTGCCTGCGCGAGCGATTCGACGACGATCATGCCGGCTCGAGAAAGCGTCGTGTCGTCGATTTCGCGCGCGCTCGGCTTGCTGGAGCCGATCGCTGCGACGAAGGTTCCCGGCTTGAGGTTGGCACCGTCGAAGAGCGGGATGGTGCTGCGCGTAGCAGTGACAACGACGTCGGCTGCCTGCACCGCCGTTTCGGCCGTGGACGCCTCGAAGCATACGCCAGCGTAGCGTGTCTGCATTTGCGCAACCGTTTCCTGCACGCCCTCGCTGCCGACAATCAGCACGCGCTCGATGCCCGATTTCTCGACGAGAGCCCGGATGTGCGCTCTGGCCTGCACGCCGGTTCCGAATATCGCGAGCACCTTCGCGTCGGCGCAGCCGAATGCGTCAAACGCAATGCGGGTCACCGCCGCTGTGCGATATTCCGTGAGCGCTCCGCCATGGATGATGGAGAGCAACCTTCCGTCATGTGTGGAGAACAAGGGAATCACGAAGTCGAAAACCCCCTTGTGCGTCGAATATACCTTCGCGCCGCACACACCAGCGCCGGGCAAGATTGCTCCCATGGTGCTCAACGACACGTCTTCGCCGAGCGTCCGTACGCGTGGCTGGATCTTCGCTCTTCGCCTGCCTTGTTCAGCAAGCGCGAAGCGCAGCGCTTCAATGGCGTCGCTCATCGTGATCAGGCGGCGGACCTGATCGTCGGTCACTATGTACATTGTGTTTCCTGGCAGGGGTCAAAAGCGATAGAAGGCTGCCTGCAACGCGCGGCGCTCGTCCGGATTGGTCAGCATCGCCAGCATCAAGAGAATGCGAGCCTTCTGAGGCGGCTGATCGTCAACGACGATCCAGTCATAATCGTCGTCAGGCTGTGCGCCGTTGCGGATCACTACGCCGCTCCCGGTCCGTGAGGCCCTCACCACGTGCAGCCCCTCACGCGCGGCCTCCCGCAGCGGCTCGACCATATGTTCGGCGATGTTGCCATTGCCAGTGCCAGCGAATACAAGGCCGCTCGCATCCGCTGCAATGGCGCGGACCAGTTCACTCTCAAGCGCGCCATAGGCATATACGACGACGACTTTCGGCAACACCTCGATGTCGTCGATAAACCACGGCGTGGAAACAGTGTGATCTCGCGATGGCGTACGGTAGTAGCGAGGCTTGCCTTGGATCACATAACCGAGCGCGCCGTAGGGCGAGCCGAATGCCTCGAGCTTGAAGCTGTTTGTCTTCGTGACGTCTCGAGCAGTATGGATCTCCTGGTTTGCGACGACGAGCGTTCCTTTTCCATGCGAAGACGGATGAGTGGCTACCGCGATCGCGTCGTATAGATTCAGCGACGCGTCGGAGCTCATCGCCGATGGCGGCCGCATGGAGCCGACCACGACGACGGGCTTCACGCTCTTCAACGTCAGGTGCAGAAAGTACGCGGTCTCCTCAATGGTGTCGGTGCCGTGCGTGAGAATGACGCCGTCTACCGTATCGTTCTTGAGTACCTCGGATATCCGCTTCCCGATCATGAGCAGGTGCTGTTCGTTGAAGTTCTCCGAGCCGCTCTGCAGCAGCTGTTCCGCGCTCAGGTTCGCAAGCGACGACGCTTCCGGAATGGCTGACAGGATTTCGTCGATCGCCAGCACGGAGCACGCGTAGGAGGAGGTGTCGACGGCGCTTGCGCCGCGGCCGGCAATCGTACCGCCCGTGCCGATGACCACAATATTGGGCTTGTCTTTCATTCGGTATCGATTCGAGGAATTTGTGAGGGAGGACAACCGCGCGTCACACCTTGTACGGCTCATTAAACGAGCGAGAAAAAGTTGGACAACGACTGATCGGGCTTTCCGTCGATCCAACCCGTGAGCAACGCGGCCGACCCGGCGGCCAACGTGAAACCGAGCGCGCCATGCCCAATGTTGAGCCAGAGATTCGGATAACGCGTGGGCCCGATAATCGGTGTGCCGCGAGGCGTGGCGGGCCGCAGCCCGGTCCACTCGGTCGCGTCGGCGTGATCGGCTACAACCTGAGGGAACAGCGCGGCGACCTCCGCACGTAGCGCGGCAACGCGCGACGGATCCAGCTTGAGGGAGTAGCCGTCGAAGTCAGCCATGCCCGCCACGCGCAACCGGTCACCAAGACGCGCATAGACCACTTTGCGTGCGAAATCAGTGACACTCAACGTCGGCGCGATCGACTGCGGTCTCAGCGGGTAGGTCAAGCTGTAGCCCTTGAGCGGATAAACAGGAACGTGAAGGCCCAAAGGCTGAAGCAGATGCGTTGCGCCGGCCCCGGCAGCCACGACGACATGGTCCGCTTCGAGCGCCCCGCCACAGCTGCGCGCCACGATGTGTCCGCCTTTGGCGACCTCCAGTGCGTCGATGCGCGTATTCATCGAAAACCGCACGCCGCGCGCCCTCAAAATGGCTTCGAGACCTTTGCTGAAGCGATGGCAATCGGCTGTATCTTCGCTGCGCGTATAGATGCCGCCGACGATCCGTTCGCGCACATGAGCCAGCGCGGGTTCGAGCGCGACGCATTCGTCGGCGGATAGCGCCTCCTGCTCGCAGCCGAGCGAGCGCTGAAAATCGAGCAGATCGATGGCGCCTTGCATCGCAGCAGCGTCGCGGTGCAGGACGAGCTTTCCAGAGTGCTGAAAGTCGAAGTCGAGCGTGGGTTCGTCGCGCAGGAGTTGGTGCATGAGCGCACGGCTCGCGAACGAGAGCGAGAGCAGTTCGCTCGTGGTGAGATTGCTACACCGTTGCGTGCAAGCGAACAAGAATTTCAGGCACCAGAGCCACTGCTCCGCGCTCATGAACGGTCGAAAGCGCACCGGCGAGTCCCGCCGAGTGAGCCACGCCGGCAGCTTCGACAATACGCCCGGCCCGGCCAGTGGCGCGACGTAGCTGTACGATAACTGGCCACCGTTGCCGAAGCTGGTTTCGGTAGCCACCTCACCATGCCGGTCGATGACGATGACCTGATGTCCCGCCCGGTTCAGATAATAGGCGCTCGACAGACCGATGACACCTGCACCCAATACGGCAATCTGCATGTCGCTTGTTTCCCCTGGTTCACGGTCCACTCACATGAGACAGGATGTTGAGCCAGGCGACACCAGCGGGATTGCACCGATGAGCAAAAAAATAGAAGAAACGCGACAACGAACCGCCGCCGGACAGGGGCGCGATGATGGCATCGCCGCCGTCGCCGAGCTTCAGTCTCCGCTTGGACCTGTGCGCGAGCCGCGCAGCTTGCCCGGCGTCACGCCGTAGGTCTCGCGGAAGACCCTGATGAAATGCGCGGAATCAGCGAAACCGCACTCGTATGCGATGTCCGTGACCTTGCGCCCGGTGTTCAGCAGCATCCAGCGTGCGTATCGTAGCCGCATACCGCGATAGAACTCATTCGGCGACACCTTCATTTCGGCCATGAACGCCCGCTCGAGCTGACGCACGCTAGTGCCGATCATCTTCGCGATCACCGCGATATTGAGCGGCGCTTCGAGGTTTTCCTCCATGAGCAGCGCAGCATGGCGGACGGTTGCGTCGTCCACCGACAGGTAGCCAAGTGCGCGGCGGCGCTCGATGAACGATGCGCCGGCCTGCCGGCTGACGGTCATCTGGTGAATCACCTTTGATGCGCGGTCAGGTCCGCAATGCAGATTGACGAGCCGCGCAGCGAGCTCGATGACCGAGATGCCGCCCGCACACGTGATGCGATCCCCGTCGATGAGGTAGTCGGCATGCGTAACGACGCGTAGTCCGGGAAACCTGTCGCGATAGTCGTCGAAGTGAAAGCTGTGCACGCACGCGACGTGATCCTGCATGAGTCCGGCATGGGCGAGGACGAAGCTGCCGGTGCAGATGCCGACCAGCGGAACGCCCGCTTGTGCAGCGGCGCTCAGATAGTCCCAGTAACGCCTGTCCACCTTATCGAGATGCGGCAGCAGGCCGCCGATGACGACGATGTAGTCGAACTGCCCGACTTCCGGAAAGGCCGCCTGCACCGGAACAGCGATTCCGCAGCTCGATTCGACGGTGGTGTCGTGCACGCCAATCGTCGTCCAGAGACAGCGCAACTGGCGACTCTGATCGCTGCGATCGGCAGCGTGACGTAACGCGTCGCAGAGCCCGCCGAGCGACAGGAGCGGAAAGCGCGGCCATAGCAGGATTCCGACGTTGAGCTCCGCGCCGGCGCGCCCCTGGGGCGAGTCGGGCGCCGTGGAAAGTGAATCAAGCCGCTCCACCAGTTTGTGGGCCGGCGGCGCTTTGGCCGGGGGAACGTCGGAGGAAACCATGGGCGGCGCGAATGATCGTGTGACGCCATTATAGGACCGCGCGACACGCATCGCCGCTGTCGCATTTCTTCTGTTTTCTGGCAAATCGGTGCAATGCCGCTAGTTTGTGTCCGCATAAATTTGTCTCGCCAGCGCAGACCACATGCCGCGCGGTACCAGGACGGAGGCGACGGGGACAATCCGGCGGATCGACCTCGATGCAGATAACTATCGATGAGGTAATGCAATGACCAAGAGCACAATATTGGGTCGCCGTGCGACGACCTTTGGCATTCTGGGGGCCCTGGTCTCCGTTTCTGCCGGGGTGGCGCATGCCGACGAAACCGTGAAGATCGGTGAAGTCGCGCCTCTGACCGGTCCGGCTTCATATCTGGGCAAGGACACTGAGAACGGCGCGAGGCTTGCGGTCGAGGAAATCAACGAAAAGGGGCTTGTCGTCGGCGGAAAGAAAGTCGTACTGGTTCTCGACGCCGAAGACGATGCTGGCGATCCGCGCCAAGCCACGCAGGTCGCACAAAAGCTTGTCGACGACAAGGCAGTGGCGATAGTCGGTCACATGAATTCGGGAACGACGATTCCGGCGTCCAAGATCTACCGTGATGCCGGTATCGTGCAGGTCTCGCCCTCCGCTACGAATCCGGCGTACACGCAACAGGGCTTCAAGACCGCATACCGCGTGGTTGCAACCGATGCCCAGCAAGGGCCGGCCCTCGCCGATTACGCGACGCGGACGCTAAAAGTCAGGACGGTCGCTATCGTCGACGACGCCACCGCATACGGGCAGGGTCTGGCCAATGAATTCGAGAAACGTGCGAAGGCAGACGGCCTTTCAGTGGTTTCGCACGACGCGACCAACGATAAGGCCACCGACTTCCGCGCGATCCTTACAAAAATCAAGGGTGAGCATCCCGACGTGATCATGTATGGCGGGCTCGACGCGACCGGTGGCCCGTTTGCGAAGCAGGCTAAGCAGCTCGGCATGACGCAGAAGATTCTTGCAGGCGACGGCCTGTGCGCCGACGACCTTTCAAAACTCGCCGGCGCCGCAGCCGACGACGTGATCTGCTCCATCGCAGGCTCGCCGCTCGAGAAGATGCCGAAGGGTCCGGCCTTCATGCAGCGCTACGAAAAACGCTTCGGTACACACCCTGTCCTGAACTCGCCATTCGCTTATGACGCTGTGTACGTCATTGCCGAAGCGATGAAGCGTGCGGGTTCGACGGCCCCGGACAAGATTCTTGCCGCAATGCCAGCGACGAACTATGAGGGCGTTCTCGGCCAGACGCAGTTCGACTCGAAGGGCGACCTGGTCCACGGGACGATTTCTCTCTACAAGTACGTCGGTGGAAAGCAAACCCTCCTCGACTACCTGAAGAATTAACCCGCCAGGATCTGCTGGTCAATCAGGCACAGCTGCAGCGATGCGGCTGTGTCTGTCCTACGCTTCTCCTTTTTCCTCACTCCCGCCGCATTGATAGCGAAAAGCGCCGGCTACCAAGGGGCGGTCCCGTCGCGCAGGGTGCAACTCCTGCAAACGCACAACGGCAGGACGTTCTGAACCGGATATGGACATCTTTCTTCAGCAGTTGATCAACGGGCTGGTGCTTGGAAGCATCTACGCCATCATCGCACTGGGTTACACCATGGTGTACGGGATTCTGGGCATCATCAACTTCGCGCACGGCGACGTGCTCATGGTGGGCGCCATGGTCGCGCTCTCCGCGATCGACGTGCTCCACAATCACTTCCCGGGCCTCGGGAACATCCCCACGCTCTGCATTGCGCTCGCGGTTGCCGCGGTCGTGTGTGCGGTTGTCGGGTACACGATCGAAAAGGTCGCGTACCGGCCGCTGCGTCGCGCGCCGCGCCTCGCACCGCTGATCACCGCGATCGGTGTATCGATCCTGCTGCAGACGTTCGCCATGATCATCTGGGGCCGCAATCCGCTGGCGTTCCCCCAACTCGTCTCGACCGACCCAATCAACGTCATCGAGCCGACCGAAACCGGCGTGGGCGCCGTGATCTCGATGACGGAAATCGTCATCATCGTCGTCGCGTTCGTCGTGATGGCGGGTCTGCTGCTCCTCGTGCACAAGACCAAGCTCGGCCGCGCCATGCGCGCGATTGCCGAGAACCCGAACAATGCTTCGCTGATGGGCGTGAACCCGAACTTCGTGATCTCGGCCACGTTCATGATCGGCTCGGCGCTCGCCGCGCTGGCCGGCGTGATGATCGCCTCGGAATACGGCAACGCGCACTTCTACATGGGTTTCATCCCCGGCATGAAGGCCTTCACGGCCGCGGTGCTGGGCGGTATCGGCAACCTCGGCGGCGCGATGGTCGGCGGTGTGGTGCTCGGCCTGATCGAGCAGCTCGGCGCAGGCTACATCGGCAACCTGACCGGCGGTGTGTTCGGCAGTAACTATCAGGACGTCTTCGCATTCATCGTGCTGATCGCCGTGCTCGTGTTCCGTCCGTCGGGGCTGTTGGGCGAACGTGTCGCGGACCGCGCATAAAAGAGGGAGTAGCAGAACATGACTTCAATTCAATCGATCGAGCCGTCCACGACGCTCAACCCCGACAAGAACACGACGAAGACCCTCGCAGTGGGCGTCGTGACCGCCATCGTCGTTGCCGCGGCGCCCTTCGTGGTCGGCGCCGCGGGCGGCAACTACTGGGTGCGCGTGCTCGACTTCGCGATGCTCTACGTGATGCTCGCGCTGGGCCTGAACGTGGTGGTGGGCTTCGCCGGCCTACTGGATCTGGGCTATATCGCGTTCTACGCGGTGGGCGCCTACGTCGCCGCGCTGCTCACTTCGCCGCATCTCACCACGCAGTTCGCGTGGATCGCCAACATGTTCCCGGGCGGGCTGCATACGCCGTACTGGATCGTGGTGCCGTGCGCCATGGCGCTCGCGGCGATCGCGGGACTCCTGCTCGGCGCACCGACGCTGCGGCTGCGCGGCGATTACCTCGCCATCGTGACCTTGGGCTTCGGGGAAATCGTCCGGATCTTCATGAACAATCTCGACCGTCCGGTGAACATCACCAACGGGCCGCAGGGCATTACCGGCGTCGCGCCGCTGCAGGTGTTCGGCTTCGATCTCGCGCAGCCGCACGAGATCCTTGGCTTCACGTTCACGTCGGTCTACATGTACTACTACGTGTTCGTGATCTGCGCGCTGCTCGTGATCTGGGTCTGTACGCGGTTGCAGCACTCGCGTATCGGTCGCGCCTGGGCCGCCATTCGCGAAGATGAAATCGCCGCCAAGGCGATGGGCATCAACACGCGTAACGTGAAACTGCTCGCATTCGCGATGGGCGCATCGTTCGGAGGTCTGTCGGGCGTGATGTTCGGCGCGTTCCAGGGCTTCGTGTCGCCGGAATCGTTCACCTTCTGGGAATCGGTTGTCGTGCTGGCGTGCGTGGTGCTCGGCGGCATGGGCCACATCCCGGGCGTGATCCTCGGCGCGGTGCTCCTCGCCATCTTCCCGGAATTCCTGCGTTCGACGATGGGTCCGCTGCAGCACTGGATCTTTGGTCACCAGATCGTCGATACGGAAGTGATCCGTCAACTCCTCTACGGTCTTGCGATGGTGCTGATCATGCTGTACCGCTCCGAAGGCCTGTGGCCGTCGCCGAAGCATGAAGACAAGATCGCGAAGCTCGCGAAACGTAACGGCAACAAACCGGTGCGCGCCTAAGGACTGGGAGACTGCACATGAGCGATAACATTCGACTGTCCGTGACGGGCGTGACCAAGCGCTTCGGGGGGCTGCAGGCGCTGTCCGACGTCGGCCTGGAAATTACGGAAGGCAATATCTACGGCCTGATCGGCCCGAACGGCGCTGGCAAGACGACGTTCTTCAACGTAATCACCGGGCTCTACACGCCGGACTCCGGTCAGTTCAAGCTGGACGGCGAGGCGTACACTCCGACGGCCGTTTATCAAGTTGCGAAGGCGGGCATTGCCCGTACGTTCCAGAACATCCGTCTGTTCGGTGGCATGACCGCGCTGGAGAACGTGATGGTGGGCCGCCACGTGCGCACGAAGCATGGCCTGTTCGGTGCCGTGTTCCAAACGCCGGCGGAACGCCAGGAAGAGCGAGAGATCAAAGAACATGCAATCGAGCTGCTCGAATACGTCGGCATCGCACAGTACGCGGACTACACCTCGCGCAACCTCTCATACGGTCACCAGCGCCGTCTGGAAATCGCGCGCGCGCTCGCGACCGATCCGAAGCTGCTCGCGCTCGACGAGCCGGCTGCAGGCATGAACGCGACCGAGAAGCTCGAGCTCACAAAGTTGCTCGACAAGATCCGCGGCGACGGCAAGACGATCCTCCTCATTGAACACGACGTGAAGCTGGTGATGGGCCTATGCAACCGCATGACCGTGCTCGACTACGGCAAGGTGATCGCCGAAGGTTTTCCACAAGACGTGCAGAAGGACGCGAAAGTGATCGAGGCATATCTGGGCGCGGGGGTCCACTGATGGCTACGGCAATGTTGAAAATCAAGGGGCTGCAGGTCAACTACGGCGGCATCCAGGCGGTCAAGGGTGTCGATCTGGAAGTCGCGCAGGGCGAACTGGTGACGCTGATCGGCGCGAACGGCGCGGGCAAGACCACGACGATGAAGGCGATCACGGGTCTGAAGCCGTACTCGGCTGGCGACATCGAGTACATGGGCCAGTCGATCAGGGGCGTGCCGGCGCACGAGTTGCTCAAGCGCGGCCTCGCGATGGTGCCGGAAGGCCGGGGTATCTTCGCGCGCATGTCGATCCTCGAAAACATGCAGATGGGCGCGTACCTGCGCAGCGACAGCGACGGCATCCGGAAGGACGTCGACCGTATGTTCGGCTTCTTCCCGCGCCTGAAAGAACGTGCGACGCAGCTCGCAGGCACGCTCTCGGGCGGCGAGCAGCAGATGCTGGCCATGGCACGCGCGATCATCAGCAAGCCGAAGCTTCTGTTGCTCGACGAGCCATCGATGGGTCTCTCGCCGATCATGGTGGAGAAAATTTTCGAAGTCGTGCGCACGATCTCGTCGGAAGGCATTACGGTGCTGCTCGTGGAGCAGAACGCGCGTCTTGCGCTACAGGCGGCCAATCGAGGCTACGTGATCGACTCGGGTCTCGTGACGATGGAAGGCGAGGCCAAGCAGATGCTCGACGATCCGAAGGTGCGCGCAGCGTACCTGGGAGAGTAAATCGCCAACCCCCGTTTCACGATAACGCCACCCTCAACGAGTTTGCGCAGCGCGCGACTAACCTGGGCTTCGCTACCGAAGCGCGCGAAGTCTGTTCGCAAGAACACGTCGGCCGGCCGCTCCCACAGCAGGATATTGGCCGGCAGCGCGCGAACTCAGCACTGGCACGGCGAAGCCCAAAGCCCAAGCCGGAGCCCCGCTCGGAGCGAACGCTCAAAAACCGGATTCGGGGGTTAACACCCACAATTTGTCAACACCGCGGAAAGCTTCGCGAAGGAATCCGCTTTCTATAATCGGCCTCATATGTCGTCAGCCTGCAACCAGCACAACGTTTGGACCCTGCGATGAAAGATGCCGAAATCGACCGGTGGCCATTTGCGATCCTCATGTGCGTTTGTCTGGGCGGCCTGTTGTTGAAGTCGTACGCGCTAGGGCACCACACTTCGCCGCTCGATGGCGCGTTCGCCCGCACATGGAGCGACCTGCTGCTCTTCCTCGGAGGTGTGGGCAGCGCCGCGCTTCTCTGTGTCAAGGTCTTGGGCCCCGCCAGGGTCGAGAGCATGCTTTTCTGGGTGTTCCTCGCAGGCATCATCGCCGCCGCGATCCTGTTTTGCCGGGGAATCTGAGCGAAGGCATAAGCATGGCGCGCATCATGGATCGACGCAGGAGTGAGCGATGACCGAAGGCCGGATGTCCTTACGCGCGGTCATCGACAAATGGGTTGGCCGCACGGCGACGAACCCCATCAAGATCGTTCGACACGGCGATGCACGCTCGGGCCGCTACGTGCTCGTCTCGCTCTCACGCTCGGCGACGATGCAAACGATCTTCTTCTTTCGTCACGATAACGGTAGCTGGAACGTCTTCCCGCCCGAAACCCAACGCCCCGCGATGACGCATCTGCAATACGGGCTGCATGGCATGCGCTGATTGCCGATTGCACGTTTTGCCCTTTGCGCCTCAGTACACCCCTGGCACCCCAGGCGGACGGTGCTTGAAGCGCCGGTGCACCCAGTAGTATTGATCGGGGAATCGCCGAATCTGCGTCTCGAGAAACGCGTTCATTCTCGAAGCATCGTCCATATCGCTCCCCGACGGAAACCCGTCGAGCGGCTCGAAGATCGTCAGCTTATAGCCCTTGAAATCCGGGAGTACCTCGGTCACGAACGGCACGACCCGGGCGCGGCCCAACTTCGCAAGCCGCGAGACCGAAGTCAACGTACACGCAGGAACGCCGAAAAACGGTGCAAAAACAGAGTTCTCGATACCGTGATCCATATCGGCTGCCAGCATCACGGGCTTGCCCGAGCGCAGGATCGAGAGCACCTTTCTCGCGCTCGTCGAGCGCTCGATCATTTCCGCGCCGAACCTGCCACGCTGACGCTTTGCCAGGTCGCACATGCGCGTATTCGACATGCGCGTGTACAACGCCGCGACAGGCAATTGCATCGAATACAGCATGCAGCCCACTTCGATGCCGACGAAGTGAAATCCCATGAAGATCGTCGGCGGCGCATTCGGGTCTTCGAGATCGAGCTTGCTGTCGATCTGGACGATCGCCCTGATCGCCCGGGCGCTACCGAACCACTGAATGCCCCGCTCCAGATAGCTGCGGACAACCTGCCGAAAATGAGCTTTCGCGAGATCGTCGTGCTCACGCTCGCTTTTCTCGGGAAAGCACAGGCGCAAGTTCACCAATACGATATGTTTTCGGCGGCTCGGAAGCATGTACAACATCGTGCCGAGCATACTGCCAAGTCTCGCGACCAGCGCATAAGGAAGGACCGAGAACGCGCGCAACACCGCGACGAGAAATGCGTGACCGAGTTGTTCCACGAGGTGCCCCGATCAGCCAGGCCGGCGGAATTCGCTTTCCACCCAGGCCGCGGCACTCGCCTTGGTCAATTTGAACGCTGCCGCCACACGCACCTGCGCAAGCCGTTCGCCGGCGGAATCGAGCGCGCTCAGTAGTGCGTAGGGCTCGTCCTCGTCGGGCACGATATCCAATGTGATCTCGAGTTGATCGTCGCCCGTTGCCGCCGCGACTGTCACCCGCTTATGCAACTGCGCGCGCAGTTGCTGCTCATGCCTGCGCAATACCTCGGAAGCCGTTTTCACGAGGGTATTGAATGCCGACGTGTCCAGTGGCTTCGGATCCTTCTTGTTGCGGCCCATTGTCCACGGGCCGACAAGCGCGGGTTCCGGTTCCCCGTCCTTGATCATCTGAACGGCCCAGCCATCGTCGTCTTCGTTCTTGACCACGCGCGCAGTCCAGCCCCCGTCTCGCCACAGACGGTCCTCGTGCACGGTTTCGACAACTTCGCCGCAAAGGCCCTCCGCGGCGGGACTGGTGGAGAGGTCGGACGATGAAAACAGCGTATCGGTCATTTCGGGTTGATGGTCGTTCGTGGGCGGCAGCATTCGGCACAAGGATGGGATTCTACTCGCCCGGTGGACCGATCTGTTCAAGTTTGCCCTGAATCTGCCGTTTACCCGGGGTTGGCCCGACACGGCACCCATCGAACTCCTGGAGCTCATTCATGAACGTATCGCGCGCGCGCAGTCTCAGCATCGGCGCACGGCTTGCCGCCCTGTCCTGCACGCTCGTGGCACTGCTGTTTCTCGCATTCTCGTGGGCGTTGACACAAGCCGCGGGCACACAGGTGCGCGAGCAGGTCATGAAACAAGTGGATGGAAAAAATCGCTCGATCGGCGAAATGATCAGCGTGGTCGATCAGACGCTGACGGCCGAGGTGGGCCGTTCGATGACGCTTTTTGCAAGCTTTCTGTCCGGCCCGTTCACGATCGACGAGAACACCAAAATCGACGTCAACGGTGTGGCCACGCCGACGTTCAAAGCCGGCGAGCGCGTGCTGAACCTCGATTTCACGATACCCGATCAATTCCTGGAGCGCAGCGGCGCAGTCGCCACCGTATTCGTACGCAATGGCGACGACTTCATCCGCGTCACGACGTCGCTCAAGAAGCAAGACGGGTCGCGAGCGATCGGCACGCTGCTCGACCGCAAAGGTCCCGCATATGGGCCCGTCATGGCGGGGCGCACCTATACGGGGCTCGCGGCGCTCTTCGGCAAACAGTACATCACTCAATACAAGCCGATCACGGATGGGTCTGGCCGTATCGTCGGCGCGCTTTTCGTCGGCGTCGATATCGAGGCGCAGATGCAGGCGCTGCAGGACCAGATTCGCAAGCTCAAGGTCGGCGAAAGCGGCTATTACTTCGTGATCGACGCGTCGAGCGGCGCGAACCGCGGCAAGTTCATCGTGCACCCGGCCGCAGCCGGACAGCGCTTCGACGACAAGAACGGGCCCTACACGCGCATGCTCGAACAAAAGGAAGGCCGCATCGATTATGCGTCGGCGGACGCCTCGCTCGGCGAGACCGCTGCACGGGAGAAGACGGTTTCGTTCATCACCGTGCCCGAATGGCAATGGATCGTCGGCGGTGTCGCGTTGCGCGACGAGGTCATGGCGGAGATCGCCTCGACTCGCAACCGCTTCGCCGCGATCGGTGTGGCCTTGCTGATCGCTTTCGGCGTGTTCTTTTCGATCGCGGTGCGCCGCGTGGTGAGCCGCCCGCTCGAGCGGATCGCTGCCGCGGCGGGCCAGCTCGCTGCGGGCGACCTGGCCGTGCGGCTGAGCGGTAGTGGCACAGCCCGTTCCCGCGCCGGCGTGCGAGACGATGAAATCGGCCGGCTCATGCGCGCCATCGACGGCGTCGGCGAAGGCCTTGCGCGCATCGTCGCCCAGGTACGCGAAGCCGCCGCCGGCGTCAGCGCAGGCACGGCACGCATTTCGGCGAGTAGCGGCGACGTCGCGTCCCGCATCGCCACACAAGCAGCGAGCGTCGAACAAACCGCCGCCAGTATGGAGGAGATCACGTCGACGGTTCAGCAAAATGCGGATCACGCCGCACGCGCCAACGCCGTCGTCGGGAGCGCCGCGGACGCGGCGCTCGGCGGCGGGCAAGCCGTCGAGCGCGTCGTCTCGACCATGAGCGACATCAATCAGGCCTCGCAGAAAATCGCTGACATTACGACCGTGATCGAGGGCATCGCATTCCAAACCAATATCCTTGCGCTCAACGCAGCGGTCGAAGCTGCGCGCGCGGGCGAACACGGCCGAGGGTTCGCCGTCGTGGCGTCCGAGGTTCGCGCGCTCGCGCAACGCAGCGCCGCAGCCGCCAAGGAGATCGCCACTGTAATCGGCGAATCGACATCCACCGTGCAAAACGGCTATCGGATTGCCGCGGAAGCCAGCACGGCGATGCAGGGTATCGTGGCGCGCGTCGATGAAGTGCGCGCGATCATCGGCGACATTGCTGTCGCATCGCGTCAACAGTCGGCCGGCATCGAGCAGGTCAATATCGCCATTACGCAAATCGGTCAGGCCACACAGCAAAACGCGGCGCTCGTCGAAGAAGCCGCCGACGTATCGCGATCGCTCGAAGCCCAGGCGTTCAGCCTCGATGGCGCAGTCTCGGCGTTCAAGCTCACGAGCGACGCCCCGGGCGCTTGAGCTGGCATCCAGTGGGGGCACAGGCCTGGCGCGCCTCATCGGAGGTCGACATGCTGCTCGACGATGCCGCACAGGAGGTTCTGCGCGGCCGGCGGCGAACTCATCGTTCTGCCGGCCGAGCGCATGCCTTCACGCCCAGGCTTGAGCGCCATCTACCGATTTCGTACCTGTGCGTGAGACCGCACGTCACGCAGGTACCACAACGGTCGTCGCAGAAATGAGACACGTCGGACGCGCTCAATTGGGCGCGTCCACCTCACGAGAACCTGTGCATACGGGCCTTTGCCGCGAGCTGCCAGCCGACTTCCTCGTTCCCCCAGCCTTGAGTTCGTCTTACGTCTGAGACGAAATCGCCAGCTTTCTGCCTCGCATCCCTCCTTTTTGCGGCGGGTGCCGCATGGCTGCTGGATGCGCCGCCAATGGCGCAGTGCTTGCTAAAGCAGTCCGCGCATCGGTAGCGGGCAACGATCGGTTCCGTAGAAGAACCATAAGGACCAAGGAAGGGGGATCTCATGGACAAGGCTAACGCGCTGCTAGCGAGGCCTTCAGCGCTCGGGGGAGCGCTGAATCAGGGTGCTCATCGCATTTTCGCGCGCTTGTTTTAAATGCATTCCGCCACACCGGAAGCCGCCACCGAGCCGGCAAGCGAGCCCGCTGCTCGAGGATGGGATGTCCCACCGACCTCCGGAATCGAAAACGATCCGTTGCTCGGCTGTCTCATCGCGCTCGCCCGGCTATTCAACCAGCCAACGAGTGCCGACGCGCTCGTGGCAGGCCTGCCACTGAACGATCAGCACCTGACGCCTGCGCTTTTCATTCGGGCGGCGGCGCGTATCGGCATATCGGCGAAGCTCAACAGACGCCAGCTCGACAGCATTACCGACATGCTATTGCCGGCCGTCCTTCTCTTGCGAGATCAGCAGGCCTGCGTCCTGTTGCGCAGGAACGGCGGCGGCAGTATGCAAGTCGTTCTCCCGGAAACAGGCGACGGCGAACAAGAAATCAGCGTAGCCGATCTGCAGGAACGCTATACAGGCCTCGTTCTCTTCGCGCGCCCTGCTCACCGGTATCACGAGTGCGATCCGGACAGCGCCGTGCCGCGCGCGAGCCACTGGTTCTGGGGCGTGGTGAAGCAGGCATGGCCGATCTACGCGGAAGTGATGATTGCATCGCTGATGGTCAATGTGTTCGCGCTAGCGATGCCGCTTTTCACGATGAACGTCTACGACCGGGTGGTCCCGAACCACACGCATGAGACGTTATGGGCTTTGACGGTCGGCGTCATGGTGGTGATAGTGTTCGATTTGCTCATGCGATCGCTACGCGGCTATTTCATCGACGTGGCCGGCAAGAAAATCGACGTGATTCTTTCCGCCAATCTGTTCGAGAAAGTGCTGGCGATTCAGATGGCCGAGCGACCGCCTTCCGTGGGTGCCTTTGCCTCGAACATTCAGGAGTTCGAAGCAGTAAGGGAATTCCTCACCTCGGCGACCGCCTCCGCGTTGATCGATCTCCCCCTTTGCGTCGTTTTCATCGCAGCGATGTTCTGGGTTGGCGGCGCCCTCGGATGGCTCCCGCTGATCGCCCTGCCGCTCGTCGTGGGATTCGGCCTCGCCGTACAAGGGCCATTGGCCGCGACGGTCGAGGTCAGTCAACGCCACACGGCTCAACGGCAAGCCCTATTGATCGAATCGCTAGTGGGACTCGAGGCCATCAAGATCAACGGCGCCGAAGGCCAAATGCAGTCGTTGTGGGAACAGACGGTCGGCCAGTTAGCCCGTCTTGGCTTGCGCTCGCGCTTTCTTTCGGCGTGCGCAGTCAACTTCGCCGCTTTCACGCAGCAGGCCACCTATCTCATCGTCGTCGTATGCGGTGTCTACTTGATTGCCGACGGCAAGCTCACCACAGGCGGCCTCATTGCCTGCACGATTTTCACCGGTCGCGCATTGTCTCCCATGAGCCAGGTTGCGTCCCTGCTGACCCGCTATCACCAGTCGCGCGGCGCGCTCGCATCGATCCAGCGATTGATGCATCTGCCGGTCGAGCGCCCTGCCGACAAACGGTTCGTGCACCGCCCTGCGCTGCGCGGGAGCATCGAATTCAAGAATGTCCATTTTTCATATCCCCGCCAAACCGGCGCTGCGCTCGAAGGCGTGTCGTTCCGGATTGCTGCCGGAGAACGTGTCGGCATCATCGGCCGGGTCGGCTCGGGAAAGACTACCGTCGAAAAACTGATTCTCGGCCTGTACCCGCCCGCTTCCGGGAATGTGCTTGTCGACGGCGTCGAGTTGCGACAGTTCGATCCTGCACAACTGCGGCGCGGTATCGGCCACGTTCCGCAGGATGTCGTGCTCTTCAACGGCTCCGTGAGAGAAAACATCGTGCTCGGTGCGCCGAGCGCGGACGATGCGGCCGTACTGCGCGCGGCGCGAATTTCCGGGGTGGCGGACTTCGTCGACCGTCTGCCGAACGGATTCGACCTGCCCGTCGGCGAACGAGGCGAAGCATTGTCCGGCGGTCAGCGGCAGGCGATCGCGATCGCGCGCGCCGAGTTGCTCTCGCCGCCCATTCTGGTGCTCGACGAGCCGAGCAGCGCAATGGACAACCGCTCCGAAGAGCTCTTCAAGGCGCGGCTCGCCCCGCAACTCGAAGGGCGTACGCTGGTGCTGATTACGCATCGTGCATCCCTGCTGGCGCTCGTCGACCGGCTGATCGTCATGGATCAGGGACGCGTCATCGCCGATGGGCCCAAGGATCAGGTCTTGGCCGCCCTTGCCGGAAGGAGGCTTCATGTCGCGGCCGGCTGAGCACAACGGCGCGGATTCGTCGACCGTGCACCGCGGCACGCTCGCGGCTCTGGCATATCGCATGAGTGCCGCGCTGCGGCCGCGGCCCGACGATACGGCGTTCATGCGCGAGCGCTGCGCAGCCGTCATGGAAGGGCCGCGCTATTTCACCCACTGGATCCTCTGGGCGACATTGGCCTTCTTCCTCGCCGCATTGACTTGGGCCGCGTTCGCCAACGTAGACGAGGTCATCGTTGGAGAGGGAAAGGTTATCCCGACACGCCGAATTCAAGTCGTGCAAAACCTCGATGGCGGCATCGTCTCCGAGATCATGGTCCGTGTCGGGCAAGTCGTGCGGAAAGACGAGCCGCTGTTGCGCATCGACGACACACGGTTTGCATCGTCGTACAAAGAGGGAAAAACCAAGGATGCCGCGTTGATCGCGAGGATCGCACGGCTCACTGCGGAAGCGAACGACACGGCGTTTATCGCTCCTCCGCAATTGGAGAAAACGGATCCGTCGCTGCTCAATCAGGAACAATCGCTGTTCGAATCCCGTCAGCGTGAATTGCAAGCGAACCTGGCCGTGCTCAAACAACAGTCGGAGCAACATCGCCAGGAACTGGCGGAGAAGCGTTCGCGCGAGGTGCAACTGCAGCACAGTTACAGCCTCGTCGCCAAGGAACTCGAGTTGACGAGCCCACTGGTCCAAAAGGGTGCCGTTTCCGATGTGGAAGTGTTGCGGCTGGAACGCCAGGCCAACGATATGAAGGGCGAGCTGGATGCAACGCGACTCGCCATGCCAAGGCTGGACGCTGCGTGGCGTGAAGCTCGACAAAAGATCGACGAGCTCACCGCGCGCTTCCGGGCGGACGCGATGAAGGAACTGAATGAAACGCGCGCCGAACAAGCGGCCCTGAGCGCGGCCAACGTTGCACTGGAAGACCGTGTCACGCGCACGACCGTGCGGGCGCCCGTGAAAGGCATGATCAAGCAAATCAAGATCAACACCGTGGGCGGTGTCGTTCAGCCGGGCATGGACCTGCTCGAAATCGTGCCGCTCGACGAGACGTTACTGATCGAGGCACGCGTGAAGCCTTCGGACATCGCGTTTTTGCACCCGGGTCAGGACGCAACGGTCAAGCTTTCCGCTTACGACTTTTCCATTTATGGCGGATTTCCCGCGACGGTCGAGGACATCAGCGCCGACACCTTGGTGCCCGAGCGCCCCGGCGAAAAGCCGGAAAGTTACTACCGTGTCCTCGTTCGCACGAAGACGAACAAGCCCAGCGGCCAGCGCGAGCCTGTGCGGATCGTGCCGGGGATGATTGCGACCGTCGATATCCAGACCGGGCGCCGAACTGTACTGCATTACCTGCTCAAGCCCGTGATCAAGACGAAGGAAACTGCGTTACGCGAGCGTTGAGATCAAGCGGATTTCAGTTTTATTCACATACGGCTCGGCGGCATCGCTTCGTCGAGACTGGTTGTGCCAGGCACTAAACAAAACGGGGAAGACTCATGGCTACCATCACCAGCGGAACGACTGTCTCGATCAGCAACACGCCGCAGGCCACCGACGACGTCTATACATCCGCGCAGACAGGGCTGACCGACAACTCGCTCGGCGTTGTCTACCTGAATGTGATGGCCAACGATCTCGGCGGAGCGGCGAAGACACTCTACTCCGTCGATAGCGGTACCGAGACTACGCTGACGCAGGAACAAAGCGCGCTGTTGACTCAGGACACCACGCGCGCGGAAGCCGTCAGTACGGACTACAGTGCGCATGGTGCGCACATCTGGATCACGTCCGACGGAAAAGTCGGATACGATGCCAGCCACATCGACTCTTCCTGGCTTGCAAACAGTTTCAACACGCTGGGTTACGCGCAAGACAGCTTCAACTATGCGATTCGACTCGGCAACGGCACGCTCAGTTGGGCGACGGCCTATGTCGACATTGCGCCGCCGGCGCCTGTCGTGGCATTGGCAAACGACACGGGGAATTCCGCGCACGACTGGATCACCTCGGATGGCACGCTCTCCCTGGGCGGCCTTGCATATGGTGCCACCGTGCAGTACAGCACCGACAATGGCGCGCATTGGAGCAGTAGCTTCACTGCCGTTGGAGGACTGAATTCCGTCGAAGTGCGGCAGGTCGATGTCCTTGGCAATGTTTCGGCAACGTCGACCTGCTCGTTCATGCTCGACACAACGGCCGCGGCGGCTCCTGGGGTAGCCCTGACGACGGACTCGGGCAGCAGCGCATCGGATCACGTGACGAACGTCGGTGCGTTGAGCCTCACCGGTGTTGAAGCGGGCGCGACGGTACAGTACAGCACCGATAACGGCGCTCATTGGACCAGCGGTTTCAGTGCGGTGCAGGGGCTGAATTCTGTCGAGGTGCGGCAAATTGATACGGCAGGCAACGTATCGGCGGCGACCACGTTCAGCTTTACGCTCGATACGTCGGCTGCCGCGCCGGGGGTGACCCTTGCCACCGACTCCGGCAGCAGCACGAACGACCACGTCACCAACGTCGGCACGCTGAACGTCAGCGGTGTCGAGAACGGCGCTACGGTACAGTACTCCACCGATGGCGGGCAGAGCTGGAGCAGCAGCTTTACCGCCACCGAAGGCACGAACAGCGTCGAGGTGCGTCAAACTGATGTGGCCGGGAATGTCTCGAACGCCACGACCTTCAGCTTCACCCTCGATACAACCGCCGCCGCCCCGGGCGTGACCCTTGCCACCGATTCGGGCAGCAGCACGACCGACCACGTCACCAACGCCGGCACACTGAACCTCAGCGGTGTCGAGAACGGCGCCACCGTACAGTACAGCACCGATAACGGTGCTCATTGGACCAGCAGTTTCACTGCAGTCGAGGGGTTGAATTCTGTCGAGGTGCGGCAGACCGATGTGGCCGGCAACGTCTCCAGCGCCACGACCTTCAGCTTCACCCTCGATACAACCGCCGCTGCCCCGGGCGTGACCCTTGCCACCGATTCCGGCAGCAGTGGCTCGGATCACATCACCAACGTCGGCACGCTGAACCTCACCGGTGTCGAAAACGGCGCCGCCGTACAGTACTCCACCGATGGTGGCCAAAGCTGGAGCACCAGCTTCACCGCCGTCGAAGGCACGAACAACGTCGAAGTTCGTCAAACCGATGTAGCGGGCAACGTCTCGAACGCCACGACCTTCACCTTCACCCTCGATACAGCGGCCGCAGCCCCAGGCGTCGCGCTTGCCACCGATTCGGGCAGCAGCGCCTCGGATCACATCACTAACGTCGGCACATTGAACCTCACCGGTGTCGAGAACGGCGCCGCCGTACAGTACTCCACCGATGGTGGCCAAAGCTGGAGCACCAGCTTTACCGCCGTCGAAGGCACGAACAGCGTCGAAGTCCGGCAAACCGATGTAGCCGGCAACGTCTCCAACGCCACGAGCTTCAGCTTCACCCTCGATACAGCGGTGGCCACCCCGGGCGTGAGCCTTACCGCCGATTCCGGCAGCAGCGCCACCGACCACGTCACTAACGTTGGCACACTGAACCTCACCGGTGTCGAGAGCGGCGCTGCGGTACAGTACTCCACCGATGGCGGGCAAAGCTGGAGCGGCAGCTTAACCGCCGTCGAAGGCACGAACAGCGTCGAAGTTCGTCAAACCGATGTAGCCGGCAACGTCTCGAACGCCACGAGCTTCAGCTTCACGCTCGATACAACCGCCGCGGCCCCGGGCGTGGCGCTTGCCACCGACTCCGGCAGCAGCGCGACCGACCACATCACCAACGTCGGCACGCTCAATCTGAGCGGTGTCGAGAGCGGCGCCGTCGTCGAATATTCGACTGATGGCGGGCAAAGCTGGAGCAGCAGTTTCACCGCCACCGAAGGCACGAACAGCGTCGAAGTGCGCCAAACCGATGTGGCCGGCAACGTCTCCAACGCCACGAGCTTCAGCTTTACCCTCGATACAGCAGCAGCCGCGCCGGGCGTGACGCTTGCCACCGACTCCGGCAGCAGTGCCTCGGATCACATCACCAACGTCGGCACGCTCAATCTCAGCGGTGTCGAAACCGGTGCGGCTGTACAGTACAGCACCGATAACGGCGCTCATTGGACCAGCAGTTTCAATGCAGTGGAGGGGTTGAATTCTGTCGAAGTGCGCCAGACCGATGTTGCGGGCAACGTCTCGAACGCCACCAGCTTCAGCTTCACCCTTGATACGGCGGCTGCCGCCCCGGGCGTGGCGCTTGCCACCGATTCGGGCGGCAGCACGACCGACCACATCACAAACGTTGGCACGCTCAATCTGAGCGGTGTCGAGAGCGGCGCTACGGTACAGTACTCCACCGATGGCGGGCAAAGCTGGAGCAGCAGCTTCACCGCCGTCGAAGGCACGAACAGCGTCGAGGTGCGTCAAACTGATGTGGCCGGGAATGTCTCGAACGCCACGACCTTCAGCTTCACCCTCGATACAACCGCCGCTGCCCCGGGCGTGACGCTTGCCACCGACTCCGGCAGCAGTGGCTCGGATCACATTACCAACGTCGGCACACTGAACCTCACCGGTGTCGAGAACGGCGCTACGGTCGAATACTCCACCGATGGCGGGCAAAGCTGGAGCAGCAGTTTCACCGCCACCGAAGGCACGAACAGTGTCGAGGTGCGCCAAACCGATGTGGCCGGCAACGTCTCGAACGCCACGAGCTTCAGCTTCACCCTTGATACGGCGGCTGCTGCCCCGAGCGTGGCGCTTGCTACCGACTCCGGCAGCAGTGGCTCGGATCACATTACCAACGTTGGCACACTGAATCTGAGCGGTGTCGAGAACGGCGCCGCTGTCGAATATTCGACTGATGGCGGCCAAAGCTGGAGCAGCAGTTTCACCGCCGTCGAAGGCACGAACAGCGTCGAAGTTCGTCAAACTGATGTAGCGGGGAATGTCTCCAACGCCACGAGCTTCAGCTTCACGCTCGATACAGCGGCCGCAGCCCCCGGCGTCGCGCTTGCCACCGATTCGGGCAGCAGCGCCTCGGATCACATCACCAACGTCGGCACACTGAACCTCACCGGTGTCGAGAACGGCGCTACGGTCGAATACTCCACCGATGGCGGTCAAAGCTGGAGCACCAGTTTCACCGCCACCGAAGGCACGAACAGCGTCGAGGTGCGCCAAACCGATGTGGCCGGCAACGTCTCCAACGCCACGACCTTCAGCTTCACCCTCGATACAGCGGCTGCCGCCCCGGGCGTGAGCCTTGCCACCGACTCCGGCAGCAGCGCGACCGACCACATCACCAACGTCGGCACACTGAATCTGAGCGGTGTCGAGAACGGCGCCGCCGTCGAATATTCGACTGATGGCGGTCAAAGCTGGAGCAGCAGCTTCACCGCCACCGAAGGCACGAACAGCGTCGAAGTGCGCCAAACCGATGTGGCCGGCAACGTCTCCAACGCCACGAGCTTCAGCTT